>JACPLQ010000004.1 GCA_016186435.1 Candidatus Nomurabacteria bacterium | reverse complement strand
TATATTACTATGGTATCAAAAAATAACCAATTAGTAAATCTCATAGGGAGTTCCTTAACCTTTTCCGCGCACGGGTGGTGGGGCAAGGAAAAGAATTTAGTCGTCGCCAAAAATTCCGTCCGTCCCCGCAAGAACACGGCGGAAGGGGGGTGTGGGGGGAATTCCGCCGTGTTCTTGCAAAAAATAGAGGCCAAGCCCGCCGCCCTGCTCGTTCAGAGCAGAACCCAGCAAAAAAGTTTTCTTTTCCTTTTAGAAGAAAAAATCGGTCGCGCGCAAAATCAGAAATGCAGAGAAAACTTTTTTGCTGGGTGGCGAGTGGTAGCGAGCGGCGGCGGGCTGGCTTCCTTAGTGGGGGTTTTCCGCAAAATGGGTTCTGACTTTTTCCAACAAGCACCACCCAAAGAAACATCGGCGGAAAATGAAGAAAGGGTCGCCGTCCGCTTCGTGGACGGCTTTGCCTCAAGTTTTTAGGCCTTATTACATCGCCTTTTTGTGTCAAGTCGTAATACACATACTCTTATTGCACTTTTTGTTGATATCTGGTAACATGGGAATACATATTTCAACTTAGATTTACCCCGTTAGATACGAGGTTATCTAACGGGGTAAACAAGTAAAACTATGGCAAACAAACCACAGCAAAATCAGTTCATAGCAGGAACCCACAAGAAGCACTTCTGGGGCAAAGACTACGAATGCCAGAGTTTTTTGCCGTCCCCGGTCAATCGTCCTTACGAATGGCAGGACAAAAGAATTCCTGTTCTCTTGGAAGAAGCGATCAGGCTTGTCGGGGAATTGAACGCTTACTCCATCCTTGTACCGGATGTAGATTTTTTCATTCAAATGCACGTGCGTAATGAAGCGGTCAAATCAAGTCGCATTGAAGGCACTCGCACCGGCATGGATGAAGCCGTCCTGCCGGAAGAAGAAATCTCCCCGGAAAAAAGAGACGATTGGACTGAAGTGCAAAATTATATCAAAGCAATGAACACAAGCATTGCTCGGTTGAATGAGCTCCCGATCTCAATGCGACTTCTACAGGAAGCCCACAAGATTTTATTGTCCGGTGTTCGTGGTGAACACAAACAGCCGGGAGAAGTTCGCACCGTACAAAATTGGATTGGTGGCACGAGCATTCAGACGGCCGCTTTCATTCCGCCTCATCCTGAAGATATGCCGGAAGCCTTAAAAGACCTTGAGTTTTTTTGGCACAACAAAGGATTGAATATGCCTCATCTGATTAAGATGGCTATTTCGCATTATCAATTTGAGACAATTCACCCGTTCAATGACGGCAACGGAAGAATCGGCCGTATGCTCATCGGACTTCATCTTATTGAACTTGGAATTCTGCGAAAACCGACTCTTTACCTTTCGGATTTCTTTGAAAGAAACAAAGGGGCGTATTATGACGCGCTTACGTTTGTGCGCGAACGCAACGACTTGGATCAATGGGTTGTCTTTTTTCTTTCGGCGGTCATTGAGACAGCTAAAAAAGGCAAGGATACATTTGAGAAAATTATTGATCTGCGCGCTCGCTACGAGAAACAAATCATGGAGCTTGGCCGCCGGGCAAAACTGGCTCATAGACTTTTGCTCCAGTTGTTCTCTATGCCGGCCTTTAAGGTTTCTGATGCATCCAAATATCTTAATGCCTCAAATACGGCAACTAACACTCTTGTTGGAGAGATGGAGCGTGTCGGTATCCTCAAAGAAATAACCGGTTTTTCCCGTAACCGGATTTTTGTCCTGCATGAATATCTGGACCTCTTTAAGAGATAGGGTGATCACAAAATAAATCTTATGAAATTAACCGATAATGAAAAAAGAGATGTAGTGAAATATTTGGAAGCGGGGAAACCGCTTCCGGAAAAGTATCGTTTCTTGCTTTTTGATGATGACAGAGAAGTTGAGCTTCTTTGGAATGGAAAGACAAATGAAGTAACGAATGTTGTCTTGCCTTTCCAAGTTATTGAGCAAATAGACGAGCCCAGACATGACGATAAGGGCGATGCAAAATTTGGCAATCAAAATTCTCTTTTTGATACAACAGGACGACAAATAACCGGATGGACGAATAAATTGATTTGGGGAGACAATAAACTTATTCTTTCTTCTCTCAATAATGGACCGCTTCGCAAAGAAATAGAAGCCCAAGGTGGTTTGAAATTGATTTACATCGACCCGCCGTTTGATGTCGGTGCTGATTTTTCAATAGAGGAAATTGCTTTTCGTGACACTTGGGGAAAGGGCGCAGATAGTTTTATCGCGATGATGTATGAAAGATTGAAACTCATGCACGACTTACTTGCAGAAGATGGAAGTATTTATGTGCACTGTGATTATAGAGTTAATAGCTATCTGAGGCTAGTATTAGACGAAATATTTGGTAAGGATAATTTTATAAATGAAATAACATGGCGTCGTTCTTATAGTCATAATGATGGAAACAAATTTGGAATAATCACTGATACTATTTTCCTGTATTCAAAGAGTGAAGAATATATTTACAATAAGATTTTTTTACCTAGAACAGATGAGCAAACAGAGGAAGAATATTCAAATATCGATAATCTAACTGGAAAAAGATATAAATCTGTATCTATGAACGCAGCCGGACAAGGGGAACCTAGAATTTTTGGAGAAAAGGGACTTATTAGCCCACCACCAGGAACTCATTGGAGATGGTCCCAAGAAAGAATAAACGAAGCAATTAAAAATAACATTATTTTCTTTACTTCAAATGGAACACCACGATATAAACAGTTTTCTGAAAATATTGAGGGTAAGCAAGTTCAAAATCTATGGGCGGACTTCATGGCTATTTCTTCACAAGCCCAAGAAAGAGCAGATTATCCAACACAAAAGCCCGAGGAACTTCTTGAAAGAATTATTAAAGCTTCTTCAGATGAAGGTGATCTCGTTGCTGATTTTTTTGTGGGATCTGGCACCACAGCAGTTGTTGCTGAGAAATTAAATAGAAGGTGGATTGCATCTGACTTAGGTAAATTTTCTGTTCATACTGCAAGAAAAAGAATGATAGGGACACAAAGAGAAATGAAGAAAGAAAACAAGAATTTCAGAGCCTTTGAGATTTTGAATGTTGGAAGATATGAAAGAGAAAATTTCCTAGCTACGAATAATGATTTACGAGCAGAAGAAAAATCAAAACAAGCTGAAAGAAAAGAAAAAGAATTTGTAAAGCTCATTCTTTCTGCCTACAAAGCAGAGCCGGTGGAATCTTTTGTAAATGTTATTGGTAAGAAAAGAGATCGCCTCGTAGCGGTGGGACCTATCAATACTCCCGTTTCCTCAAAACTGGTGCGGGACATTGTAAAAGAATGCAAAGAAAAAGGAATCACTAAAATTGATGTGCTTGGGTTTGATTATGAAATGGGACTAGATTTTTCACAATACAAAGATCAGGGCATTGATATTGCTTTTAGAATAATTCCGCGAGAGGTTTTTGATAAAAAAGCAGTGGAAAAAGGACAAGTAAAGTTTTACGATGTCGCATTTATTGAAGCAAAGCCGATTGTAAAAGGACGAGGAAATGATAAAGAAATATCAATAGAGCTTACTGATTTTTCTGTCTTTTATAATCAGGATGATTCTGGTGAGATAGCCGAGGCATTACGCCCAGGCGCATCTAAGGTAGTGGTAGAAGATGGTCAAGTTGTAAAAATTTCAAAAGATAAAAAAACGGAAGAAATCTCAAAGGAAATTTTGACTAAAAAATGGAGCGACTGGATTGATTATTGGGCGGTAGATTTTGACTTTTCTAGCAGAAAAGAAATCATCAAAATAATGGAGGATGGCGAAGAAAAAGAAGTGTGGACCGGTGATTATATCTTTGACAACGAATGGCAAAGTTTCCGCACGAAAAAGAACAGAAATCTTGACCTTGTTACTTCTCCAAAGATGGCAACGAAAGGCAAACACAAAATAGCCGTAAAGGTCGTGGATATTTTCGGGAATGACACGACAAAGGTAATTGAAGTAACTATATAAAGTATGGCACTCCACAAAGATTTTCCCAAAGACCCATACGCGATACTTGACCCGAATATTCGGTGGTTTCCTGCCGAAAATATAGATTTGCTTATTTTCAGATAAAGGTCAAAATGTAAATATAAAAATATGACTGATAAAAAACAATGGGAAAAACAATATGACGCAGAGGAGGTAATAGATTGCCCCTACTGTGGCGCGGATAGGCCAGAACATCATTGTGGAAATTGCTATGCAGACATAAATAAAGAAACTTGCTGGAGTTTGGAAGGTTTTTGTAGTGAAAAATGTCGTAAATATATAAAGGAAGATTTGCCAAAGATGGCAAGACAAAAAGAGGAGTTGGGTATTAAGTGTAAATGCAGTGAACCGACATGTGCAAAATGTTTAAGTATAAATTGCCAAGAAAGACCCAAAGCTTTCAAGCCAAATTTTAGATTTTAAGGATGCTGCAAACGAGATTTTAGCTAAAGCTTTTGTCTTTTTAAATGAAGAAAATTATAAATTATTACAAACCGCATTTAAGCCACAAAATAATTTCGCAGAAATGAGACATAATCTTTTGGATGCAATGAGACGTTCCATACATTCAGACACGAAATTAAAAGCCGACAAGGATTCTTTGGATATAAAGTATTAAATTCAAAACTTTTATGACATTATATAAAGACTTCCCCAAAGACCCATATTATAATAATTAGTGTTAAGATATAAAGACAAATATGTTTTTCAAATCAAACAAAGAAATAAAGACAGGTGACTTGAAACTTTCAGATTACGATCAAATCTGGACAAAATTTTGCTTTCTTGATGAATCGGGAAGTCTTTCGAATCGTGCAGAGCCGTATTTTACTGTTGGGCTTTTGAAGATGAGCATGCCGTATTATCTGCAAAGTAAGATTTTATATGAAAGGAGCAAGAGAAATTTTCATGATGAGATAAAATTCAATAAAATATCAAAGAATAATATTGACTTTGCTAAATTTGTAATAGATTGTTTTTTTGACACTAGAAGTTTAAGTTTTTACTCATACACCACCCACAAAGACAGCAAGTATTTTCAAAATAATTTTGCAAAGGACATTTGGTCGGCGTATGAGAAAATCACTCTCAAATTACTTGGCGCGACTTTGTCTGAAAAAGAAATCCTTATTTTGATTGCAGATCATGTTACCACACCAAAAGATGTGAAGTTTGAGGTGAATATTAAGAAGGATTTTAATGCGTCAAAAGAGAGACTTGCTTTGTCCGGAGTCTGTAGATTTGATTCAAAATCAAACGATTTATTGCAAATTGTTGATCTTATAATCGGCAGTATTACTTACGATATAAAATACGAGACTAAGTTGATACCCGGTTCAAAATATAAACTAGAAATTGTTAAACATCTAAAAAACAAGTTAGGTGTTTTGACCTTTATACAAGGCTTCAAAAACCACAATTTTAACATCTTTGTTGAGAGAGATAATGGGGTTGTACAAAACGAAAAAGGGCCATCGACCTAACGGTCGACGCCCTTTTTCAATACTGTATATTTAGTATAGCAAGCGGTTGAGATAAGTCAATAGTTATCCATAGTTTAATTTTATGGCACTGCACAAAAATTTTCCAAAAGACCCATACGAGATTTTAGACCCGAACATTCGGTGGTTTCCTGCTGATGAGGATTTGCGGGAAAAAGGAGCCATCCAAAAACTCTTACCGCCTCTTGTTGCTGGCTTACGTGAAAAAGTAAAAGAATGGCGAGATAAAAATTATGACGGGGCAAGCGATACTTCTAAATCGCTTTTGAACTGGTGGTTTAAGGAGGAACATATTTTGTATGACCAACACGGAGCATCTTCTCACTTCAAATACTATTTCGCGCAAAGAGAGGCGTTGGAAACAGTCGTATGGCTTTATGAAGTGGCAAAAGTAAAAGATAAATACGATCTTATTCGGTACAACTATACCGGCGTATTAAGTCCGCAAATGTTTACCGAGGAGTGGCTTCGCTTTGTTATCAAAATGGCGACTGGCGCGGGCAAAACCAAAGTAATGAGTTTGGTTGTCGCATGGGCGTATTTTCATAAAAAATATGAGGAAGATTCAAGTTTGGCAAAAAACTTTCTTTTGATAACTCCGAATGTCATTGTCTTTGAACGAATAAAGAATGATTTTGAGGGCTTGAAGATATTTTTTAGCGACCCTGTTTTGCCGGATAACGGCTATCATGGGCAAAACTGGCAGGACGATTTTCAAATGACTTTGCATTTACAGGATGATTTGCGCAATGTTTCTGACACAGGAAATATATTTTTGACTAACATCCATAGAGTTTTTGAGGGTGATGTGCTCGAACCGAGCGCAGAAGACGAGGACACCTCTCGATACTTCTTGGGCGAGAAACCCGTTACGAAAACAAGCGACTCTACTGTTGATCTAGGAATGATTGTTAGGGATATTGACGAACTTATCGTAATCAATGACGAGGCTCATCATTTACACGATGATCAATCGGCTTGGGTTAAGTCAATTACCGACATAGACAATCGGCTTAAACAGAAAGGGGTGGGGCTATCTTTACAACTTGACCTTACGGCTACGCCAAAAAAGAATGACGGCTCTATTTTTGTGCAAACAATTTCCGATTACCCGCTTGTTGAGGCAATTCACCAAAGAGTGGTTAAAAATCCGGTTGTGCCAGACGCGGCAAGCCGAGGAAAACTGAAAGAAAACCAAAGCACGCTGTTTAGCGAGAAATACAGGGATTATATAAATCTTGGTATTGAGGAATGGCAAAAGGTTTACGACAGATTGAAGTCGATGGGCAAAAAATCCATTCTTTTCATCATGACTGACGATACAAAGAATTGTGATGAAGTGGCGGAATACATCGAAACGAGTTTCAAAGAATTGAAAGGCGCGGTTCTGACTATTCACACAAATAAAAGCGGAGAAATTTCCGAAAGTGTATCTGGCAAAAGTAAAGAAGAATTGGATTTGCTCCGAAAGCAAGCAAATGAAATTGATAGCTGGGAAAGTCCGTTTAAGGTGATCATTTCCGTGATGATGCTTAAAGAGGGTTGGGATGTTAAAAATGTAACGACCATCGTTGGACTACGACCATACGCCGCCGATTCAAAAATTCTGCCCGAACAAACTCTCGGACGAGGACTCCGTAGGATGTTTTTTGGCAGAGATGATGTTGAGGAATATGTGAGTGTCGTTGGAACCCCCGCTTTTATGGACTTCGTTGAGTCAATCAAAGGCGAGGGCGTTATTCTCGAAAAGAAAGCGATGGGAATAGGAGCTAAGCCAATAGCTCCGATGGTTATTGAAGTTGATAAAGATAATCCGAAAAAGGATATTGAGAAACTTGATATAGAGATTCCAGTGATGTCCCCTCGGATTCAGAGGGAATACAAAAATCTTGCCGAGCTGGATGTTTCTAAATTTGGGAATAAAAAAGTCAAAGTAAAAATCTTTTCTGAAGAGGAGAAGCGAGAAATTGTGTTTAAGGATGTCGTTGATGAAAAGACACATCACACAACGATACTTTCTGGCGACATTGAACCGGATTACCAAAGTGTTGTCGGCTTTTTTGCGCAGGCAATAATGCGGGAATTGCGATTGTTCGGTTGCTATGACATTTTGTTCGGCAAAGTAAGAGAGTTTGTGCAGAATAATATGTTTGACAGCCCTGTGAATTTGTCAGACCTCAATACTTTGCGGAACTTGTCGGAGGTGGAGTATATACGGCTCATAAAAGATTCATTCAAAAAAGCCATAAACGATCTCACTGTGGAAGATAAAGGAGATACGGAGATAAAAAACTATATAAAAATCAGCGAGGCAAGACCATTCGTCGTAAATGACAAATCGTATTTAATACCAAAAAAATCAGTCTTCAATAAGATTGTCGGCGATAGCGACTTTGAACTGGTATTCTCGGACTTTCTTGAGAATTGCGATGATGTGATTTCATTCGCGAAGAATTTTCAAAACAAAGAAGCGAACGCGCTAAGAATTGAGTATAAAAATTCGGAAGGATTTATCGCTACCTATTACCCCGATTTCTTTGTAAAGAAAAATGAAAAGACTGTTTATATTGTTGAAACAAAAGGACGAGAAGAAGATGACGACAAGCTCAAGTTTGAAAGACTGCAACAGTGGTGTGAGGATGTGAATAATCGGCAAAATAGAGTCGTCTATAAAGCACTTTATATCAAACAGGAAGAATGGGAGAAGGATAAACTCAAAAACCTTGATGAAGTGGTGAGAGTGTTTAATTTGTAAAAAATTTATGCAAATCGAATCGAAACAACCCGTAACAGAGCAAGCTTGCTACGGGGCAGGCTTTCCGCACTAGATACTTGGCGGCATTTCCCCAGCCGAGAAGTTGCTGAGATATCACCAAACCAACAAATAACATACTTATAAACTGGAGTTTATAAGTATGTCTTTATAACATATGCGACCCAAATATGATCTGGACAAAATTAAATACGCGACTGACGCGCCGACTTTTGAAAAGGCGGTTGATTTGTACGACAAAGGAAAAGTGACGAAGTTTGAAGAAGGGATCGGCGCTTATTCGGCCGTCGTGATGGGCACAAAAGCATATCGTGTTTCGGTAGAGACGCGAAGGTATGATTATGGTCATTGTGAATGTTATCTTGGCCAGAATGACACTCTCTGCAAACACATGGTAGCTGTGGCAATTTATGCGGTGATGGGCGGTAAAAAATTAAGCGACGAAGATAAACGGCTTGTTTCTCAAGCTCTTTGCAGTGGTCGGTTGGGGGAATTAAGCAAGAGCGAGTTGATAGCAACGAAGAAAGCAATCACCGCCGATATGCGGTATATCAAATCGTATGAGGGTCCGTCGCGCACTTGGTTTGCGTATCAAAGCTCACTCTCCGAAGGATGCAATCGTTTATCAAAAATTGTTTCCGAGTTGCCTGTAAGCAGGCAAACGGTAAAAGTTCTGGTTGATATGCTTTTACGGCTTGATGATAGACTATGCCGCGGCGGCGTTGATGATTCCGATGGCACGGTCGGAGGATTCATTGAGGAGGCTGTGCAAGCCCTCAAAGAATACGCAAAACTTGATCCTTCTTCTGCAAAAGCATTCAATGATCTGAAAAATAAGGAAACTTGCTTTGGTTGGGAAGAACCGCTTTTGGATATTGTTCGTAATAAAACATCCTTATAAACTTGAGAATGTAAGGATGTGGTGTACAATGAAACTATGGCAAAAATGAAGACAGCGAAACAAATGGAGCGGCACCTGAAGGGGATGGCCAACCACCATCGGATTGGAATTTTATTATTTATCGCAGGCAACGACGGAGCAACGCTCGATGATATTGTTACCGCTCTCGATGCGAACGAAAAGACCCTCGGCGAGCATACACGGAGATTATCTGTGGCGGGGTTGGTGAATAAAAAATATCGCGGTAAATTTGTGGAGCACACCCTGTCGCCATACGGCAAAACATTCGTCCGCTTTCTGCAGTCGTTCCAAAAGATATAAAACATCCTCATAAACTGGAGTTTGTAAGGGTATGGTGTTAAAGAATTTATGACGCTTAATAACTTTTTTAAATTAGTAATAGCGATTACGATATCCGAGATGGCAGGAGTGATTGGCGCGGTTTTCACGACGCCCGCGGTTCAATCTTATTGGTACGCAGGTATTGTAAAGCCGGCTTTCAACCCTCCGGCTTGGGTGTTCGGACCGGTCTGGACGACGCTCTATGCTTTGATGGGCATTTCACTTTTCCTAATCTGGAAACAACATCCTTACATACTTGAGAATGTAAGGATGTTGCGGATATGGAAAATCGGTATTGCGGCGTTTTTCATTCAGCTTGTCTTGAACACGCTTTGGTCGATTATCTTTTTCGGTCTGCACAGTCCAGGCGGTGCATTGATTGAGATCGTATTCCTCTGGCTTGCTATTCTCGCTACGATTATCGCGTTTTATAAAATATCTCCTCCTTGCGCCACCGCTGGAGCCAGCTATGGCGGCACGCGGTCGTCCAGCATCTGGACTACGGCGGGACACGGTAAACTAGCCGCGTGGCTTCTCGCGCCATACATTCTTTGGGTGAGCTTTGCTGGGTATCTCAACTACGCAATTTGGTCGCTGAATTAAAATCTAGTGGGCAAGAAACCGGTCAGTTTAGGCGCAATCCTTGCGGACAAAATACAAGACAAATATCAGCCGAGGTTTTGCCAAATCCTTTCCCCCAGAAAATATTTTTGGCAAAACCGAGTCCGCGAGGCGGTGGCGGGGCGATTCGTCGAGCGTACGATTCAGGTCAGAGCTACCACGCGCTCCGCGCGTGTCTCATTCAGGGTTCCGCTGGAAATGAGTCCGAACTTTTTGGTATAATGACCACCACAATGCGGTATAAATTTTTTGCGAGTTCATATTCTACCTGGCAGGCTATGTTTGAGGCCATAGAGGGAGCGAAAGAGTCTATTTATCTGGAAATGTATATTTTCAACGACGATATGCGCCGTTTTGATTTTTTGAATTTGTTGAAAGAAAAAGCTAAGAGAGGGCTCCGAGTCAGAATAGTGCTGGACTCTTTTGGAAGTTCCGAGCTAAGTAAAAATGCTGTGACAGAACTCAAGAATAGCGGCGCAGAAGTGTATTTTTTTAGTCGGTTTTTACACAGAATACATCGCAAGATTTTGGTAGTAGACGAAGAATTAGCTTTTATCGGCGGAGTAAATTTTCATCAGGTGGCAAGACGCTGGGACGATCTTGCTGTGCGAGTCCGTGGAAAGCTGGTCTTGTCTATCATTTCTTCTTTTGCGAGAGTGTATGCAGAATGCGGGGGCAAGGATCCGCGAGTGCTTGCCCAAAATAAAAAATTTTTTCTGCCGAAGACGCGTACTTGGCTCATAGAGAATTTTCCCATAAGCAAAAGTTTTGTTTTGAAGAAAATTTACAAAAAAAACATAAGCAAAGCCGAGGAGAGTATTATTTTTATAACCCCATATTTTATGCCAAAGCATTGGTTGATCGGCGCTTTGCATCAAGCTGTATTAAGAGGGGTGAGAGTGGAAGTGCTGGTGCCCAAAAAGAGCAATCATTTTCTGCCTGACCGTATCGCGTATTTTTTTATGTTCAAACTTTCAAAACTAGGCGTGAATTTTTTCCTCCTGCCCCGCATGAATCATGCAAAGGCTATGATCATAGATCGGAGCGAAGCCATATTGGGCTCTCATAACTTGGATTTTCTTTCTTTTGAATTAAATTCTGAAGTTGGAATTTTCTTTAAAAATAAGAAGGCGGTAGAAGAGCTAAAAGAAATAATGGAAGGATGGAAAAAAGGAGCAGTATTGTTTGACCATGGCGCATTCAAGCCGACATTTTTTGATTATATTTTCTTTCCAGTGATTCGCCTTTTCTTCAGAATAATTTAGTATAATTGCGGCATGCCTAAAAGTATTAAGAATATATATCTTTATCTGGTTACCGGAAATACTTTAGCTGCCTCTTTTATTTGGGGCATCAACACTATTTTTTTGCTGGATGCGGGGCTTACCAATTTTCAGGCCTTTCTCGCAAATGCTTTTTTTACTTTAGGGCAGGTAATATTTGAAGTGCCTACTGGCATAGTTGCAGACACGTGGGGCAGAAGGAGATCTTATCTTCTGGGAACAGTCACTCTGGCGCTCTCAACCGCGCTTTATCTTTTGATGTGGAAAATAGAGGGACCATTTTGGGGCTGGGCGGTTTCTTCTCTTTTACTCGGTCTCGGTTTTACTTTTTTCTCCGGAGCAGTAGAGGCTTGGCTGGTGGATGCTTTAAAGGCGACAAATTTTGAAGGCAAACTGGAAGGAGTTTTTGCCAAAGGACAAATATTTGGGGGAGGGGCGATGCTTTTAGGGTCTGTGCTTGGAGGGGTTATCGCGCAATTTACCAGTCTGGGAGTTCCCTACATTTTGCGATCAGCTGTGCTCTTAATAAATTTCGCCGTAGCATTTTTCCTGATGAAGGATCTCGGTTTTAATCCAAAAAAATCCGACAAGCCACTTTTAGAAATGAAGAAAATTTTCTCAAGCTCAATTGAGAATGGGCTCAAAAAGCCAGCCATAAGGTGGGTCATGCTGGCGGCGCCGTTTACCGTCGGGGTGAGTTTTTATATTTTTTATGCGCTTCAGCCGTTTCTCTTAAAACTTTATGGAAATGAAAAAGCTTACGGCATAGCCGGACTTGTGGCTGCCTTAGTGGCCAGCGCTCAGATTGCCGGAGGTTTTGCAGCGCCTTATATCGGAAAATTATTTACTAGGCGGACTACAGCCATGCTTTCCGGAACTTTTTTTACAGGGATTATGCTTGTATTAGTTTCCATAATAAGCAACTTTTACATCATAATTGCCCTCATTTTTTTCTGGGGATTGATCTTCGCAGCTCTGATGCCCATACGCCAGACATATTTAAATGAGCTCATTCCGTCCCAACAGAGAGCCACAGTTCTTTCTTTTGATTCGCTTATGGGCTCAAGCGGGGGAATAATCGCTCAGCCAATTTTAGGAAAAGTCGCAGATGTCTCCAGCTATTCGGCATCTTATTTTGTCGCAGCTATTTTTCAGCTGGGCGCCCTGCCATTTATTTACTTGGCGCGCAAAGAAAAACCACCGTCAGATTTTTCTGAAAAATAGACTAATTTATTATTTAAAAATATAGTCGCCAGATCAAGCCTTGTTATCTGTTGTTACTTTTATAAAAATAATAAAGCGCAAGCGGCGCAGCCCAGTTTGCGAATCTTTCAATAAAGTCCCAAATTGGCAGGCCTACGAGCGGGCGGACGAGCGCTGTCCAAAAGCCCCAGAAAGCCATCCATAAAAGTATTGGCTTCATAGGCTTCCACAGTACCAGCACAGCCAATAAAATATCTGCTGCCCCTACCACTGTCATAAACATGGTGGCTGTCGCTAAATCCAGCCCCGTCAATTGCTGTGTCCATTTTATCCAGTCAGCCTTTCCTAAAACAGCAAAAACACCGTGGCCCAAAAATTCGCCGGCTACGCCGATTCTTAAAATCCACTCAAGCTTTTTTTCATTTGTCATAAAAATATGAAAAACAAATTATCATAATAATAGTTTAATTATATACCCAGCCTTAAATAATTACGAGCTTATTCATTGTTTTTTCTATGTTTTCTGCTAAGATAATGAAAGTTCTTCAGAGAATTAAATAAATTCCGGGGCCCGTCTCGCATCGGCTTGCGAGCCGAGGCGGATAGCTCAACATTATATTATGTCTTATACGTATATATTAAAAAGCTTAATAAAAGAAAAGTTCTATGTTGGTAGTACAGATAATTTAGAAAGAAGGATGAAAGAGCATAATTCTGGATTGTCTTATTATACAAAAAGATATATGCCATGGAGGTTACTGTACAAAGAGAAGTATAATAATATTATTGACGCAAGAAAAAGAGAAAAGTATTTTAAAAGTGCAGCAGGGAGAAGGTTCACTAAAAAATTAATTATTCCGGGGTAGCTCAGCGGTAGAGCGGTCGCCTGTTAAGCGATTGGTCGTAGGTTCGATCCCTACCCCCGGAGCAATGTTTTTTACAAAAAGTTTAGCGCCCAGGGCTAGCAAGGACAGTCCTTGCTAGTAAGTAAAAGTTGTATTATAAAAGTATTAATAATTAATTTAATTATATGAAAAAAATTGTTGTATTGTCTGTTTTGATTTTATCTTTGTTTAGTCTATTGTCCTTTACTTCAGTTGAGGCAAAAACTGTTAAAGTCAAAGGTTATTACAAGCCTTCTACCATGAAGTATGTAGCCCCTTCTTATCGCACTTCTCCTAATAAAACTAAACTAGATAACTATTCCACAAAAGGAAACTATAATCCTTACTCTGGGAAGAAAGGGTACGCAAGCCCCTATAAATATAAGTATAAGTGGTAAAAATGAAAAAGATACTCTCAGTTCTAATCTTAATAGCATTCCTTTTACCATCCTTTTCATTTGCTCATTCTGGAAGAACTGATTCTTCGGGACTAGCTAGGACTGTCCTTGCTAATCTCTTGCTAATCAAAAGACGATTAACCTTGTAAAATAGCTTCACGAACATTATCCCAAGTTCGGAGCCAAGAAATTTCTTAATTATGTTATAATAATAGAATTAAAATTAACTATTACTTCCATGAAAAAAACAGGGAAAATATTAATGTATGTTGGTGTTGGTATTATCCCCCTATTTATCTTATTCACACTAATCGTTGCCTTAGCTACCCAGACCAATTTCAATAGCAGTGACATGGGTGCGTTTCTTGCCATTTTTGGTATAGGTATGGCTCTGCCTATCGTTGCGGGTCTTATAATAGTTGGCGCAGTAGTATGGTTGTGGGGGCGTTATCAGGAAAAGAAAGGATAGCTATTGTGTGATTTCTGAATATTTACTCCAAAAGAACATCTCTCCAAAGGCGGGGTAGATAAATTCGGAGCCAATTTTAAAGGTATATTTTGGGGGTTATTTTTACGCTTGCATCCAAATAAGTGTTTGTGATATAATACACATATCACTATGGAGAAGACCCTTGTGTAGATATGTCTACATCGGGGGCTTTTTCTTTTATACCTTATTTGAAAATTTATGATAGTGATCGTTTAAGAATGTAATTTCTGTATTTTTATTTCTCAAAAGGAACGAACACTTGTTTTCATCTGGTGCAAGAATGCAATTTATCACTTTATTTTCTTTTAGAAATTCAACAAGGCACCCAAAATCTCCGTCGCCAGTAATTAAAATACAAGAGTCAAAAGATTTAGTATAAAAATCCGATACAGTTTTCAAAACAAGCTCTGCGTCGCAGTTTCCCTTTATCTTTTCGCCTACAGATATTGTTTGTTTGAAAATTAAGATATAGCCACATTTTTGTAAATGTTCATAAAATTTTGTTCTTTCCGGCACAAGGCCGATAAATAAGTATACAAATTCAGGGTTATATTTTTGGCGAAGCCAGCCTCTAAATTTTTTATAATCAATTTCAAATCCTAATTCTTTGGCAGATCTATATAAATTATTTCCATCAATGTAAATATTTACTTTATCCATCTTGTGGATTATATCACATAAAAATTCTTATTTTATTCAATAATGGCGATTCGAACTTTATCCCAAGTTTGGAGCATTTTAAAAGTTTAACCCCAAAAGGGTTTTACTTTTTTATGCTCTGGGGAGAAAGCCAACTGCTTGGCTTTCGTGTAGGGAGCGAAAAGCTTTTGTGTCTTTTTGGAAACTTGTTTCAAAAAAGTACAAAAGGTATACTGTTCCTGTAAGGAAAGATATCCTACCCCCGGAGCCAGTAAATCAGATACGAACTTTGGAAATTTCAACTTTATACGTTTATGTCTTCTATCGGTCATAACTCTATTTATTTCTATCGCGCAAGCAGGATGTTGGCCAGCAGGTTGAGGAAGAACCGGCCGGGGGTTTGGAGAGATACCGGTTCTTCGGAGCCGCCGCTCGGGGACTCGTTCGGTTCGGGAGAATCGGGGACTGAATTAAATTCCTCCGTTGGCTCCGTTCCTTCTTCCCGGAATTCCATCATGTTATTTTCCATTTCCGATCTTATGTCCTCCATACCCGGGTTGCCCATCTCCGGCCGGGGGCCCATTTCTTCGCCCGGAGGCGGCATCATGGGCCGTTCGCCTTCCCGGCCCTCCCGGGGCCCGAAGCCACAGGCCTCGGGATTGCTACGGCAGTAGGCCTCGCATTCTTCTCGGCTTTGGCAACCACCCGGCCCGGTGCGCATTTCCGCCCCCGCGGGCCCCTCTCCTGGACCGCCGAATTTTTCAAAACATTCCTTCATTTTTTCGCCGTTTTGGGGCGAGGGGGTGATATTTTCCAAATCTCCAAAGGCCTGGGTCAGGCATTCTCTGATTTCCGGCGGAGCATTTTCAATTCCTTCCGCAAAACCCTGGCGGCCTGCCTCCATTTCCTTCATTTACTCTTCGGAAATCAAGCCGTGCTCCTCCGCGAAATTTAAGCAAGTTTCCTGGTTGTTAGGATCTCCGCAAAAAGCGTCGCACTCTTCCTTGCCGCGGCAACCACCCGGACCCTGACCGCCGGTCTTTTTAACCATCTCTGCCTCCTCTTCTGACATGAAGCCCGCCGCTGTCGCAAAATTGATGCATTCTTCCAAGTGGGTTTCTTCCGAGCAATACTGGTCGCACTCTTCTTTGCCACGGCAGGCAGGCGGCTTAACGCCTTTTTTGACGGCGTTCAAAAATTTCTCTGCGTCCGCTCTTTCGCCTTCGTCCATGAGTCCGGCGGCCAGGGCAAAGTTCATGCATTCTTCCATGTGATCGCCGGACCCACAATATTCGTCGCAGGCCTCTTTGTTGGCGCAGGCAGGCGGTTTGACTCCGCGACGGAGCGCATCCCTTATTTTTCTGGCTTCAGCCAATTCGTCGCCCGACATCAGATTGTTTTCTTCCGCGAAGCTCACACATTGCTCAATGTTGCTGATGTCGTTGCAATAGGTCTCGCAGGTCTCTTTGGTGGTGCAGCCGCCCGGGCCTTGGTCGCCGCCAAGTATTTTTCTGGCCACATTGATTTCCTCTTTAGTCATCAGGCCGTGCTCCTCTGCAAAAGCCAGACAGGGCTCGGCGTTTGCGGGCAAGTCGCAATAGGATTTGCAGGCCTCCTGGTTTTGGCATCCGCCGAGTTCGGCCACCGGAAATTGCACCTCTGGCTCGGCACCCGCTAACCCGGCCGCGGCCAGGCCGACCAGCAGAAACAAAACGAACAGATATTTTTTATTCATATTATTTTATTCGAAGGGATTAGTTTTAATGTCTTTAAAAGGGTTTGCCTTGTCCGCGGGGTTCAAGTCCGGCGTGGTTACCGCCGGGGCGCTTTCCTGGCCAATTGTTTTCTCCTTGGCTTTAAGCGAGAGATAATAATAGACACCCAAAATAACAATAACTGTTGCCAACACACCGATAGTAATTTTTTTGCTCATGCCTATATTATACCGATTATGCCAAATTAAAGAAAGGGCAAGTCAGTTGAGGATGCTATACTATAGCTTTAATCATTCTTTCGTTTTAGTCATGCAAAAGCGAGTGAGCTTAAAAATTTACGGCCGGGTGCAGGGAGTGTTCTTCCGGCAGGAGAGCCGACAGAAAGCGCAAGCTCTCGGGCTTTCGGGATATGTAAAAAATGAACCGGACGGAACGGTACTTATCCTAGCTGAAGGGGATAAGGCTTCCCTGGAGGAATTTGCTAACTGGTGCCAAAAGGGTCCTCGACTTGCCGATGTGGCCAAAATGGAAACACGGTGGCAAAAATCAACAGGGGAGCTCAGGGATTTTACCATCAGCCATTGATATAGAGCCTTCATGTTGGTACAATATATGCATGACAAAAATATCGGCGCATAATCAGTCGTTGTTATTTCTGCTGATATTTACCATTATATCTTCCGTTCTGGCTTACCGTATTATAACCAAAGCTTACGACAATCTTTTAGTAGATTCAACTCTTAGGTTCGAACTCGCGCACTAAGCCTATCTTTCAGTTTTTTCCAGAGTGGCTACGTAGGGACTAGCTAGGACTGTCCTTGCTTGTCCCAGCGCCTGAAAGTAGCGGCGCATATCTTATAGCACTTTCCGCAGTCCTCTATGCATTTTTCAGTTTTTGGATCTAACCCGTTTATTTTGTTCATGGCTTAATTGATGACGCGGAAAATGCTATAATATTACATATATTTTTTTATGAAATATATTAAAAGTATTATTTTACTTCTCGTTCTTTTGGCTTCTGTAATTCTGCCGGTTTTTTTCTATTACAAGTTTGATCCGGCTCTACTCTCCAAGCTATCTTTTTATATAAGTCTCGCCAATCCATATGTGCGCATCGTGCGGGTGCAAGAGGGACTGCGCAAAGAAGAAGTAGCCGAAGTCGTGGCCGGCAAGCTAGATTGGGACAATATCAAGAAAGAGGCATTTATGAACAGCGTGAAAGTAGAGGGACATTATTTCCCAAAGACTTATCTTATATACAAAGATGCGGATCCGGCGCTTGTCGGCGCAAGTATGGCGCAGGAATTTACGGCCCAAGTAAGCAAAATTAAAAAGCCCAAATCGGGAAAAATAATAAACGAAAACACTGCGCTCAAAGTCGCTTCTCTTATACAGCGCGAAGCGGCTGGCAAGCAGGACATGGCGCTCATATCAGGCATTATCTGGAATAGAATTTTTAAAGGCATGAAACTTCAAATAGACGCGACTCTGCAGTATGCAAAGGGCAGCGTTGAAGAAGGGTGGTGGGAAGAAGTAGATTCCGCGGATAAAAAAATAAAATCTTCTTATAATACTTATCTGTACGAAGGGCTTCCGCCGGGCGCCATAGCCAACCCCGGCATTAACGCTATCAGAGCCGCTTATAATCCGCAAAAGACAGAATGCCTTTTTTATCTGCACGACAAAAATAGAAAAATTCACTGCGCCAAGACTTACGAACAGCACAAGAAGAATATAAACATGTATTTGAAATAAAACTAATTTGTGTATAATACAGTAATGTTTTCTCGGCTTAAAAAACATTTTATCCCGCATGCCGGAAATAATCATCGTCCGCACATCTTGCGCGATCGCAGTACTTGCAACATCATAGCCGTCGTTATCTTTTTAGAAATTTTTACTTTTCTCATACCCGCGATCGCAAATATAAATCTTTCCGGAGGCATGGCGGCGATTTTACCTGCAGTATTAGGAGAGCTTACGAATCAAGAGCGCCAGTCGCAGAATCTCGCTGTGCTTTCTGTAAATCCGGTTTTAACCCGCGCAGCTGAAATGAAGGCAGAGGATATGGCCGACAAGGGATATTTCGCGCACACGAGCCCCGAGGGCATTACTCCATGGTATTGGATTGAGCTTGCAGGCTACGAATATCAATATGCCGGAGAAAATCTTGCCGTTAATTTTCGCGATTCCAAAGATGTCACTATTGCATGGCTCAATAGCCCTACTCACAAAGCAAATATTGTAAAAGGAAATTATACAGAGATGGGGACGGGAATCGCGAAGGGAATTTATAAAGGCAGAAATACTGTCTTTGTTGCTCAAGTGTATGCGAATCCCGCGCCAGTGGTTTTACCGCAGAAAGCTCCTGTTGTTGCGCAAGTTCCGGCAGAGAAAGTTGTTCCAGCGCCTAAAGCTCCGGTAGCAACAGCAAAGCCGGCAGATGTTCTCGGAGCTGAAGCGGAAAGCAAAGTTTTACAAGAGCCGGCGTTTTGGCAGAAACTCCGGGCTTCGCCTAGAAATACAACAAATATATTTTTTGCAATTATTTTTTCTGTCATCGCGTTCACCCTTCTTCTTTATGTAATTATAAAAAGAAGAGAACATCATCTGGACCTGGTTACAAATGGCTTTGCAGTTATTGCAATAATAGGCGCGATCTTTGTCGCGAACTACCAGTACAGCTACCAGAGCATGGTCATCACCCAGAGTTTGGATTATTCAGTAGAAAGCAAATAATAGAATATAAATATATGGGCAAAGAAACTCTGGGGATTGAAAAAGATAGAATTCCATTAAAAGAAAGAAATACTTTCCAGCTTTCACTTATGCAATTAATGCTCGGCGAGAAACCAATATCTGAAAATGATAAAGAGTGGAACGAAAAAGTACTAAAATGGTTTGACGAATACGCAGAAAAAGTAAGCGATATAATAGATAATCCAAAAAATAAAAAGACAAGAGATTCAATTATGAAAGCAAGATATAAAGAGGCTTCGGATATTGTTGTTGAAATGTTGAAAAAAGGTGAAACGATGGAAGGAGAGAAGCTAAAAATAGCGGCCTAAAAGATTTAAGACTAGCAAGGACAGTCCTTGCTAGTCTCTGTCCTTGCTATAGACGGAACGTTTTATGCAGACAATTTTGCCCTGAAAGAATTGCTTGATAAATATAAAAGTGAATTTAGCTTACGAGTGGTTGAAATTGTAATGGTCTTTCATAATTTTCGTCACATATAATATGATAATGCAAAAAATAATTCCTTGCTTATGGTTTGAAAAAGACGCGCTCGAAGCGGCAAAATTCTATGCTTCGCTATTTCCGGCCAGCAGTGTCGGCACTCCTACGAAATATGATGAAGCGAGCGCCAAAGTATCCGGCATGCCTGAAGGCTCAGTGCTCACTGTGCCGTTTGAGCTTGCGGGGCAGAAGTTTTTAGCCCTAAACGGCGGACCGATTTTTAAATTTACCCCCGCAGTTTCTTTTTTTGTCGGATGTAATACCGAGGAAGACATAAACTGGCTGTATCAAAATTTATCCGACGGCGGAAAAGTTCTCATGGAATTTCAAAAGTATCCTTTTGCCGAAAAATATGCTTGGTTTAACGACAAGTACGGAGTATCATGGCAGCTCATGCTCAGCCCTTATTCGCAGAAGATTACGCCTATGCTCATGTTTACCGGAGATAAATACGGCAAGGCCAAGGAAGCCATGGATTACTATGTGAGTGTCTTTAAAGAAAGAGACAAGGAAACAAAAATAAAAGATGTCTCGTATTATTCTGCTGGCGTTAAAGATGCGACTAATAAAGTGGTTCACGGGGTTTTTACTCTCGGAGGGTACGATTTTATGGCCATGGATAGCGGGGAAGATCATAAATTCAATTTTACGATGGCCACGTCTTTTATGATAGAGTGCCAGAATCAGGAGGATATAAATTATTTTTGGGACAAGCTTTCCATGTCGGGGAAGCCCTCCCAGTGCGGATGGCTGGAAGACAGGTATGGCGTAGCATGGCAGGTGGTGCCGACGATTCTGGACGAGCTTCTTGCCGATCCGGATAAAGCCAAGGCGGAAAGGACCATGAAAGCCATGCTAAATATGACCAAATTGGACATTGAGACTTTGAAGAAAGCTTATGCCAACGAAATCTAATATTTGAATTATTTTCTTTTTTGAGGTATACTTAAAATATCTTATTAATAATTAGGAATGTATCCATTCGGGATTACTTTGTAGTTCCTCAGGATGATGATTTTTATAGTCATTTCATTCCTTAAAAATCAATCATATGGCAAAAAGAGGAACAACACTCAGTCCGAAAAAGAAATCCAGGCGTTCGCACAAGACCAAAAAGCGATTAGAAGCAAAAAGAGTAATGCTTGCAAAAAAAGCAGCTCGTAAAATCAATGGAAAAAATAAAAAATAATTGGGTATTGGTTGTCGGAGGGGTACTTTTGGTTTTTTCTATTATATTCCTTGTTTCTGCCCGCGGTTTTTCAGATCAGGGAAAGTATGTAGAAGTAAAAGGCCTTTCGGAAAAAATAGTGAAAGCGGATGTGGCCATCTGGTCTTTAAATTTTGAAGTGAAATCAAACGATATTGATAGTTTATATTCTGATATAGAAAAAAATATTGCTTCAATTAAGACATTCCTAAAAGATAAGGGTTTTGAAGATTCAGAAATAAATGTTGCTCCGGTTAACATATATCAAGATACTTATAGAGATGCGTTATTTAGATATAATTCTACGTCACAGCTGTCCGTGTATACTAAAAAAGTAGATTCAGCCAGATCTGCTTCTAAGGATTCTTTATTGCTAGTCAAAAAAGGAGTGACTTTGAATCAAAACTCCATTGAATTTCAATTTTCAGACATCAATAGCATAAAACCTGAAATGCTGGCTGAAGCCATCAAAAATGCAAAAGTTACTGCAGCGCAGTTTGCAAAAGAATCCGGGGCCCGCCTGGGCGAGGTATCCCGCGGCAATCAGGGCGTATTTGATATCACAGACAAAGATCCGGGTTCGCCGGAATACAAGAAAATCCGAGTCGTTTCGACTCTTAGGTTTCTTTTGAAGTAATAAACATATATTTTTGGCAAAAACGCCATAATTTATGGTTTTTTGAGTGTTTTAGGCACGGACATATGGCGGTTTAACTAATTGATAATTGGCAAGAAATTCATTTGGTGTTTTTCCGTTTAAGCCGCAATGTTCTAAATCGTTGTAATATATATTCCACCTTTTAATTTTCTTTTGCAAATCTTTGAAACTTTTAAATTTGTTTTGCTCATAGAATTTCTCTTGGTCTTCCCGGTGACTTCGCTCCACTGTCCCATTTTGAGCCGGTTTTCCCGGATCAATCAAGTAGTGAATGATATTGTTCTGATGGCAGAAAATATCTAGTGCATGAATTGTTTTGACCGTCATGTCACTGCGTTTAGTCATACTGGTGTAGTAATTTGTAAAGATACTTCCATTGTCTGTTTTAATCGCTTGGATTTTGTATTTAAATATTTGAATCACTTCTTTTAAAAACAGAATTGAATGAAAATTTGTCTGCTCGTCGTACACTGCTAGATGCCTCCACCTTGAAGCTGTATCAATCGCTGTATATTGGTAATATCGTTTACCCACAATGCGTCCTGGCGCGTATTTAACATCAATCTCGACTAACTCTCCAGCTTTTCTTTCAGCTTTGATATATTTGTATTTAATTTTTCTGACCCGATATTTTCGTACCAGTCCCTCCTTTTTTAAAATCTTTCCAACGGTTCGTTCGTGAATATATATTCCTTCTTTTGCTAGTTGCCAGTGTATTTTTAATGCACACTTTTTCGTTTTCTTTCGTATCTCAATGATTCTTTCTTTGATGTAAATTGGAGTCTCGTCTTTTTGGGTTTTTGGTTCTGTTGATTTAGGTTCTAATCCCGCTTCTCCTTTCTCCTTGTAGAGCGCTAGCCAACGCTCTAGGCTTCGTTTACCATATGGACATACCTTTGCTACATCCATTAACCTAGCTTCTTTCTTTGCTATCGGTAATACCCATTTTAACTTCTCCTCTTTGATTGTTTTAACCATATGTATGCTCATTCCTCCATTTTAGGAGAAACCGCCATATGTGTGTGCACATTACCAACTTTGTAGGTTAAAAGCTATGGCGACAAACAGCCATAAGCAAAGAAAAAGGAGATGACGCCATGAGTAAGAGTAACAACATCGTGACCCCATCCTTGGCGCCGATCAGCATTGGGCAGATCGGAAAGATTCACGAGCTGCTGGACGCGGCTCTGCGGAAGGGCAATCTTCCGCGCGACGGAGTGCAGAACGTTCTTGCCCATCAGGGGAAAGCCCTGATCGACGAGTTCATTTCCTCGCTTCGGCGGCGCGCTGAAGCGGAAAGCGAGATGATCATCCGACGGGTGCGCGTAAACCGCGCGCTCAATTCGGAGCAGGTCATCAAGGAGACCGGACGCGTGCGTGGCTACGTCGACACCGACGTGCTGATCACGCTTCCGGAGGGCGAGGGGGAGGAGGTGGATGTCTACTTCTTTCCGCTCAAGAAGTTCCTGCCGGTTTCGCAGTACGATCAGGAGCTCGCGAAGCATGAGCTCGTCGCGGATCCGCGTGCCCAGGCGGCAGTGAACAGGGACGACCCTGAGTTTGCCGACGAGCATCCCAACGGGGTGCAGTGGGGCAAGGACTTCTGCGCCGTGTTCTACCGCTGGTTAGGCGAGCGCAGGGTCGACGTGTTTCGCCGCGACCGCGACAATGACTGGGGTGACAGCTGGTGGTTTGCTGGTGTCCGGAAGCCCGATACGAGGTAGCGGGCCTCAGGTTTCGGACATTGGTCACTGTGATCTTTTGGACACTTTGACCTTTGTCCTGCATTCGCATTTTTTTTCATATTGAAACCGTCTGACAAGAAAACCGCTTGGAGGACGGTTTTCTTTTTGCTAAAATAAAAATGGTAGTAGGTGAATATAAACAAGCGTTCAAGGACGCTTGCCACCCGAAATAAAAGACCCCCTAAACAAATTTTTTGTGTTATAATTCTGGAATATGCGCCCAAAACTCTTATCAAAAAAACCCAAAAAAGTGGTAATGGTGAGCGGCGGATTTGATCCGGTGCATGTCGGACACGTGCGGCTGTTTAATGAGGCAAAAAAACTCGGCGATGAGCTTGTGGTGGTAATCAACAATGACAATTGGCTCAAACTCAAAAAGGGCTATGCGTTTATGCCGGAACATGAGAGAAAAGAGATTATTGAAGCTTTTCATTCAGTAGATCGCGTCTTGTTAAGCAGTCATAAAAAAAATACCAAAGATATAAGCGTTAGTGAAGACATACGCAGGCTTCGTCCGCATGTTTTCGCCAAGGGAGGAGATAGGCATTCGGGGAATATTCCCAGTCCGGAAGTGTTTGTCTGCAATGAAATAGGATGTGAAATAGTAAATGGAATCGGACATGGCGGGAAAATCCAGAGTTCTTCAGAATTAATAAAGCGAGTTCAGAAAAATAAAAAGCTCGCCCGCCGTGGTGGGAAAAAATAAAATGAAAATTAAAAATCTTAAAAATCTTAAAAAAATTAAACAAAAGGATTTGATTGTTTTTGATTTGGATGGAACACTAATACGTACAAAATCACCGATGGATAGAGAAATGTCTCAATTACTGGTTCGGCTTCTCACGACTAAGAAAGTTGCAATTATTGGCGGGGGAAAATATACAATTTTCCATGAGTTGTTCATTCGCAAACTCAAATGCCCGAAAGAACTGCTTAAAAAACTTTTTTTATTTCCAACCACCTCAACGGCTTTTTATAAATATAACAAAGGGTGGAAGAAAATTTATTCTCTGCTTTTGACAACTGACGAGATAGCCAAAATCAGACAAGCTTTTAAGGATGTGTTCAGGGAGATAGAATACGAGCATCCTAAAAAAACTTATGGAAAAATTATTGAAAATAGAGGAACGCAAGTTTCTTTTTCAGTATATGGACAGGATTTAGTTAAAGTTTTGGGAGACAAGGGAGTTAAAATGAAAGAAAAATGGCTCCGAGATAATTTAAAAACCAAAATGAAAATTGCTAGACTGGTGGCACAAAAGCTCCCAAACCTAGAAGTTAAAGCGGCTGGATTTACCACCATTGATGTTACGAGGCGAGGAATTGATAAAGCCTACGGTATCAGCCAAATTCAAAAACATCTAAAAATACCTATTAGTAAGATGTTTTTTATAGGTGATGCTATTTTCCCCGGCGGTAATGACTACGCAATAGTCAAAACAGGTGTGGATTATATGTCCGTGAAAGAACCTGAAGAAACAAAAAAAATCCTAAGACAGTGTATTGGTTAAAAAATCATTTAGTTATATAATAGAAGAATATGGCAGAATTTAAAATTTTTCAGGAAGAACGCCCCTGGGGGAATTTTAGGCAATTTACGTACAACAGCCTTTCTACGGTAAAAATTATTTTAGTCAAAAAAGGAGAGGCTTTTAGCCTGCAATACCACAACGATCGTAGAGAATTCTGGAGGATACTTTCGGGGAATCCCGAGGTTACCGTAGGAGAAAAAACAGTTATAGCAAAAACTGGAGATGAGTTTGAAGTCCTGCCTAAAATAAATCACCGCATAAGCTCCACAGATTCCGACTCGGAGATTCTGGCCTCAACAGCGATCCGCCGAAGAGGCGGAAAAATTATAAAAAAAAGCAAAGCGAAAGTTACTAAGAAAAGTAAGTCGCTGTCAAACCTCAAAAGATCAAACAAGAATCCAATTATAAAACCGGAAGCAAATGTGTATTGGGAGTCAAAAGCAGTCTTCAATCCTAGCGCGATATATCATGATGGCAAAGTGCATGTGATTTACAGGGCCATAGGCGATAGCGATATTTCAGTTTTTGGATACACAGAAAGCCGAGACGGATTTAATTTTGACAAAAGCTCAAAGAAATTAGCTTATTACAGCAAGGGCAAACAGGCTGTAAAAAAAGAAATAGATCCAAAAATTTTATATTCTTCCGGCGGAGGATGGGGCGGAGGATGCGAAGATCCGCGCCTTACGCTTTTAGGAGATAAAGTTTACATGATTTACACTTTATTTGACGGCTGGGGATCTTTGCGGATAGCTTTGACTTCAATATCTTTAAATGATTTTATAAACAAACGGTTCAACTGGAAAGAGCCTGCGCTCATTTCTCCGCCGGGGGAAATACATAAAAACTGGGTTCTTTTTCCGGAAAAAATAAAAGGGAAATACGCCATTATGCATAGCTTTTCCCCGAAAATTTTAATAGATTATTTTAATAGTCTGGACGAGCTTGACGGTAAAAAATTTATCAGGAGCAACAACAGCAGGCCGGTTGACAATACCCGCACATGGGACAGCTGGTTTCGCGGAGTTGGGCCTTCTCCAATTAAAACAAAGTACGGCTGGCTAATTATTTACCATGCTATGGATCATAAAAATCCAGACAGATACAGAATAGGCGCAATGATTTTAGACACAAAAGATCCCGCCAAAGTTCTATATCGCTCAAACGAGCCTATTCTTGAGCCGGAAAAATTGTACGAGAATGAGGGATACAAAAGCGGGGTCATATATTCTTGCGGGGCGGTTGTTAATAAAAAAGGAGAATTGTTCGTGTATTACGGGGGAGCAGACAAAGTTTCTTGCGTAGCCACAGCCAATCTGGATAAATTCCTAAAAGAATTAATAACTAATAAAGTACCTAAAATTAATAAGAAAAAATAAAAGCGTAAATAAAAAATGGAAAAATATTTTGAGCACTCAGGAAAAGTTGTAGAAGCTGGCAATAAGTTTGAACATGTTATGGCAATTTCCCTAGATCCAAGGACTCAATATCAAGAAGGGGTAATTAGATGTATTACAAATAGAGAGGGAGATGTAACTGTAAAAGGTTATGTTGATAGAAGTGAACTGTATAAATTAAAAGGAATTTCTCTAGAACATTTTGAAATTGTTGGTGGCCTGAAATTTAAGAATGAAAAAGAAATTTTAAACCGCCTTATTCCAGAAGGTTGGGATTTTATTGGGTTTGAGGATCCGGACATATGGATTGACCCTGTAACTGATTTAATGCATTTGTATTTTACAATTCCCGTAAGACCATCAGCAAAAATGCGTGACGACGGTGAAAGAATAAAAATACATTTAGGGCATGCTGTTGGTCATGATCTTGATTCTCTTGAAATGACAATGCCTGTACTTATGGGCACAGTGCAATTAAGCGCAAAGGAAGTTTCCATAGCTCCACTTAATTCTAAAGGTTTTAGATATAACCTTATTGAATCCCGAGATCGCCAAACTGATACAACTTATTCAATTGTTAAAGTAGCTATTGCTGAAGATATGGGCAAACCATGGAAATATGGTGAGATAAGATTTCATTCTAAGGAATATAATATTTCTTGGATTGGCGGGCATGCCTCACCTGGACCCTTATTACCTAAAAGTTTTATTGATGTTGGTGAAGGAAAATTATTAGGTATTATAAATGGCCGTGAAGCTAATCAAAAAATGGGCGATAAAATAAAATATGGAATATTTTCAATTGGACTTTTTATTTATGACTATGAAAATGGTAAAATAGATTGGGTTTCGCCAGAACCTTTAATACGAGATAGTGAAGCTAAAATTATTACCTTTGCCAGTCAGTTTGTGGAGACAGGCGAAGGTGAGGGGATTTTATATGCTCACGTTGATGATTCTTTTGTCCGAGCTTATACACTTAAAGCTGAATCATTAAAATCAATATTGCCAGCTAAGTTTGTTTTGTAAAGTTTAATGAAAAAAAAGACGTTAAAAAATATTATTTTGTTTGAAAAATCTGAAGTTCGAAGGACTTGGTATAATGACCAGTGGTATTTTTCTGTTATTGATATTATCGCAGTATTGTCGGAAAGCGAAAGACCTAGAAAGTATTGGGATGACTTGAAAAGAAAATTAAAAGAAGAAGGAAGTGAGTTGTCCGAAAAAATCGGACAACTGAAATTACAAGCATCTGATGAAAAATTTTATCTTACAGATGTAGCTAATTTGGAAGGCATTTTCCGCATTATTCAATCAATTCCATCTCCTAAAGCAGAACCATTTAAACAATGGCTGGCAAAAGTTGGACAAGATAGAATAGAAGAAATTCAAGACCCGGAACGGGCAATTTTCCGCGCAAAAAATATTTATGAGCAAAAAGGTTATGGTGATGAGTGGATAGCAAAGAGAATGCGTGGAATAAATATTAGAAATACGCTGACGAATGAGTGGAAAGACCGAGGAGCTAGAGAGGGAATTGATTTCGCAATTTTAACAAATGAAATTTACAAAGGCACTTTCGAGCTGAATGCAAAACAGATTAAAAATTACAAAAATTTAAACAATCCGGATAATTTGCGTGATCATATGGATGAAATGGAATTAATACTCACAATGCTTGGTGAGGCGACGACGACTAGAATTTCTCAAAATAAAAATTCTAGCAATTTTCAATCTTTAAAAAAAGATGCAAAAGCGGGTGGTAAAATTGCGGGCAATACCAGAAAACAAATTGAAAACAAGACAAAACAAAAAGTTTTAAGAAAAGAAAATTATTTAGATAATACTCAAAATAAAAAATTAAAATAATTTTATGTTCGTAGTCAAAAGATCCCATCATAACCCGATTTTAGTTCCAGACAAAGATCATTATTGGGAAACTTTCGCAACGTTTAATTTGAGCGTCCTGAAGAAAGGTAAAACTTTTTACGGCGTATATCGCGCTATCGGATCAGAAGACAAGCTACGCACACCGCATCAAATTTCAATAATAGGCATAGGCAAGTCAAAAGACGGCAGGCATTTTGAGGAACGGGCGTCATTTATAATGCCCCAGGAAGATTGGGAACAATACGGATGTGAAGACCCGCGCATTACTTATTTTGAAGGCAAATATTACACCTTTTACACCGCGCTTTCCAAGTATCCTTTTGAGGCGAGCGGGATAAAAGTTGCCGTAGCAATTTCAAAAGATTTAAAAAAAATAGATGCGCGCTATCTGGTTACTCCTTTCAATGCCAAAGCAATGACTCTTTTTCCCGAGCGTATAAATGGAAAAATTACCGTAATTTTAACCGTAAATACAGACATGCCCCCGTCAAAAATTGCGATAGCGCAAGTAGACGATATAGATGAATTATGGGACCAAGATTTCTGGGGAAAATGGTACGCCGATATAGATAAAAATGCTATTGATTTAAAAAGAGCTCCTTCTGACCACACAGAAGTCGGCGCTACTCCTGTCAAAACTTCCCATGGGTGGCTTTTTTTGTACTCACATATCCAAAATTATTTTTCCGGAGGGAATGGTCCGCGCGTGTTTGGAATTGAAGCAGTATTGCTTGATTTAAACAATCCTCTAAAAATTACTGGCCGCACCAAAGGGCCTATTCTGGCGCCGCAGGAATCATATGAATTATCGGGTCATGTTCCCGATATAGTGTTTCCTTCCGGCGCTGTCCTAGAAAAACCTGCCCGACCAAATGGCCGTTCGGGCGGGGACACGCTTTTTATATACTACGGAGCGGCAGATACCACAAGCTGTATGGCTCGTGTAAATATGGCTGATCTCTTGGGAACTATTCGTCCGGAAACCAGTTCACGGTGGCATTTTAAGCGTTATCTCAAAAATCCTATCATTACCCCGAATAAAAACAATCCATGGGAAGCGCAGGCGACTTTCAATCCTGCCGCTTTGCGAATAAAAAAAACAACTCACATATTATATCGGGCGCTTTCAAATGACAACACTTCTTCTGTCGGCTACGCGTCCTCTGAAGACGGTATTTCTATTAGTGAAAGAGAAACTCTGCCGGCATATATCCCAAAAGAGGATTTTGAGCTAAAGAAAATTGCAGGGGGAAATTCCGGATGCGAAGATCCAAGGCTTACCAAGATAGGGAAAAACATATACATGTGCTATACGGCGTTTGACGGCATTGGTCCTCCGCGCGTGGCTATTACTTCCATAACGGAGAAAAATTTTTTGAATAAAAATTGGCAGTGGGAGAAACCCATAATAATTACTCCTCCGGGAGTAGATGACAAAGATGCCTGTATTTTTCCTGAAAAAACAAATGGCAAGTATTTTATTTTACACAGAGTGGGAGATGAAATATGCGGAGATTATATAAAAACGCTTAATTTCAAAAAAGAAACAGTTAATAAATGCGTCAGGATAATAGGACCTAGGATAAATACCTGGGACAGTTTAAAAGTAGGTATTTCTGCGCCGCCGCTTAAAACAAAATACGGCTGGCTTCTTCTTTACCACGGCATTTCCAAAAGCCATAACACTTACCGTATAGGCGCCGTACTTCTTGACCCTAAAGATCCGGCTATTGTTTTAGCTCGTACACAGGACCCTATATTTGAGCCGGAAGAGCAGTATGAAAAAGTTGGAGTTATCAATAACGTTGTTTTTCCGTGCGGAATGGCAGACAAGGACGGTTTGCTTTATATATACTATGGGGGAGCAGATACCGTTGTCGGAGTTGCTACCATAGAACTCAATATTTTACTCAAAGCTCTCACCCGAGATATAAAGTTTTTGCAAAGCAAAAAGTAGTTCTGTCATGTTTTGATTATATCACCGTCTACTGTTACAATGGAACTATATGCAAATAAATATACAGAGTAAAAACATAGAATTAACAGAAGAGATCAGAGACTATGCCCTAAAAAGAGTTACAAATCTTGAAAAGTTGCTTTCTAATATTAAAGAAGAAAAAGGGGGAGAAGTAAAAGTCTCTTTTGAAATATCAAAAACAACAAATCATCATAAAGCGGGAGAAGTATTTCATTCGGACTGTTCTATAATTATAGATGGCAAGAATTTCTATGCTGGAAGCGATAATGAAGATCTGATGAGCGCTATAGATGAAGTAAAAGAAAAGCTTTTTAACGAAATCAGCAAGGATAAAGATAAGAAGCAGACATTATTCAGGCGGGGAGCATCTAGCGTCAAAAAAATGCTCAAAGGCCTCTCTAAAAGGAATCCTTTCACTTCCAAGTACTAATGTTATTCCAATGTTCTATAGAATGTTAGAATGAAAAATATGCCCAGCGAACAATTGGATTTAGTGGACGACAAAAACCGACCGACTGGCCAAACTGAGTTACGATCGGTAGTTCACTCAACTGGTCTTTGGCATAGAACTGTTCATATTTATTTATTCAGAAAAACAAGTAATAAAATTGATTTTTTGGTTCATTTACGCTCCAGAAACAAGGACTTGCATCCAAATTGTTGGGATACTAGATTTGGTGGACATATTAAGTCAGGAGAAAGTGTGGAAGAAGCTATTTTTAATGAAGTTAAAGAAGAGCTAGGAGTAATTTTGGACATTTCTAAATTAATAGGGGGAAAATGGCGAAAAAGAAATAATTATCCCAACTGCGAATTTACAAAAATTTATTACTTGGAATACAACAGTTCTTTGCAAGACCTGACTTTTAATGATGGGGAAGTTCAGGAAGTTAAGTGGCTTTCCGTGGGCGAAATAATAAATTCAATGAATCAAAATCCCAAACAATGGTCAGGAAGCAGAGAAAATTTTGAACAAATCTCTGATTTTCTAGCAAACAAATTAAGCTATCAGCAGGAAGTTTGTTAATTTAGCAATAAGAAACGGTCGCGCGTTATTGCTAAATCTGCATCTACGCTATAGCGTAGATTGAAAATTATCCCAAGTGGTTTCTTTTTTGCCTTCTGGTAAAACCTTTTTTATTACAAACCGCCCGTTTTCCAATGCCGCGTCGGTGACGATAATCCGCTTGCCATTTTTAAAAAAGAAAGTTCGGGGCCAGTGCGCGTAGGCGCGGAATTTGTTGTATAACGCACTTGGTGACTCTGCCACCAAGTTGAGAAGCCCGTCTTCTTTTTTGATTTTCTGGCAATAAGTTGCTTGAGATTCATCCTGTTTTTCTCCCCCTGCGAAGGGGGAGTGCTCCGATCCGGGTCGGAGCGAGGGGGTCTCTAATGTTTTTACCAAAAGCCCCCCGCCGATTTTTATGAACCGCTTCCGCAACTCCGGCGCTTTTTCATCGGGTGTAATCGTTATTTTTTCTTGCGCGATAATGGGCCCGGCATCCATTTTATACACCATTTCCTGGATGGTAACCCCGGTTTCCGTTTCACCGTTTAAGATAGCGGACTCTACCGGCGAGGCGCCGCGATATTTTGGCAGCAGGGAGTAGTGGATATTTATTGAGCCCCACTTGGGCATATTTAAAATATTTTCCGGAATTATTTTTCCATAAGCAACCACGATAAATAAATCAAAATCTTTTCTTATTTCTTCTTTAGTCAATTTTTCCGGTTGAATATATAGAATATTATTCTCTTTTGCCCATACTTTTACCGGCGGGGGAGTTACAATCATTTTGCGTCCCTGAGGCTTATCAGGCGAGGTAATAATCAACGACGGCAAATATCCTCCTTGTTTTAAAATCTCGAGAGTCTCGCTAGCTACATCTGGTGTGCCAAAAAAGGCAAAGTTTAGTTTTTTAGATTTATTTTCTTCCATGCTATTTAGGTAATTCTTCTTTTATGTCCTTGGCGTTGTCTATGAAAAGCACTCCGTTTAGGTGATCAGTTTCGTGCTGGAAAATTTGCGCAAGCAATCCCGATGCGCCTCTGGTGAATTTTTTTCCATTTTCGTCGTAAGCGGTTATCATAGCTTTTTTAGAGCGGAAAGTTTTCCCATAGAGCCATCTCACAGACAGACAGCCCTCGGGCAGCCATTCTTTGTCTTTAGAAAGCCTTGAGATTTTGGGATTGATAAAAATTAAATCTTTAGTCTTTTCTTTTCCTTCTTTAACATCATTCACCGGCCGTTCGCCGGAAAATCTTTCTTTTCTGTTTTTCAGAAATTCTGCCTGAAATATTTTTCCGGACACCACAAAGATTCGAAGCGAGTAGCCTATCTGAGGCGCGGCGATAGCTACACCGTCATCCTGGCTTTTTAAAACTGAAGACATTTCTTTTAATACTTTCTGTATTTTTTTTGTTTTTATATCTTCTACGGGTATTTCTTCTGCAATCTTGCGCAGCACTGTTTCCCCGCCTGCGTCGCTTTGCGAAGCATTGCGGGCAGGTGTTTGATTCGCTTGCAAGATTTTTCTCATGGTTCTTTATTTTAGCTCTTTCAGATATTCCAGCAATTTGCTTAATTTTACAGTATCTTGAGAACGATTAGACATATCGCGGACAATGACGGAATTGTCTATTGCCTCCTTCACTCCGAAAATGATTGCGTAGGGGATAGATAATTTTTCCGCAATTGCGAGCTGTGATCCCAAGCTGTCTTTTGAAAGAGATTGAGCTATCGGAACATGCGCTTTACGCAATATCTCAATTATATTTAAACTTTTCAATTTTGCTTCCGTGCCTAGTTGGATGAAATAAATTTTTGGTTTTTTTAAGATGCGAGGAGCAAGCTTCTTGTACCAAGGGGAAGCTATTATCCTGTCTACGCCGATAGAGATCCCTACTGCAGGCACATCGCGTTTGCTTCCTATCTGACGAGCAAGGTAATCATAACGTCCCCCGCCTGCCAAAGTTAGAGAAGTGCCGTCTTCTCCGCTCTGTCCTTCTTCTATGTGTTCAATAATCTCAAAAACCGTCCGAGTGTAATAAGAAAGCCCGCGCACTAGATTTTTATTTATATTGTAAGCGATTCCCATTTCTTCCAGATATTCTAGGACTTCTTTGAAATGTTTTTTGCATGACGGGCACAAAAAAGAAACTGAATCCGGAGCTCCTTCATTTATCTCCTTTGTCTTTTCCTCTTTAGAATCCAGAATGCGCAGAGGATTAGTCTTTAAGCGTTCGCGGTCTACTCCCGGCAAACTGCTCAAATGTTTTTTATAATAATTGGTTAGTTCTCTCAAATATCCATTTCGGCACTCCTTGTCTCCTATAGAATTTATATCAATTGTTAAATCTTTAGCCCCTGCTTCTTCTAGGATAGTTATGCCGGCTTTTACCACTAAGGCATCCATGATGCTTTTGTCATTGCCCAAACAATCCAAATCAAACTGCCAAAACTGCCTGTAACGTCCACGCTGGGGCTTATCGTGCCTGAACACAGGCCCGTATTGATAAAACATTACCGGCTGAGGCATATTGTTCATGCCGTGCTCTATGTAAGCCCGCACGAGGGGAGCAGTGTGTTCCGGCCTGAGCGCCAAGTGGTCTCCGCCTTTTGTTTTAAGATTGTAGATTTCTTTGTCTACGATGTCAGTGCCTTCTCCTATTCCGCCGGTGATAAGTTCTTCGTGCTCCATAATCGGAGTTTCAATCGGCTTGAAACCATAATACACAGCGACTTCCTGTGCTTTTTCAAAGAAACCCTGAAAGGCGTAATATTCTTCGTTCATCAAATCCCTCATGCCCTTGGGAGATGAGACTTCTGCTGTCTTTGCTTTGCCTCCAGATGTTGTTTTTTTCATGTTTTCTTTTTATCTGCCCCGTAGCGAGCTTCGTCGTGCTACTGGGGTTCTGTTTGCTGATAATCGCCAGGCAATGCCTCTATTTTATCTATTGGCAGCAGCCGCAAAAAGGCTCTGCCCGACAGAAGATTTTTATTTACTGCGCCCCAGTATCTGGAATCAGAGCTCGCGTTTCTGTTGTCGCCCATCACAAAGTATTCATCATCTTTTAATTCAAAATGGATGTTGTTATTGGAAGGGGATTTTATAAAAGGCTGGTCAAGCACAAAGCCATTTTTGTAATCGCTGTTTGTTATAGTTATTTTGGCGCCTTTTATATCTACTGTTTCATTCGGCAGGCCGATGATTCTTTTGATGAAAAATTTAGTTGTGTCTCTGGGGTATCTAAAAACAACTATATCGTCTCTTTTTGGATCTGTTAGCTTGTAAGATATTTTATCTACGATAAGATAATCTCCGTTTTCAAATGTAGGCACCATGGATGAGCCGGAAACTATAAACGGCTCTGCTACCAATATGCGAATAGATACGACTACGAGGAGAGCGATGATTCCAAAACGTACCAGCTCCCAAAAAGACTGTGCCCCGGTTTTTTCTCGTACCTTCTCCTCTGCTTCCTCTTCAATTTTTTCGAGTTCCATCGTAACAATATACCACAAAAAATCATTGACGTCATCTATGGTTTTGTTTTATAATGAATTTACCTGTCCCGTACTAAATTTTTGATTACGAGACATAACCACATTAGATTATTATTTAAAATTTTAGTACTGGGATGAAATTAGTTGTAGGGTTAGGAAACCCGGGCAAAGAATATGAGAACACACGCCATAACACTGGGCGCATTTTAGTCGGCTTAGTTGAGAAGAAACTTGGAGGCAAGGCCACCAAGTCGATAAAATTTTTGACGCCAGACACTTTTATGAACAATTCCGGCAAGGCTGTCGCGCCTTTGGTAAAAAGCAAAAAAGATCTTAAAGATTTGGTAGTAATTTACGACGATATTGATCTGCCAATCGGCAAAATGAAAATTTCTTTCAATCGCTCCTCGGGCGGCCACAATGGCCTCGGCTCTATAATCAAGGCTCTTAAGTCTGAAGAATTCTTGCGCATCAGAATAGGCATCGCGCCTGTAGCTCCGTCCGGTAAAATAAGAAAACCATCCGGCGAAAAAGATGTAATTAAATTTATTTTAGGCGAGTTCAAAAAATCCGAGCTTGAAACCATAAAAAAACTTTCCAAAAAAGTCGCAGAAGCGATTGAGTGCATTTTTACCGAAAGCAAAGACAAGGCGATGTCGCTTTATAACTAATACAACCCCCTAAATCCCCCTTGTCAGGGGGACTAAAATACATGAAATTATACAAATTTCTTCCTTACGATAAGAATTTAGTTTCAAAAGCTAGAGAATTAAGAAAAACTCAAACAAACGCTGAAAAAATATTTTGGTTTGAAATTTTAAAAGACAAAAGATTTGCGAATCTCAAGTTTACTAGTCAAAAACCAGTTGGAAATTTTATTGTTGACTTCTATTGCGCTCAATTTAAACTCGCGATAGAAATTGATGGCGATATTCATAAATTTCAATCCGTACGAGATTCGGAAAGAGATAATTCATTAGGACAGGAATTCGGACTCAAAATTATTAGATACAAAAATCAGGATGTAATAAATGATACTCTGAAAGTGTTAGAGGATTTGATTTCTAAAATAAGATTACTTAACCCCTCCCGACCTCCCCTTGTCAGGGTAGGCGAGAATTCCTAGTTCCCCCTGACAAGGGGGTTAGGGGGTTTAATCCTTATTTAATAAGGTTATTTCGGAGTTAGTAATTTAAAGTGCATAAAAACTTGACAAAATTTATGAATATGCTATACTACCCTCATGACGTTACGACAGGCCTTTGTTGCCTGAGTTTGGCCACTGAGGTGGCCTCCATCGTAAGTCAACATGGGCTGAAACGCCTGTGGGTCGGATTGAGGTCTTCTCATCTCAATTTGATCTAAGTTTGGGAGACACTGGGAAACCAGACGATCTCCTACTGGTACCACCACGAGGATTCTTGTCCGCACAAAGGCGGCGAGATAGAGCGGGAGAAGCGCTGACAAATCCTCACCCACCATTCCGTCGGCGAAGCCGGCGGACATCTCGGGGGAGCTCTGCGCTTCGCATCTCCCCCTTTTATTACAAGATGTGTGTCTTGTCTGATGAGTCCAAAAGGACGAAATGAAAAATAAAATAAAAAAATCGCCATTCGGCGGTTTTTTTATTCCCCTGACAAGGGGGTTAGGGGGTTTGAATTATATTCCTTCTAGATCTCTTTCACCGCTTCAATGATTATACTTTTTTCGCCGTTGCGGTTTGAGACTTTGCCGGAAAAGGCTATGCATTTTTCAGGTACAAGAAATTCTGCAGATACTTGAAATATTGAAGGGAAAACTACGGCTTCTATGGAGTCAGTCAGGTCTGCTATCTTTAAGAAAGCCATGCGCTCGTTATTTTTTGTCACGACTTGTCTGCAAGTTTCAATTATGCCGGCTATTGTGACCGGCATGCCGTTCCCCAAATTATGTTCTTTGTCTTCTTTTATTTTTTTAATATTTACTGTTCTTTTTTCCAATTTATCGCGTATGCGGTCAAGCGGATGTCCGGAAATGTAAAGTCCAAGCAGTTCTTTTTCCCAAAGCAGTTTTTCTGCCTGATTCGCCTCTTTCCCCAGCTGCATTTTAAATTCTGGAGCTTTTATTTCTGCAGATTCTCCAAAAAGAGAAGTCTGGTTCTCATTTTGCTTTGAGCCTTCGTGATTGTATTCAAGCATTGCCTCTAAATTGGCGAGCAGTATTCCGCGATCTCCCCAGTCATCCATACAGCCGGATTTTATCAAGGCTTCCATGGATTTTTTATTTAAATTTTTATGTTTTATTCTGTCTAAAAAGTTGGTGACTGATGTGAATTTGCCATTCAATTTTCGCTCTCTAATAATTGCATCTGAAATATCGGTTCCTAAATTTTTAATAGTATAAAATCCGAATCTTATTTTATCGCTTTTATTTTCGCATGTGATTTTCGTATCTTTCTCTTTAGGCAGACATGTGAATCCTCCAAAACTTTCGTTTATATGCGGAGGCAGAACCGCAATTTTCATATTTTTGCATTCTTCTATAATTTCTGAGATTTTTTCTACATCGCCGGATTCCGCCGTTAATATTGCTGTCATGTATTCTACGGGGTAGTGCGCTTTCATATAAGCTGTCTGATAAGCGACTTTTCCGTACGAGGCCGCGTGCGCCTTGTTGAAACCATAAGCTTGAAATGGCTCAAAAAGCTTCCATAGTTTTTCCGCAAATTCGGGGGTCTGGCCGTTATTTATTATTCCCTTGGTGAATTTTTCTCTCTGGGCCGCCATTTCTTTTGGAATTTTCTTGCCTACAGCTTTGCGGAATTTATCGGCTTCTTCCCAGTTGTAGCCGGCGAGTTCTATAGCGCAGAACAAAAGGTCGTCTTGGTAAACTATGAGCCCGTACGATTCGCCGAGAAACCTTTTCATCCTAGGATCAAGATATTTTACAAGCCGAGGATTGTGCTTGCGCTTGATATATTCGGGTATGGATTCCATTGGTCCCGGGCGATACAGCGCCACCATAGCATTGATATCGTGAATGGATGTAGGTTTCAGTTCTTTTAAATATCGCGTCATGCCCGAGCCGTTCAATTGGAACAATCCTTCTGTCTGCCCATTTGCCAAGAGCTCAAAAGTTTTTTTATCGTCAAGCGGAATTCTGTCTATATCAATATCTATATTGTAAAAATTTTTCACCAATCTTATGGCATCAGCCAGGATTGCCAGGTTCCTGATTCCCAAGAAATCAAATTTAAGAAGACCAACTACCATTTCTCCGCCAGCGCTTGGGTCCAATGAATACATATCATATTGAGTTATTATCGCTTCTCCTTTTGGGTCGTATTGCAAAGGGGTGTAATTTACCAGAGGTTCCGGTGTAATCACAACACCTGCTGCGTGAACAGAAACATGCCGGACGCATCCTTCCAATTTTTTTGCGAGATCTATAATTTCTCTGGTGTCTTTTTCTTTTTCATATGCTTCTTTTAATTCCGGTACAATCTCCATGGCATGGTCTATGGTCATCGGCATGCCTTGCGAGCCCATCGGGATCATTTTTGAAATTCTGTCTCCGATAGTGTAAGGATGAGCAAGCGCCCGAGCTACATCCCGCACAGCGCCCTTAGCCATCATGGTTCCAAAAGTACCTATTTGCGCCACTTTGTCTTCGCCGTATTTTCGTTTTACATATTCAATCATCTCATCTCGGCGGTTGTCCGCGAAGTCCATATCTATATCCGGCGCCGAAGGGCGGTATGGATTCAAAAATCTTTCAAAGGGGAGCTTGTATGCTAATGGGTCTATGTTTGTAATACCCAAAAGATACGTGACCATAGATCCAGCCACAGAGCCTCTGATCGCGCTTAATATTCCATTTTCTTTTGCGTGGCGAAGCAAATCTCCGACCACTAGGAAGTATGGCGAGTATCCTTTATCAAAAATAATTTTCAGCTCGTATTCTACGCGCTCCAGGACAGGCGCCGTTTTTTCTATACTCAGAGTCTCAAAGCCCGCATAACAAAGCTCGCGCAATTTTTCGTCGTAATTTTTTCCGTCTTCAACTTTGAAATCAGGAAATACCCAGCGTCCGAGCTCAAGCTCCAGATTGCACATATACGCGATCTTTAGTGTATTAGTGACAGCTTCCGGTGTATCTTTAAAAACTTCTTCAGCTCTTTTTGCATCAACAAAAGAATAATCGCCATCGCCGAAAGAGAATTTATTTTCATCTTTAACGTCAGAATTTGTCTGAATAGAAAGCAATGTATCATGCGCTCTCGAGTCGTCAGGAGAACAATAATGCGAATCTATAGTGCCGACAAGGGGAATATTTAATTTTTTACCTAGTTTTATTAAGCCCGTCTTAACCTCTTCTCCGCCTTCAATTTTTCCATAATCCTGGATCTCCAAAAAATAATTTTCTTTTCCAAAAATTTCCTGATATTCTTTTACTATATTTTCGGCCTTCTCTTCATTTTTCCCAGCAAGTGCGCGGGCGAGCTCTCCGCCGAGACATCCCGACAGGGCGATAATGCCTTCAGAGTATTTTCGCAAAATTTCTTTATCCATTCGAGGCTTGTAATAAAATCCCTCAATATGGGACAAAGTTACCAATCTCATTAAATTTTTATACCCCTGCAGATTTTTCGCAAGCAATATGAGATGGTATCTTTTATTGTCTATGCCCGGATCTTTATCAAGTCTGCCTCTGTTTGATATATAAGCTTCCACTCCGATTATGGGTTTAATGCCTGCTGCCTTAGCCAATTTATAGAATTCAATAGCTCCGTACATGTTGCCATGGTCTGTGATAGCCATGGCCGGCATGTTAAATTTTTTTGCCAAATCTACCAAGTCCTCAAGCTTAGAAAGCCCGTCTAGTAGCGAGTAATGCGAATGAGTATGGAGGTGAATAAACTGGTTTTCTGCCATATAGTGCATAATAACACACCTCTCCCGTCTTCGGCACCCTCTCCTTAATAAGGAGAGGGTTGGGGAGAGGTTCTGATTGTGCTACAATGTTATTATGAAAAAAATACGCGTGGGGATTAACGGTTTTGGCAGGATCGGCAGGGCATTTTTGAAAGTGGCATGGGATAGAGAAGAGATAGAAGTGGTAGCAGTAAATGACCTTGGTGACATCGCCAATATGGCATACCTTTTAAAATACGATACAGTTTACAGAAACTGGAACCATCCCATTAGAACTGAAACTTCTAACGGGACAAGTGAAATTATAATTGATGAAAAGAGAGTTAAGCTTTTTGCGCAAAAAGACCCAAGCATGCTTCCCTGGAAAGATTTGGAAGTGGATGTAGTTGTGGAGTCCACCGGACTTTTCACTAATTATGAAAAAGCAAAAGTTCATGTTGATGCAGGAGCTAAAAAAGTCGTAATCTCTGCGCCAGCGAAGGGAAGCGATGGAACTGTGCAGGGCGAAACAATATTGCTCGGTGTCAACGAAGAAAAATTCGGCACCTGTGATATTACTTCAAACGCATCTTGCACGACAAACGCCGCGTCTCCCTTGATTGCAATTTTACATGAAGCTATCGGTATAGAAAAAGCTGTGCTTAATACTGTGCATGGATACACCGCGTCGCAAGCTCTCGTAGATGGACCAAGCAAAAAGGATATGCGCGAAGGACGCGCAGCAGCACAAAATATAGTGCCATCTTCTACCGGCGCGGCTATCGCCGTGACCAAAGCATTCCCGGAGCTTTCCGGTCTCTTTGATGGCATATCCGTACGTGTGCCCGTGCCAGCGGGGTCGATTGTTGACATCACATTTATTGCCAAGCGCGAGACGACTGCGGAAGAAGTAAATGAGATTTTGAAAAAGGCGGCAAAGGACAAGCGTTGGGAAAAACTTTTTGCGGTTACAGAAGAGCCGCTTGTGTCTAGCGATATTTTAGGAAGTCACTATGGCTCCATCGCCGACCTCAAAATGACCCGCGTAGTGGGCGGCAACCTTGTCAAAGTCATGGGCTGGTATGATAACGAAATGGGATACACATACACGCTCGTTGATCATGTTATCAAGACAGGTAATACAATACAATAAAAAAATTTATTCGTGTGACCATTATTTTCTTACTATCTTTTACATATGTTAAACATCGTAATAAGTATTATACTTATTTAGTCTCTCCTTCAAATACGCAAACAGCCGGACCTGTGAGCCAGATATTTTCGTACTCTCCTTCGCCATTTTTTTTAAATTCTACGGTCAAATCCCCGCCGGGCATTTTTATATGACAGATGTTTTCTTTTAATTTTCCTAGATGGTGTGAAGCGATAGCAACCGATACCGCTCCGGTGCCGCAGGCAAGAGTTTCATCTTCCACTCCGCGCTCATAGGTGCGGACATGAAATATTCCATCAATAATTTCCACAAAGTTTGTATTTACGCCATCCGGATTGGAATTTCTGATTTTTCTGCCTGTTTCTACTACAGGGAAATTTTTGAGATCATTCACGAATAAAATATTGTGCGGAGTAGTGCCCTGGCAGATAAAAGGCAGATTGTTTCTTGTACCAATATCTTTCACATCCTGCATTTTTAATTTTATCTGCTCCGCTAGGCCTTGCCTAGCGGAAATAATTTCAGCTTGGTGTTCACCGTCTACTGCAATAAATTTTACTTTCTTAGAATTTTTTACAATTTTTAAAATATTATGAGCAAAATGTACGATACATCGCCCGCCGTTTCCGCACATTGAGCCGATACTGCCGTCATTGTTTGCAAATACCATTTTAAAATCATACCCAGCTTCCTTTTCCACCAATATTATGCCATCTGCGCCGACACCGAAACGCCTGTGGCACAAAAGTTTAATTTTTTCTTTGTCACTTATATCAAAAACCTTTTTCCGATTATCTATCATTATGAAATCATTTCCCGCGCCGTGATATTTGTAAAATTTGAGCATAATGTTTGTGATGCCGGACAGAGCACCTAGCATATGATGTCCGGCTCGACGATGTTACTCGCTTCTTTCGATGGTCGCCACGGCCTTAAGCACTGTGCCGGAGCCGTAGGTTCTCCTTGCCTCTTCTACTGCGTCTGATTGCCACGCCGAGTGCAGTTTCCTCGGCAAAAAGTACGACGGTTCTACTTCGTAATAGGGTTTATCGGGAACAAAGAAGAAACGAGTAGTATCCTCGACGAGGATGACTTTGTACTCTCTGTCCCGTTCTCTCCTGACTTCCCTGTCCACTTGGTTGCCGTCTTTTCCGCACATAAGATCCTCCGATTAAATTTTAAAGGCAAATCGATGAGTTGTTAATTTTTTTAACATTCGTATTATAATTTTGACTTTTTGTAAAATCTGTTAGAATATTAATACCTGTCCCGTACTAAATTTTTGATTACGGGACATAAAGATAGAAATTATTATTTAAAATTTTAGTACTGGGATGATAAAAATTCAGCCAATAGTGCGGGAAATAATCAAAAAGGAATTCGAGGCGTACTTTGCGTTGACGTATGACTATATGAATATGACTAGTTACGCTTACCGCATCCGGTCGCAGGTGGAGGAGCTTGCCAAGAAAAAGGTTACCATCACCAGCTTGGTCGTTTCTCTGTCGCGGCTCAAAAAAGAATTCAAAAAACAAAAGCCTCTGATACATGATGTGAAAATAACCAACATCACCACCAAACTGCCGCTTTCGGAACTCGGCTATGAGTCGAGCAATGCTTTTCTACGTGAACTTGAATCGCTGCATAAAAATGTCAAAATATCTTCGGACGATTTTTTTACCGTAACGGCGGGCACGGCGGAGGTGGATATCATCTGTTCGGCAAATTTGGAAAGTAAAATCCGGAAACATTTCAAAACCAAGCCGAAAATTATAAACCGCAATTTCGCCGCGGTCGGCATTTCCTACGGCCCGGAAGTTTTTGGGACGCCAAATGTTTTCTTTTCGCTTCTGTCCGTCACCGCTCGCGCCCGCATCAATATTGAGGAGTTGGTGTCCACGCCGACCGAGCTAATTTTCATCATTGCCGAGCGGGATTTCGGCAAAACCGTGGCTTTGTTTTCCGAATTGCATAGACAGGTTAATCAGTGACCCCGTAGTAGATTTTGGCAATGCTCCGACCATGGTCGGAGCGGCACACCTCGAGTGCGTTGCTAAAATTCACTACGGGGTGATATACTGCAAACATGAAAATCTACATTGGCACTGACCACGCGGGTTACGAACTAAAAGAAAAACTAAAAACTTATTTTAAAGAATTAGGACACCAAGTAGAAGACAAAGGGGCGTTTAGTTATGACCCGGACGATGACTATCCGGATTTTATAAAACCCGTAGCCGAAGCGGTAGCGAACGACCCTAGTGGTTTCGGAGTAATCCTGGGCAGTTCCGGTCAGGGCGAGGCTATGTGCGCAAACCGCGTGCCGGGGGCCAGGGCGGCGCTTTTTTACGCAGAGGCAGTTCCGCCGGGAGTAATAGATATAAAGGGAGAAAAAAGCCAAGACCCCTACGAAATAATCAAACTGGCGCGGGTTCACAATAACGCCAACATTTTGTCGGTCGCCTCGAGATTTTTGTCCGAAGATCAGATTAAATTCGCCGTTGAGCTTTTTGTCAAAACTCCGTTCCTAAACGAGGAGCGGCATCTGCGTCGTATTAAAAAGCTAGAAACTAGAACCTAGTCACTAGAACCTAATTTTGGTATGGAAAACAAATCCAAAGAACTTGAAGTAGCAATCAAAGCGGCGCTGGAAGCAGGTAAAGTTCTGGAAAAGTATTTTGAGACGGAAATACTAAAAGAATTCAAAGAAGACAACACGCCTGTTACTTTGGCTGACAGGGAAGCAGAAGATGTAATAAAAAAAATAATATCAGAAGTTTTTCCAGGCCATTCTATTTTAGGTGAAGAGACAGGAATGACAGAAAATAACAGCGAATATGTCTGGCACGTAGATCCTCTCAACGGTACTAGGAATTTCGCAAACGGTATTCCGTTTTTTGGAGTTTCAATAGCTCTAATAAAGAATAATGAGCTTTCTGTGGGTGTAATATACAACCCTGTTACCCGCTCACTCTTTTATGCAGAGAAAAATAAAGGCGCGTTTTTAAATGATAAAAAAATACTTGTTTCTAAAGATGATGAAAATCACTCCATGGTAACTATAGACCCCGGGAAAAAAGAAGAAGAGAAACAATTACGCAGAGAACTTTACAAAACTCTACCCGCTACATTTCGATCAATTAGGGATTTAGGTTCAACCGCAGTGCATTTGGCTTATGTAGCTCGCGGTGGATTAGAAGCAAACATTCAACTTGGTTTGCAAACTTACGATTTTGCGGCAGGAGCTTTACTGGTTTTAGAAGCTGGAGGGAAAATTACCAAACACGACGGGAGCCCATGGTTTTTTCCAGATAATAAATTCATTGCATCAAACGGGGTGTTTCACGATAAGCTTATTGAAGAAATTAAAAAACAAAAAGAAAAATTAGGTATAAATTAAATTGGAATAAAAATATGGCAGAAATAATTCCGGCAGTGTTGCCAAAAAATTATGATGACTTAAAAAATAAAATTTCTTTAGTAAAAGGAATAGTGTCTTTAGTACAGGTGGATATTTGCGATGGGATTTTTGTCAAAAGTATGACCTGGCCTTTTCAGTCTCCGAGCAATGAGGGGGTGGCGACAAACGGCCTTGATCTACATTTCCAGAATATTTTGAATGAACAAGAAGGTATGCCTTTTTGGGAAGATATAGATTTTGAACTTGATCTGATGGTATCCGATGCGGTGGAAAATTTTGATATTTACACTAAGTTAGGCGCTAAAAGAATAATTTTTCACATTGAAGCTGTCGGCGATATAGAAAATTTCAGAGATTTTTTAGAGGGAATTGATTCATATGTGCGAGACAGCATGGAAATAGGTGTGGCTATAAATCCGCAAACTCCTGTAGAACAAATTTTTCCGGTTATAAATAATATAGATTTTGTGCAATGTATGGCCATCGCGCGAATCGGCTATCAGGGAGAGCCATTTGACGAGAGATGTATTTCTCACATAAAAACATTGAAAGAAAAGTTCCCTGATCTGATAATTTCTGTAGACGGCGGGGTAAATTTAGAAACAGGAGCTAGGTTAGTTGACGTCGGCGCAGAGAGGCTCGCCGCCGGTTCGGCAATTTTCAGTACTGATGATATAATTGATACTATAGAGCAGTTTAAAAGTTTATAAAAATACAATCGTTAGGTCTTGCCTAACGATATTAAATTTCTTTATAATTTAGCCACTCAATGATCTCTTTTTTGAAAGAATTCTTAGAAGGAAAATAATTTGGGAAATCTGAGATTTTCAGGATCTTTTTTTCTAGTCGATTAATTCCAACATAATCTAAAAAACTGGAATACGGATATGAATTAAGATACTCGAAAGTTTTTGTTAGATTTTTTATACCATTTTCTTTCCACTTAGTATCAATTAACTTTACTGGGTTTAAATGTATATATGAAAAAATATATTTTAATTGCCTATCGCTTTCCATGTGCTGGGACTTAAATTTTCCTTCAAAAAGTCCACCAGTCCTTTTATTTACCTCATTGAAATACATGGAATAAGCTGTAGATAATTTTTGCATAAATTTACTAAGGCCGTCTTCTGAAAGGGGAGTAATTAAAAGATGAAAATGATTTGGCATAAGGCAATACGCACCTATTGATACAAGTGGATTATCTACTTCTTTCGAAAATATTCCGCCACCTTTTTGTGAATCAAAAAAGTTAAATCTTTCATTGGTGTTTACGCCATAAAGTAGGGCAACAAAACGCTCATAGTCCCTTTTAGAAAGAAAAATTTTTTGTTTACTATTACCCCTATTGTAAATATGATAGTATTCTCCAGGCGCAAAAGCTGTTTTTCTTATAGACATAGTTAAATTATATTAAATAAAAAATCGTTAGGCAAGACCTAACGATAACCTAACGATTTTCTGGTTATCTTATTGTGAATATCTTATTATAAGGTATACTTAACAGAATGTTTCTACCAGAAGAAAAAATAAAAGAGCTTACAAAGAAGGCGAATGAGATCCGCATGTCTATTATTGAGATGCTGATAGAGGCGAAAAGCGGGCACACCGCAGGACCCCTGGGCATGGCGGATATTTTTACGCTTTTTTATTTTCATATTTTGAAACATGATCCGAAGCGTCCAGATTGGGAAGAGCGGGATCGTGTGGTGCTTTCCAATGGTCACATTTGCCCAGTGCTGTATGCGACCATGGCTCATGCAGGATATTTTCCGGTAGAAGAATTAAAAACTTTGCGCAAACTGGGAACTAGGCTGCAGGGGCATCCGCATCGCGAGTACATGCCTTGGCTTGAGAACTCATCCGGGCCTCTTGGCTCCGGGCTTTCGCAGGCAATCGGAATGGCGCTCGCAGACAAGCTGGATAAAAAAGATAAAAACAGATTTATTTATTGTTTTATGTCCGACGGAGAAATGGATGAAGGCAATACTTGGGAAGCAATGATGCTTGCGGGAAAGTATAAATTAAATAACCTGATAGCTATTGTAGATAGAAATAACATTCAGATTGAAGGGATAACTGAAGACGTGATGCCGCTTGAGCCTTTCCATAGCAAGTGGAAAGCTTTTAACTGGCATGTGATAGAAGTTTCAGGGCACGATTTTAGATTTTTAAATGAAGTAATAGAGGAAGCTCAAGTAATGTCTGGAAAGCCGACAGTGATCATAGCGCACACGATTCCCGGCAAAGGCGTGAAAGAATTTGAAAGAGATTATAAATGGCATGGCAAAGCGCCAAGCGAGGAAGAAGGTAAAATGGCGCTCGCAGAGTTAAGGAATGTAAGATTTTAAATTACAGAAATTATGCTAAACCCGAAGTTAAAACTTAATCCAAAGATATTTAATCAAGATTGCGAGCAAGCGCCGATACGCAGAGGTTTTGGGCAGGGATTAATGCTCGCCGGAGAAAAAAATGAAAATGTGATCGGGCTTTGCGCTGATCTGACAGAGAGTACGGCCATGAATTTATTTGCGGATAAATTTCCAGAGAGGTTTATCCAAGTAGGAGTTGCTGAGCAAAACCTAGTAACAGTTGCCTCCGGCATGGCGGCGATGGGAAAAATTCCTTTTTGTTCTTCATATGCCATGTTTTCTCCGGGCAGAAATTGGGAACAAATCAGAACTACGATAACGTATAATGATAGACCGGTAAAAATTGTTGGCTCGCATTCCGGTATTTCTGTCGGGCCAGACGGGGGAACGCATCAAGCTTTGGAAGATATTGCGCTCATGCGGGTAATGCCGAACGTTGATGTCATCTCTCCATGTGATGCTATTGAAGCCAAGAAAGCGACGCTTGAGCTTGCAAAGTCCGGCAAGCCCGCATATTTGCGATTAGTGCGCGAAAAAACCCCAATCATTACCACCGAAGAAACTCCATTTAGTATAGGCAAGGCAGAAATTTATTGGATGCCGGATACTGGATTTGCGCAAGTCGGAATAATTGTTACTGGAGGACTCATGTCACGAGCACTTTTTGCCGCGAAAGAACTGGAAGCAGAGGGTATAAAAACTAAAGTGCTAAATCTATCAGCGGTTAAACCGCTGGATGAAAAAGAAGTTTTAGCTTTAGCCAAAGAATGCAAAGCTATCGTCACAGCAGAAGAACACCAGATAGCCGGAGGAATGGGGAGCGCAGTTGCGGAATTTCTGGCGCAGAATTTTCCGGTACCGATAGAATTTATCGGCGTGCGCGACCAATTCGGCCAATCCGGCACACCAAACGAGCTCATAGAGCGTTACGGTATGGGTAAAAATGCTATAAAAGAGGCTGTGAAAAAAGTTTTGCAAAGAAAAATTTAAATGCTTGCAAAATTTTAAATATATGTTATTATTTTTTTTGAAAAGGCCGCCTACGCGAACCCCCGAATTCCAACACTAATTGGTTGTTAATGCTTCATTCATCATACCACAGGAGAGTGGTTTTTTTGTTTTCAAAAGCTCTTTTTGAAATGCTTCCTTCGGGGTTTTGAAATTCAAACACTTCATGAATCGATTGCGCAATTTAGTCTCGACCATTTTAAAATACTCTGGCGGATATTTCGAAAGATCCGTTCTCTTTTTCACATAGCGCCGTATAGCTTTGTTCCGGTTCTCCACCGT
>JACPLQ010000001.1 GCA_016186435.1 Candidatus Nomurabacteria bacterium | reverse complement strand
TCATTGCAAATGAGGCGCTCTACCAACTAAGCTACGGGCCCGAGTGTTGAACTCAGATATTCTATATTATTTTAACTACATTGCAACTAAAATCTGGCCGTTTTTTGTTTTGCCTTTCTCCTTAAAATAAAATATACTAACTGTTGCCATGTGGCGGGCTCATAGCCCCTCACATGCGCGCATGTGAGGGGCTCATAGTAAAGTGGCATTACGCGTCGTTCGCAATGACGAGTCCCGGGTCCGATTCCCGGTGAGTCCACAAAGTTAAGAAATCTCATCTGCTTGAGATTTCTTAACTTTGTGTCTTTATTGTACCAAGTTAGAACCTATTTTCAAAACAAATAAAGCGGACGAGTTTTTGCGAAACTATTTTCTGGGAAAAGGATTCGCAAAAACTCGGCTAATTTGTTTTGGCGGGAATGCGGATTCCCCGCGCGGAGGCAGGGTCTGGGAGGGAATCCGCGCGGACCTTTCTTTTGGGAATGGGGAATTTATTAAAAATAATAGTTTAACCTTTTACCTTTTTTCCTATTACAAATAGTTTATCACCATTTTTCACAGATTTTTTATAACTCACCGAAATAAGTCTGCCATTAAACGGAGAGTTTATATTGTGCTTTTGTTGATTTTTTTCTGTTATATTTCCGATAGTATCGTACTTTTTAACTTCAAGTCCGGGAATTTTATTCGGTGAAAAAAATCCAGTATATTCACTGAGAACAGGGAGTCTGATATATGATTTTAATTTTTGCATCTTGGTTCTTTTTTGAAAACCTTTTATTAAGTCAATTAAATTATTTTTTATCGTATCGAAATTATTTTTAGTTAATACTTCAGAGGGTGGCAATTCTATGCCGAATGCCAATACTTTTTTATGCTGCAAGTAAGCACAAAGAGAACCGTCTTTTTTTGGTTCGCTAGCATGATCGATTCTGCATATAGCTTCCATGCCTATTTGTGACATTATATCTTTAATATTTTTTTGTATCTTACCTTTAGATATATTTAAATCAACTCCGCACATTAATGTGTGTTGTCCTGTGAAGACATGAATATCAATGACCATTGTAAATTTTTCCGCAAAATCTTGAATTGCTTTGCCTATCTGGTAAGACTCACTTTTAATTTTAATTACAGGGAAAATACGATTGAAGTCAATTTTATCTTTCGGATTGATTCTTGAGCTATCTCTATATGCTCTCATATTCACACAAGGAATAATTGCGACAGGGTAGGATTTTTTACTATTTTGTAATTGCTTAATTATTTTTTTCAAAATTACCACACCAGTTTTTTCATCTCCATGAACTCCCGCCATTAGTAAAATCTTAGGTTCTGTGCCGAATAAATAAACTGGTATTTTATTTTTCTTATCAATTTTAATTTGTTTTACTTTCATAAATTTTTTACAATTATTATTTATAATATAACACGAATCGAGGTGAGGAAGAAAAAATGAGCACGCAGAACTAGTCTACATGCTCATTGAACAACTTGGCACGGGAGGAAGGACTTTAACCTTCATCAGAAGATTTGGAGTCTCCTAGCTTTAGAATTAAGCTACTCCCGCAAAGAACTAAACTTCAACTGGCAGCGTGACGGCATCACTTGAGCCATGCACTTTCCAGTCTTTCCGAAAGAGAGCTGTCATAGCTACGATCGCTGATGGTTCGTCTGGCAGAAAGCTGTACATCGGTCGGAAAAGCGCATAGTACTGCGCCTCTCGAATCTCCTCCGCAACATGATCCAGAAAAACGATTGGGTATTTTTGCTGTACCCGTTTCTGAATCAGCCACGGCGACCGATGTTTTTCCCAGTCCTCGAGAGCCATCACGAGCAGTTCCCGAACCTTCTGATGATTGCAGTCAGAAAGGTTGTACACCGCTTTGCCACCAGCACGCAGACCTTTTTTAGCACCTGCATACTTTAGGATAAACTGTCTCTTTGAACCCGAGAGACTAGACAGTTCATCCAAACTCAGTGGCTTACCGTTAAACACTAGCCGACTATCTCTTGCCACCAAGTAAGTCTCGGGGAAAAGTTGCCTGACAGAGTCAGGATAAAATTCCCTGAGACGCGGATGAAACGGAAACAGAATCGCCAACTTTTGATCGAACAGCAGACTAGGTCCGGGTTCAAGTACCAACTGTCCGTCTAACCAAGACTGAACCAGTTCCGAGCCACCTTCGTATGACAGCAGGTCTTCGAGAGGTGGCCGCCGAACAAACTTAACCTCAGAGGCTGACGGCAATGTTTTGAAGTGCATTTGAAGTTGCATCCCTGCTTCTCCACAAAGCCGACAAAAATACTCGACTTCAGGGAAAAACGGATCGTTGTAGAGCACATACGCCGATGGCGTACTGTGTGATCCAGTCATAGCCTTTACAGCTTGCTTGAGTCCATTGATTGGTCCTGTCCAACGGGATTTACCGACCATGTTGTGAATAGCGGTCTGATAACCCCATCCGGATCCAGGTGTTTGAACCTCGACACTCGCACCGATCGCCGACATATCAGGTCGAGCGAATAATGGAATGTTGAGGAGTCCCGAGAGATGGACTTGTCTGTGAACTTGTCTGACATGATCTGGGGATTCACCCTCAATCAAATCAGCAAGCCAACTCATGCTATCGTCTCGGTAAGCCCGAGTACACAATTCGAGTGTAATCTCGAACCATGTACGAAACAGCTCGCCTTGATTGACAAAAATATCAAGCTGATTGTCGCTGAGTCTGAACGAATCGGGTCCGACATAGAAATGACAATCAGGTGCCCGATCGTATCCGAGCTGCAACTTGTTGCAGTAGTCTCGGATTTCAAGTGCCCTGTTAAGGGCACTAACGGTTACTTCATTTTTCATTTTGTAGTCTCTCCTAAGGACTGGGTTTTGTTAAATAACTGTTTATGACAAAGAACAAAAATCGACGCTCTTGCGCCGATTTTTGGATTCCTTTTTTAGTTTAGACAGTAAAGAGAAATCAAAAGATAGACGCAAAAACATATGTGTTTGCGCTCCACCAAGATTTCATTGAAACATTCATTTTTAGATTATTTTTCATATAGTATCCAATACATAAATACTCTTGTATTCGTGTACTAGTACATAGTAGCAGATACAAAATATAATGCAAGAGTAGCACTGTGAATAACTTTTTAACTATCTATTTACCGATTTTCTTTAACATTAAATGGAAACCACCATTTTTATTACGAAGTTCACGAGAACCTCGAGTTACTGTGCTTATACCAAGACCCAAATCCTCCGCTATGGATCTATGGGTTTCTCCTTTCTTAAGTTTTTTAACTATCTGCCACCTTAAAGCTAGAGCCTCAAATTCTGTCGGCGTTAGAATGTCTGTCAAAAATTCGGCCATCAACTTTTTATCTCCGAAAATTTTAGCAAAAGTTTCCACCAACTCTTTTTTGTATTCTAAAATTTTATTACCCACATGTTTCATATTCTCTATAATAGAATTATTTTAGTCTTATTGCAATAAAATTTTAGGTTTAAAATTCCCCATTCCCAAAAGAAAAGTCCGCATTGTTTCGCAAAAATTCGTCCGCTTTATTTGTTTTGAAAATAGGTTCGGATATGGTTTAATAAACGCACTACGCTAGGCGCACTAGAAATTATACCAAAGCACCTGGTTGGTAACTTCGTGGTGATAAACTATTTCCGAAGGTTTTATGATTTTACCCAGCTCTTTAGGGCTCCGGTCCGCGGCCATTTGCTTGAACTCCGCATACTTGTTCTGGTTTTCAGCGCCCAAGATTTTCCCCACGAAATCGCTCGACTTGAATAGTTTTATGGCGTCGCCTATATTATCCGGCAGTGTTCGCACACGGTCTCGCTTATCCTTGTCCTTAACCAAAAGTTTGCCTTCGAGCCCGGTCCGAAGGATGGTGTAGAGCACGAGGTAGGGATTGGCATCCGGCGCCACGGAGCGCACTTCAATGCGGGTGGTTTTCTCGTTGCCTACCGGTATGCGAATCATCGCCCCGCGGTCTATGGGCGAAACTTTTATCTGGTTGGGCGCTTCAAAATGCGGGTCCAGGCGCCGATAGGCATTGACGCTCGAGTTGAACGCCAAGCATGTTTCCGGCGCATGATTCAAAATGCGGGAGATGAAATCCCATGCTATATTCGACAGGCCCTCCTGGCCATTCTTGCTGTAAAAAATATTTTTGCCGTTTTTGGCAAGAGAAAAATTGGTGTGCATGCCGGAGCCGTTAATCCCCACCACCGGTTTGGGCAGGAAAGTCGCGGTCATACCCAAGTTGTTGGCCACCTGCCGGCAGACCAGCTTGTACAATTGTATATTGTCGGCGGCGCGCACAATATCGGCGTAAGAAAAATTCATCTCAAACTGCGAAGGCGCGACTTCCGGATGGTCCTTTTCGTTCTTGAAACCCATGGCGCGCTCTGCCTCCGCGGCGCGGTCGATAAATTGGCGCAGGCGATCCAGCGGCAGAGAATGGTAATAGCCGCCGGTGGAAATAAGGTTAAAGCCTTTTTTATCATACTCCTGCTCGGAGTTGACGCCGTCCACCAAAAAACCCTCTACCTCCGCCGCGGCGAAGGCGGTAATGCCGCTTTTTTTCCGAAGAGCTTCCGCGTGGAGCTTGAGCTGGGCCCGGAAATCCGAGACGTAAGGCTTGCGGTCCCTGCCAAAAACATCTACGAACATAACCACCTTGCCGGGCCCAAACACGTCGGACGGTAGGAAGCGGATGCTCGCCCAGTCCGCCGCGATGCGCAAGTCGGACTCGTGCTGCTCTGTAAAGCCGCGGATGGAAGAACCGTCAAAAGTGAGATTGTCCGCGGAATGGAGAAAAAATTTCTTGTCATAGTCCAGCATATGAAACCGCCCCTCGATATCGGTAAAGCAAAGAGTGACGGCCTTGATGCGTTTTTCTTTTAGGAGATACGCACGATATTCTTTTTCCAGCATTGCGGGAGTTAGCTTTTCCGCGCGGTCCTTGGCTTTCAGATTCATCTCCTCCAGAGTGTCGTACGGGATTTCTAAAAAATTCTTGAGGGGCACAGAACGCGCGTGGTTGTTGTCCATATATTTATATTACAAATTATGCTAACTGGGTTAATAATTAATATAAAAACCTTATTACTTAATATAATTATACAACAAACTATTTCAAAACAGCTTGTGGATAACTGCTGGCACTAAAAACCCCGCTTTAAGCGGGGTTTTTTTGCTTTACCCTATTTTTTCTTTTCCTTCTCCGTCTGATTCTTGAACTTTCCCGGCCTTAAAATCCCCATGGATTACCTTTTCGTTAAACTCCCTAACTGCTTTCTCGGGATCTTCCCCCCGAGCCAAAGCTTCCTCTCGCACTTTAATAATTTCCGCTACATGAGCGGGGTCAAAAGCCGAAGCTTCTGGATTAAATTTTTCGTTCATGCCTATATTATATACCCTATCTCCCCTATGCACAAACAAAAAACGCCCGAAGGCGTCCTTTGCGGCACATATATTGTTATATGTATAGAGTGAGTTTTACCTCACACTCACGCCGGAAGTATAGCATATTATAAAAAATAATGCAAGCCTACCTGCCGGCAGGCAGGTTTTTAGGTTTTATGCTATAATACAGATGCAGGCGCCGGATAGCTACTTTTTGGTTTCGTTTGGGGCTTGCCCTGAGCGAAGTCGAAGGGAGGAAAGTCCGAACACACAGTGCCTCCCCAATTTTTACAAATTGGGGAGGGGTTAAACGTAGCGGGTAACCCCCGCCTGGAGCAATCCACGAGGTGCGAACAGTGACGAATCCCTTTAGTGGGAGTGAAACGGCAAAATCCTTACGCGTGTGCAAGATCGTGCCCCCTCACCAATTTTCTAAATTGGTGAGGGGGAGAATCGCATGAGTCTAAGAGTAATTTTAGACCTAGACAAATTGCTATCATAAAACAGAATTCGGCTTACAAGCGCCTGCAAAAAAACGAAAATCCCCTGCTTCAGGCGGGGGATTTTCGTTATTAATACTCAACAAAAATAGTATCGCCAATTTTTAAATTATTCTTTTCAGACAAGCCTGACACAACTTCAAGAACGTATTTTGAATCAACTTTCGGATTAAACGTGTTAGGATAAGATTCAGGCTTCGCATTTCTTTCTATATAAACTGCTGTGAGAAGAGAATTATCCCCACTTTCTGCCGGCATGAGCCAAATTATATCTATCGGGAACTTCATATCCTTCATCCAGAACGGATATCTGCCGGCCTCTTCAAATACAAACAGCATGCCTTCGTTCTCGTTTAGTTTATCTTTGCCGGACAACCCTTTGCTTTTTTCTGCGTCTGTTCTTGCGACATCCACTAGCAACATCTTCCCCGCTATTTCCACGGCGCTTTTTTTATCAGCCTGTAATAATGCTAAAATTACTGCCAAGCAAAGTAACGCAATAATTAAGTATTTCTTCATAATTTTTTAGGGTCCCCGTTCCAGCCGAATATCTTGCCGAGATCGTCCGCGCTTTGCCTTTTGCGCGCCAGCTTTACTTCTCCGTTCTGGCACACGACCATAGCAGGTTTGGACAAGAGGCAATGATTGTTTGATAGAGTGTATTGATAGCTTCCTGTATCGTACGCGACCACATATAGGTCGGACATGTCTTCAGTCAACTTTGGCAGGAGTACGTAGTTACCGGAAGCAGTATACCTGTCGTCCGCATCGCAGGTAGATCCTGCAAGCCAGACTTTTTGTAGACGCTTAGTATTTAAATAATTAGCGGACGTAAAGTGCCACTTGCGACGGACGACAGACCATGTGTCCGTCAGATTACAAATGAAGCTTCCGTCAATAAAATACCATTTTGTGTCTGCTTTTTTTGCAATATTTTTTTCTTCCAGAACTTTAAATATTGAGATTTGCGAAGGGGCCGTAAAATAGCTGCCCCATTCGCACACTAGATTCGGATGCTTGATCCCGAGCCTTTCGCTCTCTTTTTTGGCAGTTTTAATCATCTGATTCACTAAGTTCTTCACCGAGATCATTTTTTTTCTTTTTTCGTAAGGTACTGCCATACCGCCGCCAAAATTTATAGTATCCAGTCCGGGATTGTTTTCTTTTAACTTGGCATACAGTGGAAAAGCGCGCTTAAGCGGCTTGATAAAGCCTTCGATTTTTTCGTTTTGCGTGGATATGTGATAATGGAGCATTGATAAGTTGCGGATTTTCCCAATTTTCATGAGCTCCGTCTCGTCAAATCCAAAATGATTATACTTTTTATCCCAATGCGAATCTATTTTCACATCCAGATTCACGCGCACACCTACTTCTCCTTTAAATTTTTTAAGCCTGTCTAATTCTTCGGCATTTTCAATAATAGGTATGACTATCAGCCCCTTGCCGCGGAGTTCTTCTATGAGGCTTATGTACTGGTCGGTCTTTGGGCCGTTGCAGGTAACTCGGAGTTTGCGATTAAATTTTTCCTGCTCCAGCATTCTCTTCACTAAAAACAATTCGTTGGCAGAAGAAACTTCAATATTCGCGCCTTCAGACAAAGCCGCCAGGACAAAATCGCGGTTCTGGTTTGACTTCATTACGTAGTGGTAAAAGAATTTACCCTTGTAGTTTAAAATTTTTATATACGCGTTGAAAAATTCCATGAGATCACGAACGCGGTGCTCCAGTATATATGGGAAAAAAACTTCGGTGGATGTGCCATATTTCCGAACAATGTCCATAATGTTGTATTGGTAGTAGCCTTCCTTGACCACGAGATCTCCGTTCGGATTCACGTCAAAATTCTGAGTGTTGAATTCATCCAGGCCGAGTCTCCAAAATTTTTTCCAGTTCGCGTTGTTCTTTTTTGATTTCCTGGATTTTTTAGCTTTTGTCTTGACCATTGAATTAAAAACCAGTATACCCCCACACTTATTATAAGTCAAAAAAAATAAGTGTGGGGGTATAGCAATATCCGAGAAAAATACAACCCCTAAATCCTCCTCCAAAGGCGGACAGGCCTTATTCAGGGGACTTTAAATACCCTTTTAAAAACTCTTCCTTAAATTCAAAAAAACTGTCCTCCAATATAGACTGCCGGATTTTTTTTACCAAATTTATTATGAAATATAAGTTATGAATTGAAGCAAGAGTTCCAGCAAGCATCTCCTTGCCATGAAACAGGTGGGCTATGTAGGCACGAGTAAACCCCGAACGAGAGCCTTCGGCTCCGTACGGGGCAGGATTTTTACAAGTGAAACATTCGCATCCATCATCAAGTGGACCGAAATCATTTCTGAATTTTGTGTTCATTATTATTATTTTCCCCTTTTTCGTGTAGAGAGTGCCATTTCTGCCTAGCCGAGTGGGCAGAACGCAGTCAAAAAGATCTACCCCGTTTTCTATGCCCATAAAAAGATCTTCCGGCTCGCCGATGCCGAGCAAGTGCCGGGGCTTTTCTTCCGGCAATATAACATTGACCCATTTCACTGCGGTAGACATGTCTTCTTTGGCAAAACTCCCGCCGATACCGAAGCCGTCAAAATCTAAATTTTTCAAAAAATTTGCAGATGCTTTTCTGAGAGACTCTTCCCTCCCTCCCTGCACAATGCCGAACAGCGCAGGCGAGGAATTATTCCCCTCTTGAGGGGTGGCTCGCTTGCGAGACGGGGTGGAAGAATTCTCCACCTCCCCCTTTGGGTACTCCTCAAGAGGAGAATTAATCAATCTCTTATGTTCCTCCAAACTGCGCTTGGCCCAGTTGTGCGTTCGCTCCAGCGCTTCTTTCTGATAGCGCAGATCTTCGGTAGGCGAGGTGCACTCATCAAATGCAAAAATTATATCCGCTCCCAAGTTGTGCTGAATCTGCATTGACTTCTCCGGAGTAATGTAATGAATAGAGCCGTCAAGATGCGACTTGAAAGAGACGCCGTCAGTACATATCTTTGCTAAGCGCGGAGCATCACTGTCATCAAACCTATCCGGGATAAGCAAGGGAATATCTACAAGCTTCATTACTTTTGAAATTCCTGCCCCGTAGGAAGCTCGCTTTCGTTCGGGGTCCTTGCCGTAAGCGGCACCTAGAGAAAAAACCAGAAACCCGCCGGAATCAGTCATCGTTGGCCCAGACCAGTTCATAAACTTGCCGATCCCTCCCGCATCACGAACTATCTCATCTCCCGGCTGTAAATATAAATGGTAAGTATTGCCAAGAACTACTTCTGTCCCTGCATCGCGCACTTGTTCGGGATTCAAAGATTTAACAGTTGCCTTAGTGCCGACGGCTACAAAAGCCGGGGTATGTATTGCACCGTGGGAAGTTTGAAGTATGCCCGCTCTGCCTAAGCCATTTTTTAATTTTTTTTCTATTTTGAAATGCATAAATTCACCTCACCCCTTTCTTTCCCCTCTCCTTGATAAGGAGAGGGCTAGGGAGAGGTCGCAACTTCCACAAATTTAAGCTCCTGTATATTTACCGGACTTACAAAAAGCGCTTTAGTAAAGGGATCCCGCGGATCAGAAATTGTAGTTTCAACTTCTGCAAGCACGTATGGATAAAGCCCCGGCATCACTGCCTTGTCGCCTTTGGTAAGCGCAATATCTCTCGGCAAAACCATTTCAAAATTTCCTCCGCCGCGCCCGACTAATTCATAAAAAATCTCATTTCCAGAAATTAGCGCCTGAGTTTTTTCTCCCGCGCTTGAAAATAAAATTATTTTTGAAGAGTTTGGAGTGACGGCTCCCACCCGTCCAACGGGAATATCCCCGAGGGCAAAAACAATATCTCCTGTTTTTATTCCTTCATTTTCTCCGGCATCTATAAGCAAAGTGTCATAAGCGCTCTGATTTGGCTTGGATAAAATCGCTCCTAGCACCATTTTAGCATCCTCTTTTTGGCGTCCTAAAATTTCTTTCAAACTTTCGTTTTCTGCATTAAGTAAATCATAATTAAGCATTCTGGATTCTGCGTCTGCCAGCTTTGAAAGCAGAATTTCATTTTCATTTTCAAGAGATCTTTTAGAAGAAAAATACGCGCTGAAATTTTTAAATTTTACTCCAGCATTATTTCCTAAAGCCAAAATAGGCCGAAAAATTTCTCCGCTTGCATAAGAAAGCCCGCTCCAGATTCCAGCTCTAAAATAGAAAAAAATTATGAAAACCAGAACGCCAGCTAAGACAATCCAATTCCTTTTTCTTCTCTTGCTTTTATCTTGGAGGTAGCTCATCTTGGTTGCCGATCAAAACTTCTTTATAAAATTCCATGTCGTCTAATATCACTCCCGTACCGCGAGCCACAGCCGAAAGCGGATCTTCTACCACATAAATGGGGATCTTTAAAACATTTTGCAAAAGCTCTCCGAGCCCCGGGAGAAGCGCGCCCCCGCCGGAGAGAGTAATTCCACGGTGCATTATATCCGAGAGTATCTCCGGAGGAGTAGATTCCAGCATATCTTTAACTCCTTCCACCAAGCCTTTAATAGATAGGGATATAGCTTCTCTGATATCAGAATCTGTGACTACCACTTCTCTCGGCAATCCGGTTAAAAGATCGCGCCCATGAACCTCTGTTTCCATGTATTCTCCGGGAAGCGCGGAGCCAATGGCGATTTTTACCATTTCTGCCGTGCGTTCTCCGATAAGAATTTTAAATTCATCGCGCATGTAGGAAATGATATCGTTGTTGAGCCTGTCTCCCGCTATCTTTAAATTTCGCGACTTTACAATTCCTCCGAGAGAAATTACGGCGATATCCGTGGTCCCTCCGCCGATATCTATGATCATAGAGCCGATGGGATCTTTAATAGGCAGGCGTATACCGATAGCGGCCGCCATCGGCTCTTCCACAAGGAAAACTTCTCTTGCTCCGGCAGAACGAGCGGCATCGTATACAGCGCGCGTCTCCACATTCGTAGTGCCGGAAGGCACACCGACAACGACGCGCGGGCGCGCAAGCTTTTTGGAAATTTTATCCGTTTTGCTAATAAGGTAAGAAAGCATTTCTTCGGTTACTTCAAAATCCGATATCACACCATCTACAAGCGGACGTATAGCTTTGATGTGTCCCGGGGTGCGCCCGAGCATTTCTTTTGCCTGCGTGCCGACAGCGAGAATTTGGCTTGTCTTTGTGTTTACAGCTACGACTGAAGGCTCGTTGATGACGATCCCATGCCCCTTTAAATAAACCAGAGTATTGGAGGTGCCCAAGTCTATGCCGATGTCATTTGAAATTAATTTATAGAATTTTTCAAGCATCCCAGTAGTAAAATTTTAAATAATAATCTTTAACGGTTGTTCCTAGTAATCAAAAATTTACTACGGGACAAGTTTTTTTATCAATTCTTCTAGTGTTACAATTTTGCCTTTGTCTTCAATGCGTTTTTTTAATTCTATGCCGTGTTCTTTCATGCTTCGCGCGGATACCACAGCTCGGTATGGCATACCAAGCAGGTCTGCATCTGAAAACTTTTCCCCCGCGGACAAACCAGCGCGATCATCAAACAAAACTTCAATCCCCGCTTCTTCCAAGCTTTCGTAAACTTTTTCAGCTTCTTTCAAAACTTCAGCGTCTTCCCCTAAAGAAAGTAAATGAAGTTTAAACGGCGCGATAGTTTCGGGCCAAGCTATACCCTTGTCGTCAGCCAAGGCTTCCACAACTGTTCCCATCAGGCGCCCAAGTCCTATGCCATAACAGCCCATTACTACAGGATGTTTTTCTCCTTTGTCGTCCGTGTAAGACAAGTCAAAAGGCGCGGAATATTTTGTTTTTAAGTCAAAAATATTCCCAACCTCGATAGCCTTGCGCTCAACCAAATTTTCTTTCACCATATTGAGCTGACTCAAAACCTCGTCACTCATGACTTCTTTGTTAATCGCAATGCCGCTTCCTTCGTCCACATATATAGTATCTTCTCCGGCCGAGGTTATTGTTTGGAACTCATGCGAATATTTTGAAAAAGTTCCGCCGGAAGCAAATGTAAGATAAGTGATATGCCCGATGCCGACACGCTCAAATAAGGTTTTGTAAACACCCTCCATCTGTTCGTAAAATTTCTCAAAATCTTCCTGCGAGGCATGGAAAGAATACATGTCTTTCATCAGAAATTCTCTGCCCCGCAAAATACCGGACTTAGGGCGTAGTTCCATTCGAAATTTGTCCTGTATCTGATAGAGAGCTTTGGGCAGGTCTTTGTAAGAGGTCAGATAATTTTTTAGTATCGGTACTACTATCTCTTCATGCGTCGGACCAAGCGCCACTTCCCGGCCCTGAGAATCAGAAACTTTGTATAAAACATCCAGACCATCCCAACGCCCGGTCTTCTCCCAGTTTTCTTTGGGTTGAAATGCCGACATGAGAATCTCCTGCCCGCCCGCCTTATTCATTTCTTCGCGGACTATGTTCTCGATTTTGCGGAGCACCTTGAGCCCGAGCGGCAGATAGGAATAAACACCAGCCATTTCTTTATGAATAAAACCGCCTCTTATCAGAAGTTCTGCATTTTTAGAAACCTCGTCTGAAGGAGCTTCTTTTCTTGTTTTAGTAAAAAGTTTAGATTGTCTCATACTGTTAGTCATACTGCTCATACTACCCGAAAAAAGCGCTTTGGTCAAAGCGGAATAGTGGACTTATTGATCTAAATTCTCCTAGCCAGTTTCCCAGTTTTCTAGCATATGCTAAAATCTTAAGAAAATTATATGCGGAAATGTTTCTTTAGATGTTCATCTCTTAAAATACTCTCTACGGTTAAAATCTCTATGCACTTCCCAACTCCGAAGAAGTCAGCAATAAAGATTATTTCATCCTCGCATGGATAAGGATAGATCCAAGCCGATTTTTGAAATTGATAAAAACCTAGTTCTTTTAAATGATACCGCAGGGCTTCCCTGCCTTTTGTAAACCTCATAGGGATATCAAACATAACTAGCCTCCATTTGCCGTCCCATTTATTTGGCTTTTTTATTTCCATCAGATCAATCGCAAAAGCTCTTAGTCTTGTTTCTCCCTTTTTAGTAATTTTGACTGTCGTTTTTCCGTTGCTGTCACAGACGTACTCTATAAGTTTTTGACGCTTGATGCTATAAACCGCACTGCTAATTTGTTTTTTGGAATATTTCTTGGAGCCCCTGAAAATTTGCACTGCGTTACCCATAGCTCCAGCCCCCAGCACAAGCACAGGAATTGAAGCAACCGCTAGGGCACACAAAACAATATTCGCAATTTTGGCCTTGGGCGTATTGGAATTTAAGAAATCTTTTAATTGCTTCAAGTAACTATTTTTGTTCGCATACATACATCTAATATTCTAGCATATGCGTAATTATTGGGAAATAGCTATCCGGAATTAATTTATAATCAGAAGATTTGCAAAAGATGCAGCTTTCTGATATATTGTTCCTATGCAAAAAGTTAAAACAGCAACCGTAAATAAGACAGATAACGACAAAATTATAGAGGCAATGTTCCAAGCCGGGGCCCAGTATGGCTACTCAAAAACACGAAGGCATCCTTCTGTTTCTAAATATATTTATGCTACCAAAAACAAAGGAGACATAATAAATCTTGAAAAAACAAGCAAGCTTTTAGATGAAGCCGTTCTTTTTATAAAAAACCTAGGGGCTCAGAACAAGACTGTGCTCTTTGTCGGCACAAAGCCGGAAGCGAAGGTTGTAACTAAAAATATCGCAGAATCTCTGTCTATGCCTTACGTAATGGAGCGGTGGATCGGCGGCACTCTTTCAAACTTCACAGAAATAAAGAAAAGAATTATGGAATTAGAGAATTATCAAAAAGACACTGCTTCCGGCGGACTGGACAAATACACCAAAAAAGAAAGAGTGGTTATGGCCAAGAAGATGGAAAAATTAGCTCGATATTATACCGGCCTCCTTGGATTAAAAAAAACTCCGGATGCGCTCTTTATCGTAGATGCCCGAAGCGAACATATCGCGGCTACTGAAGCCCGAAAGTCCGGAACTCCAGTCATTGCTCTCGTAAATTCTGATTCAAACATAAAAGGAATTGACTTCCCTGTCATAGCAAACGACTCCGGCATACCTTCAATTAAATTCTTCGCAGCGGCCGTAGCTCATGCTTACAAGGAGGGACAAGCAGGCAAAAATTAAGAATTAACAATTACGAATTAATAATTTGAAATTCGTAATTTTGAATTGATAATTGAAACTTATGTCAACACAAATAACAACCAAACAGATTAAAGAATTAAGAGATAGCACTGGCATTTCCGTGATGCAATGCAAGCGCGCGCTGGAAGAAGCCGAAGGCGACATGAAAAAAGCTCTCGCTATACTCAAGAAAACCAGTTCCGATATAGCGCTTAAAAAAGGCGACCGAGAAGTAAAAGACGGCAGAGTAGCCATCAAATCTGATGGCAAAAAGGCTGTTCTAGTAGCTCTCTTGTGCGAGACTGATTTCGTAGCAAGAAATGAAGATTTCACTAATCTATTAAACAAGCTCACTGAAGAAGCATTTAATAATGGGATCGAAAAAATGAAAGCTGGCGCAAAAGACATGATAGATCCGGTAATTCAAAAAACAGGAGAAAACATCCAGCTTGGCGAGGTTTATGAGGTTACTGGAGATGTTTTAGAAAGCTACCTGCACAATAATAAAATAGGAGTTATAGTGTCTTTGAAAGATGGAAATCCGGAACTCGCCCGCGATATTGCCATGCACATAGCTGCCATGAAGCCGGAATATATTTACGCAAATGAAGTAAGCGAGGATGCAAAAAAAACCATGCGGGAAGTATTTGAAAAAGAAATGGCAGGCATAAACAAGCCGGAGGAAATAAAGAAAAAGATGCTTGACGGCAAGATGGCGGCGTATTTCAAAGAAAAAACTCTTTCGGATCAGCCTTTCATAAAAGATGGTAATATGACAGTAGGCAAGCTCTTGGATTCCTCGGGAGCTAAGATAAAAGAGGTAAAACGTTATTCCATATAAGCGCCATGTATATTATTTTAACTTTATTTTTTATTTCTATTCTCGGGATCATTTTTATGATCGGCAGAAAATTAGTTTTAATCCGAAACGGATATGTTTTTGAAGAAAGGCATACTGTACTGAATGAACATTATTTTGAAGAACTGAAAATATCTGCTGTAAGAAACATCAAAAAGCTTGGATTTATAATCCTTGTGGCAGCAATAAGATTATATGTTAAATTTTCGAGCTTCATGCAAAGCGTATACCAGCAGGCGCTTGTTAAAATAAAAGATATGCTCGCCAAGAAATCGGCTAACGGAGAAATTGTGGAAATAGGAGAAACAAATAAATTTCTAAAAATGGTGGGCCAATATAAGCGCAGGATCAGAAAGATAAAAGAAAAAGTAAAAGAGGAAGAGAATTTGTAAACTCAGCAATCTAGTGTATAGTGTTTATCAGTGCCGGCATAGCTCCCCGCCTGCATCAGCTATGCTGAAGGCATTGCGGGCAGGAGTTGGCAGAGAAAAATTATGTTTTATACTTACATTTTAAAAAGTAAAAAAGATAACGAACTTTACATAGGGTTTTCTTCTAATCTAAAAGAACGTTTAAAGGAACACAACAAAGGATTGGTGGAAATAACAAAAAGTAGACGTCCGTTTGAATTAGTGTATTATGAAGCTTGTTGTGATAAGAAAAAAGCAGTTGGAAGAGAGAAAGCATTAAAAACAGGGTTTGGGAGAAATTATTTAAGAAATAGAAAGAATATAATTTGCCGGCATAGCTCAGTTGGTAGAGCGCCACTTTTGTAAAGTGGATGTCCGGGGTTCGAACCCTCGTGCCGGCTCCGGAAAAACCCAAAAAGACGGCCATTTAATTAAGTGCCCGTCTTTTTAGGTTTTGGTTAAAAACATATTTTATAATTATGCGCGCCTCAGAGCTTTGACAATGAAGATAAGCACAACAGCGCCGAGCAGTGCGACTACGAAGCTGCTTATATTGAAGCCGGTAACCCCGCTTTCGCCGAAAATACTCATAATCCAGCCCCCGACAACAGCTCCTACGATGCCCACAACAATATTCATTATAGCTCCCTGCTCTGCATCTGTCTTCATAATAAGCGAAGCGATCCAGCCTACCAATGCGCCAAACACAATCCAAAGAATGATACCCATATATTTATATAGTTAGATACTAATAATTTATTCGACCAATGAGACCTGACACAAATGCCGTCCCAAGAATGAAGTCATTACAGGCAATATTATACTTTCTTGGAGATATTTTAGCTATCGGCTTTTACAGGTTCTGCCACTTTCAATTTAAAAGACTCTTCCACTAGAGCCGACAGTTCCTCTATGTCGTGGAATCCGGTGAGCGCATCATCGTCTATTACCAAGGCCGGAAGCTCGGTATCTTTTATTTTATAAATTTGAATCATAGCTTTTACCGCCGAAAGATCGGTGCTGTAATCAAAAGAATATACCCGTAGCTCCGGGTATTCAGCGCGGAGTTTTGAAAGCACCAGGCTTTCCTCTCTGCAGAGAGCGCAATTTTCGGCAGTTGTGTAGAAATAAAGTATAAAAGCGGATTTTACTTTACAACGCTCAGAAATCTTTTTCGCCAAAAGATAATCTTTGATTTGTAATAACGAGTAATATTTTTTTAAATAAGATACTTCTGCTGTATCGCCCAAGTTATCCTGGCTCCACTCCAATTTATTTCCCAGTTCGCCAAGCTCACGAGAAAAGACAGAATCAGGAATATTCTTGCAGGAAAGCTCCGATAAAAGCGAGAACTGCGTTTCAGAAGATAGGATATCAATAGCTATTTTATCCTGAATATTTTTCAGCTGATCAATTTTTTTATTTCCAAAATAATTGCTCACGGAGCTTGCAGTAAAGAAAAGGCCCACTGTTATTAAAAATACAACCAAGTATTTTTTCCAATCTATAATATTTGAATTCATAATTCGTAATTCTTAATTCGTAATTTATTGTATTATCTCCAAGAAGGCTTTCTGGCCAAAATAGTATTATAAATACCTTTCAAAAACCAAATCGGAGCTATAACGCCGAACACAGGAAAGAAATACAATATACGCAGTGAAAACATATTCTTTTCTTTTGTCATTTTTTGACCGAATAATATTGCGAAGAGCACCAATAAGTATATAAGTACGATTAAGAAAACAAAAGATCTGGTGTTTATAAAAAACGGATCAAAACTAAAGCTCCTTGCGCTAAAGTCAAAACCGACAGTTGAAAACTGCAAGAATTTTGAATATATAAATTGACCGGCATTATAAGCAATCCTTCCGAAAAGAAAACTCACTGAGAAAATAGAAACGACTCCCATGGGCAATGTAAAAGTGGCGAAATTGCCGTATTTTTTCTTAAATAAAACATCGCGGTAGTCAATAGTATTGTTGATAAAGCCGTAAATCCATCGGAGCCTCTGGCGATAGAGTTTGCGCACTGTTTTCGGCGTATTGGTATATACATAAGCATCGTTGCAGTGCTCTATTTTATATAGATTTTTCTGCATTCTATAAGCTATTTCCATGTCCTCCGTGCTGTGCCCATGCCTGTATGGACCGAGATCATCAAATACTTTTTTACGAAAAACAGTCAGCGGTCCGGGAGTCACATTGATAGCTCCCAGGATTCCAAGCATCTTTTTGAAGTAAACTCCCATATGGTATTCTGCTTTTTGGGCGTACTGAATAATGTTTTTAGGCTCATATACAGTGACAGAGGGAGCTACCGCCATTACACTCGCGTCTTTTTCAAAATAACTCATGATGCGAACCAGTGATTCAGGATCTGCCACAGAATCTGCGTCCAAACATCCGAAGAAATCAGTTTCCAGATTCTCCAGCGCCAGATTCAAAGCAGTGTGTTTCCCGCCGTTTTGCTTTTGAAAAATTTTTACGTTTGAATATTTTTCAAATTTTTTTATTTCTTCCATGGTGCCATCGGTAGATCCGTCATCTATTAAGAAAATTTTAATTTTATCTTCAGGATAATTAAGGTTTAGTACAGAGTTTACTGTTTTACCCACTGTATCTTTCTCGTTCCAAGAGGGCACGGCAATAGTCACAGCTGGATAATTTAGGAGCTTGATGCCACCTTTTCTGGTAACAATTTTTTTTCTGTTTTCAATAAAAGTAATCAGGAAAAAAACCTGCACATAAACAGATAAAAAGACCAATATGTAAAGTGTAATGTCGCTAAATGAAGCCATAATATGCTCTTTTTTAATATAGCATTTTGCGGGCTGAATGCAAACGCCCTCCGACCTAAGTCGGAGGGCGTATTTGCTTAAATACATAATTACATCCTCTGATCCATGCTGCCTGAGACATGAGCCTCGCATGCTGCCATGCATTTCCTGCATCTGCAATGAAAGATCTTCATTACAGCCGCAACACCTACTAATATGTAAACTATAGCCTCTACTATTGGCCAAGAACCAAGAAGCATGCTGACGATGTTCCAGTCAGAACCCATGAGCATACCTACTCCGACTAATCCCCAATTCAAGCCTCCTACTATTAATAGGATTTTACAAATTTTACTGCAAACACAGCCCCCCATACCTTTTCCTGTGCAACACATATATTTTTTATTGGTTAATTGTTAATAGTTCTATTATATCACAGAACATGCAAAGTATGCTACAATAGCGTATTATAAGTTTGTATATACACATGGAGAACAACAACACAAAACAGATAGTGGGAGCCATCGTTCTAGCGGGCGCCATGATAGCCGGAGCTGTACTGATAAGAGGGGGCGGAACGCCGGGACCGGCGAAGATCATTCCTATTTCAAAACAAGTTGGCCTTAACGTAAAAAAGTTCAATGCTTGTCTTGAAAGCGGAAAATTTAAAGATAAAGTTCAGGCGGATATTGACGACGGAATAAAAGCAGGCGTAAATGGGACACCATCTTCTTTTATAGTGAAAAACGGCGCAGTTGTAGGCATGATCGGAGGCGCCCAACCGTTTGAAAAAGTAATGGAGCAAATAAGTGATGCGCAAAAGAATGAAAAAGAATCATTAAATCTAGAAATAAAGCCTCTTTCACAAGAGGATCATATTGTTGGAGATATAAACGCAAGAATAATCATAGTGGAATACTCCGACCTTGAGTGTCCGTTTTGTAAAGTATTTCACACTACAATGCATAGAGTCGTGAAAGATAGCGGAGGCGATGTCGCTTGGGTATACAGACATTATCCGATTCTCCAGCTTCATCCAAAAGCTTTTCGTGAAGCTGAAGCAACCGAATGCGCCTGGGAACAAGGCGGCAATGACGCCTTCTGGAAGTACACCGACAAAGTTTTTGAAGTTACCCCCTCCAACAACGGATTGGAAGAGTCGTTGCTCTGATCCCAGCGAGGACTCCCCTCGCTCAGGCTGATGGTTTAGTCAAAATAGTTTTTCAGCCGAGAAATTTTGTCGTGCTGGCGGAGTTTTTCATGCACTTTGGCTTCGATTTGGCGGATACGTTCGCGAGTGACCCCGAACTCTTCCCCTACCCGCTCCAGAGTATGCTGAATGCCATCGAGCAAGCCGTAGCGCATTTCCAGTATCTTGCGTTCTTTGGGATTGAGCTCGTCCAATACTTCGCGTATCTGGTCGGACAGGATGCGGCGAGAAGATTCTTGGTCGGGGCGCAGTATTTTGTCGTCCGGAATAAAATTCTCAAGCGTGGATTTGTCGTCATCGTCCCCTACTGGTTGCTCAAGCGATACGGTATCCTGCGAAATATTTTCGATGACATGAATTTTTTCCACCGGGATACCCATCTCTGTAGCTATCTCTTCTGCAAGCGGTTCTCGGCCGAGGTCCTGCGAAAGTCGCCTGTGAGTCTGCTTATATTTTGAAATAGTTTCCACCATGTGCACCGGAATGCGGATAGTCCGAGACTGGTCGGCCAGCGCGCGGGTTATGGACTGGCGGATCCACCAAGTGGCGTAGGTGGAAAATTTGTAGCCCTTGGTCCAGTCAAATTTTTCCACTGCTTTAAACAATCCCAAATTCCCTTCTTGAATAAGATCAAGCAATGTCAGATTTGCAGACCTGCCTACGTATTTCTTGGCGATAGAAACCACCAAGCGCAAGTTTGCTCGGGCAAGAAGATTTTTGGCTTCCAAATCTCCCTTTTCAATTCTTTTAGCTAAATCCTTTTCATCACCGGCGTGAATAAGCGGATATTGTCCGATTTCTTTCAAATACATCTGTATAGAATCATGCATCGTGCTTTTGTTTAGGTCTTTGTCGTTCACATCAAGATCTAGGTTAAGCAAATTTCCGCCTTCCAAGACGTCAATGCCGGCCACGCCAAACTTTTCATACAGCTCATCTAAAAATAAAATATTGTTTTCAATATCGGGAAAAGTTTTGAGTATCTCATCATAAGTTATAAATCCTCGCGTCCTGCCTTTTTCTATGAGATTGTTCGCCAGAGTTTCCATCATTTCAGCTTTTTTCTCAGTACTGGACAGCTTTTTTATCTTTTCTTTTTTTACAGCCTTTTTAGCTGTTTTTTTGGTTTTTCTTACAATTTTTTTCACCTTCTTAACCGGTTTTTTATTCTTTGCTGCTTTCTTTTTCTTGATTGTTTTTTTGTTTTTCTTTTTCATATATTTTTTACTAACTACTTTTCAGCCTGAGGCTGATCCGCCTTTGGCGGAAAGCGACCATTTTTAATATCTTCTTTTTTCTTAGTCAGACTGGCTATTTCTTTTATAATTCCTATTTCTAATTCTTTATTCTTATTATGACGTAGCTCTGCCATCTTTTTTACCAATTCTTCGTTTATTCTTTCTTCCTCAAGGCTGGAAAACATTTCTGCAACATTCTTTTTCAAATTATTCTCATTTTCATAAGATATTTCGGCCTGATAAATTAAATCTTCTTTGGTATTTTCATATTTTTTAGAGGCTTCCCCCAGTTTTTCAAAAATTATTTTAAAGTCTATTACAGGGTCTCTTAGGGTCTTTTGCCAAAGGGCTATCCCAAAAAGATCACTCTCTATATTGTCTTTTCTGCGCTTTTTAACCTGCGCCTCCTCGGCTTCCTGTATTTCTTCTCTTTCAAATTGCTCCTCTTTCGCAATTTTCTTTAAATCTTCTTCCAGGGCGCTTATAGGTATATCAGATTCTTCGCTTATTTTTTTTACAAAATGCATTTTCTCTATAGAACTTTCAAGCGCATTTACAAATGGAAGTATTTTTTCTTTTATTTCTCTTCCTGCCTGCCTCGCCGAGTCTAAGCGGACCTTTCGCTCATCACTTTCCCCATTTTTCAGGACTTTTACTAAAAGAAATTCTATAATGTGCTTGGAATTTTTTATAGCTTCTTTCCATTTATCTGCGCCGCTTTTCCCGATTAAATCTGCCGGATCTATCCCCTCCGGCATATTCACCACTTTTACATCCATCCCTAAAGAAAGAGCAATCTTTCCCGCCCGAATTGTAGCGCTTGCTCCTGCTTTATCCGCGTCAAACCCTAGCACGATGTTTGGCGAAAGACGGCGGACTAACCCTAGATTAGAAACTACATTTTTTTTAGATATGGTAGAATCTGAAAGCGCCGTCCCCGATGTTGCAACAGTATTTCTATACCCAGCCTGATGAGATAAAATTAAATCCGTCTGCCCTTCTACTAGAATAGAAAAATTATTTTTTCTGATGGATTCTTTGGCCTTATCTATACCATAAAGCACGGCATTCTTGCTGAAGATTGGAGTCTCGGGACTGTTTAGATACTTAGCCGACTTTTCATCGTCCACAAAAATTCTGCCGGAAAAAGCGACAATGCGCCCGCTAGAGTCGGCAATCGGGAACATTATACGTCCGCGGAATCTATCATACATGGCTTTATTTTTGTCTTCGGGTTTTTTTGCCAGCCCCGCAAACTCTATTTCTTTATCAGTAAAATTTTTAGACTTTAAATAATCATAGAGTAATCGCCAGTCAAGAATCGCGTATCCAATTCTGAAATCTTTTATGCTTTTTTCATTTAGCCCGCGAGATTTTAAATAATCTAATGCCTCTTCATTACTTTTTAAATTATTTTCAAAATAACTTGTTGCCTCTTCCATAACTTCATATAACTTTTCTTTTTCACTCTTACTCTCTTTTGCCTGTCTGCTATAAGGCTCAAGCTGTACTCCTGCCCTGTCAGCGAGTAATTTTAGCGCACCCTTGAAGTCCAGCCCTTCAAATTCTTCCACGAAAGTAAAAATATCCCCAGAAGCGGCGCAACCAAAGCAATAGTATGTTCCTCTGTCTGGTGAAATGAAAAAAGACGGCGTCTTTTCGTTATGAAACGGGCATCGGGCCTTGAGGTTTTTCCCCGCCCGTTCCAATTTTATGTAAGAAGAGATTACTTCTTCGATTCCTAGCCTCTCCTTAATTTTTTCTACGGGAGAGTTCATGATTACTTTATAAATTTAAAGGTGGAAAGAATTTGTCTTTCTAGATCCTGATTAGGAAATTCTATACTATATATATCTTTTCCATTTGTCACATAAACAATAACTTTTTCTCCTTCAACTAATTCTCCGCCAATTACATCTTTTTTTTGGTCAGTATTAAAACCAAAGGTAAATACTTTTGTTACCGTAAAACCATAACCACTTCCATTATAAAAGGAAAATATTTCTATTTCTCCTACTTCTTTACCTGGAAACTCTTTATCTTGCAAGTTAACTTCTCTGGACAATTGTGCAACCTTTTCAATTCCTCCTTCTTCAAATCCTTTTTTTAATGCCTCAGCATCAGTTCCCACTGTAGTCCATTCGGGAGTACTGAGCACATTCACTGCAAAGACTTGCTCAGCGCCATCCAATCCAAGATTTTTCCAAAGAAAATTGCCAAACTTACCAGCGGGCGCGTATCCTTCTCCACTTGGATCTGAATCATCAATACTATAACTTAATTCTGGATATTTAAAGGAATAGCTATGAATTGGATTTTGGTATGTTTTCCAATTTGAAGTATCAACTTGTAGAATTATGGAGGAATCAATATTATTTGGTCTTTTTGACCAAGCGAAGTAGCCGCCCAATACCAGAAGGATAATAATACCTCCAATGAAAACTAGATTCGCAAAACCTTTTTGATTCATATGATTTTTGGTTAGATTATTAATAAACCTGCTTGACATATTTTTTGTACTTGCTATATTATAGGTATTATGGCTTCGGCCTCCGAGAAATCCCGCGAAAGCGGGGTTTCGATTTTATACACTATTCTTAAAAACTGCCATAATTTTATCGAATTCTTCGATGTCTATGAAATCAACTTTTCTTAAAAGTCTTTTATTACTAATAACGCGCGCCTGAGTTAACTTTACCCATACGGCCTTTTCATCGTATTCACCGGTTTTAATATTTTTTATTTTTACAAAAATCTTACAGTGAAACTTATCATTTTTTTCTTTACTTGTAATAGGTAATACAAACATCGTTTCTCTACTATAAACCTTTATAATTAAAACAGGTCGCTCAAAGCTGTCGTTTTTACCGTCTATTTCCGCTCCTAAATTTACTCCGAGCGAGCACCACCAGACCTCTCTCGGATGCGCAAAAAGTTCCCGACTTTCTTTCTCGAAAATTTTCTTGAGATTATTCCACTTGTCAAAATCTTTTGGCATGAATACTGGTGTTTGCAAAAGGGGAAACAGACGAAACTGCTTAGTCTTTGACGGGTCAGTCCTCACGCACACTATTTTTTGCTGTTACCCAGACCACAGAATGTTCGTAGTGCGATACTTCATTCCGCTCCCCCTTTTGCAAACACCTTTATTATACTCCTTCCTATTCCTCCTTTGTTAAGTCAATCTTGTTTTCAAATCCCGTCCCCGCCGGAATTAGCCGTCCGATGATTACATTTTCTTTTAGGCCCCGCAGACTATCCACTCCGCCCTTGATGGCGTTTTCAATAAGCACACGATTTGTGTTTTGGAAAGAAGCCGCAGACAGCCAGCTCTTGGTGCGAAGCGACACCTCTGTAATCCCGAGTACCACTGTTTCTGCAGTAGCTTTTTTGCCTCCAAGTTCTTCTATTCTGACATTTTCTTCTATGAATGCGGTGTTTTCCACTATGTCACCAACAGAGAAATTGGTCTCGCCGGCATCTTTTATCTTTCGGCGTGAGAACATCTGGCGAATAATTATTTCGGTATGTTTTCGGGAAATGGAAGCGCTCTGAAGCTCGTAGACTTTGTTTATTTCTTCAATGATATATTCTTCAACGAGTTCTTTATTGCCCAATTTGAACATCTCCGCAATATCGGCGGATCCATCAGTTAAAAGCTGTCCTTTTTTCACCTTGTCCCCTGCTTTGACTATCGGAGTACGCCTGAAAGCAACAATATATTCCATTTCATTTTTCTTGTTGTCAATTTTCCCGTCTTCTTTGCTGCCCGCCTTGCCTTCGACACCAAGTCGAGGCAGGTCAGACAATACTTTTATAATTTTTTCTTTATTGTCTTTTGATTTTACCTCCAATACTTCGCCGTCTGTCTCGGAAATGATAGCGGGATTTTTTGGAATTCTTCTTTCAAATATTTCCTCAACACGAGGAAGACCTGTGGTAATATCTGTTCCCGCAACACCTCCGGCATGGAAGGTGCGAAGCGTAAGCTGAGTTCCCGGCTCGCCGATAGCCTGAGCCGCGATGATTCCCACGGCTTCGCCTTGTTCCACCACGTGGTTCCTGCCGAGGTCAAGTCCATAGCACATAACGCAAAGACCGTGCACTGTTTTACAGGTAAGCGGAGACCGCACAAACACTTCGGTAAATCCCTGCCCTTCTATATTGTAAGCTTCTTCTTTAGTAATCAAGAACCCTTTTTTGTAAACAATTTTTCCGGATGGGTCTTTGAGATCAGCCGCTAAGACACGTCCGCGTATGTTTTTTGAAAGTGGAATTTCAATTCCGGAAATATTTTCTCGGGAAACTATCTTTCCTTCCTTTGTGCCGCAATCTTCTTCGGTAATGACGACGTCGTGCGCGACATCTACAAGTCTTCGGGTCAGGTATCCCGCTTTTGCAGTGTTGAGCGCTGTGTCTGATGCTCCTTTTCTGGCTCCGTGAGTGATGACGAAATATTCTATCGGAGAAAGTCCCTCAAAGTAAGAAGGAATGATCGGGTATTCCAATATTTTACCTTGGTTGTTTTGAATGAGACCAATCATCCCAACCATTTGAGACAAAGTGTTCATATTACCTCTAGCTTTGGAAGTAAATAAATCAAAAGCAGAACCGCTTTTATCCAGAGTTTTTGGTAAAACTTTTTCTAAGTTTTTCTTGGTAGAAGTCCAAACCTCAATAATTTTTTGATATTTTTCTTCTTCAGACAAAAGACCGTTACTCCATTCTGAAATAATTTGTTCTTCCTGTTTTTTACCTTCTGTAATAATTGCTGGTTTTTCTGAAGACAAAGAAACATTGTCTAGCCCCCAAGTAGTACCAGAAACAGTGGAATACTGGAACCCAAATTGCTTAATCTTATCCAAGATTGCAGGGGTATTGTCTACTCCAGTGTGAGCTATAAGTTCATCCAGCAGTGAAGATAATCTGTCTTGGGTCATTTCATCGCCAATATAGGAAAAATCTGAAGGCAAAACGCTATTGAACAATAGTTTTCCAACAGAAGTTTCAAAAATTTCCCCGTCAAATTTTTTGTATTTGTGTGAATCAGTAGCCAAAACTTTTATTTTGGCGCGAAGAGAAACTACTCCGTAATCATAAGCGGTAATGGCAGTGTTGGGACTAGAGAAGAATTTTCCCTCACCCAATTCACCATCTGCAGTTTTGGTCATCCAATAAGCCCCAAGCACCATATCCATTTTAGGGTTAACGACCGGTTCGCCATTTTGCGGCTTAAGCAAGTTTTTATTTGAAGCCATCAAATCCTTCGCTTCAGACTGAGCTTCTTTAAGAAGAGGCACGTATACTGCCATCTGGTCTCCGTCGAAGTCGGCGTTGAAAGCCTGACACACAAGGGGGTGTACCTGGATTGCATTTCCTTCAATAAGTATCGGATTGAACGCCTGAATACCAAGCCTGTGCAAAGTCGGCGCGCGGTTTAAGAGGACATATTTTCCTTCTATGACTTCTTCCAGCATTGCCCATACTTCAGGAGTTCTTTCTTCTATGAGCTTATTCGCTCCGCGAATGTTGAAGGCAAGCTCTGCCTGCAAAATTTTGGAAATAACGAATGGCCTGAAAAGCTCCAGAGCCATATGTTTTGGAAGTCCGCATTGATTAAGCTTTAGCTGAGGACCAACAACAATAACAGAACGGCCTGAATAGTCCACGCGCTTTCCGAGCAGATTTTGGCGGAAGAGACCTTGTTTGGATTTCAAGTTGTCGGAAAGGGATTTGAGCGGACGCTTTTGGGATTGGCTCATAGCCGCAGAATCATTCTGCTTGGCGATAGAATTATCTATAAGCGCATCCACTGCCTCCTGAATAATTCTTTTTTCATTTCTTAAAATAACATCCGGGGCATTTATTTCTTTCAGCTTCTTAAGGCGGTTATTTCTGTTTATAACTCGGCGATACAAGTCGTTCAGGTCTGAAGTCGCGTGTCGGCCCCCGTCGAGCGCAACCATGGGGCGAAGAACCGGCGGAATCACGGGAATAACAGTCAGGAACATCCATTCCGGACGAATGTTTGCATAAGTCATGGCTCGTATGAGAGACAGTCTTTTCTGCAATTTTTCTTTGTCGGCTGCACTTGCCTTCTCAAGCATCTTTTCGGTAAGGGTTTTCAGTTTGCCGAGATCAAGATTTTTGAAAATGGAGTAGATAGCTTCTGCGCCTATGTTCGCCTCAAAGCAGGTGCCGTATTTCAAAGAATAATGATGGAAAGAAATTTCGTTCAGAACTTTTCCTTCATAAATTTCTCCGATTTCTTTTTTAGTGATTGAAAGCAAATTTTTCAATTTTTCGCGAGTATCTTCATCGACTGCATTCTTAAATTTAGATTTAAATTCTTTATCCAACCCGGACAAAACAGTTTCTTTTTCATCTTCATGGATTTTAGTGATGATATATCCCGCAAAGTAAATAACTTTCTCAAGGTCTGAGACGGAAATGTTTAGAAGTATGCTCATTCTAGATGGCACGCCTCGCAAAAACCAGATATGAGAAACAGGCGTAGAAAGCTCTATGTGTCCCATGCGCTCGCGCCGCACTATAGAGCGGGTAACTTCAACTCCGCATTTCTCGCAGATAATGTCTTTGTAGCGTATGCGGCGGTATTTTCCGCAATAGCACTCATAATCCTTTTCCGGTCCGAAAATTTTCTCGTCAAAAAGCCCGCCGCGCTCGCTTCTGCCGGTGCGGTAATTTATAGTTTCAGGCTTGGTAACCTCTCCAAAAGACCACTCTTTTATCTGCTCGGGGCTTGCAAGCCGGAGAGCGATTCTATCAAATTCAGTTGTGTTTAGTGTTTTCATAGTTTATGTTTCAGACGTTGGACATCAAGCACCCGATGTCCAACGTCTAATCTATTATTTATCTCCAGCCTTCTTAAGATCCACATCGAGCGCTAGCCCCCTCAGGTAGTTCAAAAGAACATTGAACGACGCGGGAGAGTTTGGCGGCCTGATAGGTTCATTTTTGATAATGGAATCGAATGTTGCCGATCTTCCTAAAATATCGTCAGATTTAATTGTCAGCATTTCGCGCAAAGTGTATGCAGCTCCATATCCCTCAAGCGCCCAGACTTCCATTTCTCCGAATCTCTGTCCTCCTCCCTGAGCTTTACCGCCGAGAGGCTGCTGGGTAATGAGCGAGTAGGGACCAATAGACCTCATGTGGATTTTGTCCTCCACCATGTGGTGCAGTTTGAGCATGTACATGTATCCGACTGCGACGTCCTGCTGGAAAGGCTCTCCGGTGCGTCCGTCAAAAAGCTGCAGTTTTCCATTTTCCGGAAGTCCGGCTTTTATCAATTCCTCTTTTATTTCTTCATGCTTGGCTCCGAGGAAAGGAGGAACGATGGCTTGGTAGCCTAGAGTGTTTGCCGCCATACCAAGATGCATTTCCAATATCTGTCCCAAGTTCATACGAGAAGGAACTCCGAGCGGAGAAAGTATAATGTCTATAGGCGTACCGTCTGCGGTGTATGGCATATCTTCTTCCGGAAGGATTGTAGATATGACTCCTTTGTTTCCATGTCGTCCTGAAAGTTTGTCTCCGACAGAAATATTTCTAATCTGAGCGACCTCTATGACAATCTTCTTTATGATGCCTGCTTCCAAGGTGTGGCCTAGATCTCGGGAGAATATTTTTACGCCGATAATACGTCCGCGCTTGCCGTGTTCCATTCTCAAGCTGGTATCTTTCACGTCGCGGGCTTTTTCGGCAAATATGGAGCGGAGCAATCTTTCTTCCGGAGTAAGTTCTGTCTCCCCTTTTGGAGTAATTTTACCGACTAGAATATCATTTTCTCTGACTTCAGCTCCTATGCGGACTATGCCGTCTTCGTCAAGATCTTTCAGTTTTAATTCTCCGACGTTTGGAATATCGCGAGTTGTAATTTCGGGTCCAAGTTTGGTATCGCGGACAATGCAGGTAAATTCTTCCACATACACAGAAGTGAATTTGCTTTTTTTTACAAGGCGCTCAGAGACTACGATGGCGTCCTCGTAAGTAGAGCCAGACCATGACAAAAAGGCCACGAATATATTCTGACCGATAGAGATCTGCCCGCCTACGGTACTGGATGTATCTGCAAGTATATCTCCTTTTTTAATTTTATCACCCACATTTACAAGCGGACGCTGATGAAATACTGCGAAGTTGTTATTCCTTAAAAAGTTTACTAGATCATAAGTATGCTCTTTCTTCCCCTCAATAACTATTTTCTTAGCATCCAAATATTTAACAACGCCGTCTTCTTGCGCGATTACCAGTCTGCCTGAATCTTTTGACGCAAGTTCTTCTATACCTGTAGCCACAAGCGGCATTTCAGGAAGGACGCACGGCACCGCTTGCTTCTGCATGTTGCTTCCCATGAGCGCTCGATTGGCGTTGTTATGCTCCAAGAACGGCACCATGGAAGTCGCGATAGAGAAAGCTTGGTTCGGCGCGACATCAATAAAGTCCACTTCAAGTGCCTTGACCATGCCGGGTTCTGTCTTTATGCGAGCCTCTACTTTTTCTTTAGTGATTTTTCCGTGTTCATCATATGGAGTACCGGCGTGGGCGATGTTGTATTTTTCTTCCTCAAGCGCGTTTAAGTAAACTATCTCGCCGGTAATTTTTCCATTTTTTACTTTTGCATAAGGAGTTTCAATAATTCCGAAGTCATTTATTTTAGCATAAGTAGACATGTGAAGTATTAGCCCGATGTTCGGACCTTCAGGGGTATGAATAGGACAGACTCTGCCGTAGTGCGAAGGATGCACGTCGCGGACTTCAAGGCCGGCGCGCTCGCGAGTAAGGCCTCCGGGTCCGAGCGCCGACAAGAGACGAATGTGCTCCGTTTCTGCAAGCACATTTTCCTGGTTCATGAATTGTGAAAGCTGGTTGGTGGTGAAAAATTCTTTGATGCGCGCCTGAAGCGGCCTCTGGTTGATTATCTGAATCGGCATCGCGGTGTCCACATCAATAATAGACATTCTGTCCTGAATGTTTCTCTTGATCTGCATCATACCGGTGCGAACTTTTTGCTGGAGAATTTCTCCGACAAAACGCACTCGCCTCTGGCCTAAGTGATCTATATCATCTGCTTTTGCTCCTGCAGTATTATTTAATTCTATTATATGAGAAATTACGGTTACCAAGTCTTCTTTGGAGATAGTTCGGCGAGTCATTTCTTCTTCGCCTATTGATTTGCCGAACCTTTGATTGAATCTGAATCGTCCAACAGGAGAAAGATCATAGCGCTCCGCGGTAAATAAAGAATTTATAAATTCTTTGGCGTTCTCGGCTGTGGCCATGTCTCCATCGCGAAGGCGCTTGTATATTTCAATATATGCTTCGTTTAAGCTCTTCAGTCCATCTTTGGTTAAAGAATTTTTTATTGTCTCCTCGGCAACGGCGTTGCCTTTAAACGCTTCGGCGATCATTTCATTCGTTTCATAGCCGAGCGCTCGCAGAAGAGCTGTCGCCGGAAATTTTCTCTTTTTATCTATTCTTATGTAAATTACGCCATCCGCTTCGGATTCCATCTCTATCCAGACTCCGCGAGCGGGGATCATCTTCGCGCCGAAATATTTCTGACCCTTAGACTCTGATTCAGTAAAGAAGACCCCGAAGCTTCGCGCGAGCTGCGGCACGATGACGCGCTCTACGCCGTTTATGATGAAAGTTCCGTGCGGAGTCATGAGCGGCATCTCCGACATGAAGATTTCCTGCTCTTTCACGGTGCCTAAAATTTTATTCGTCAATTTTACCCGCGCTTTGAGTAACCCCTGGTAAGAGAGCTTGTTTACTTTTGAATCATTTTCGTCAGTATTGGATTCGCTTAAAGTAAAAGAAGTAAATTCCAATTGGAACTTTTTTCCGGAGTAATCTATGATCGGCGTGAACTCTTTGAAGACTTCGGCGATGCCGGTCTCCACGAGCCACTTGAAGCTCTTCAATTGGGCTTGAATAAGATTCGGAAACTCTACAAGAGGTTTCTTATACCTGCTAAAATACTTCTTCGGGCGAGATGTCGCCTCTTTGATATCTTTGGGCATGATTGATTTTCTTAAGCAAAGCGATTAGAAAATTATCACCCTGTTAAATAGCCAGTAGGCTAAGGCTAAAAGCCTTATTTAACAGGGTTAAGAAAATACAGTCGCTACACTCCTTATTTATCTTAATAATAAAAGAGATTGCATCCGATACTCAATCAATGAATCAAGTACAGTATACTTATCCACAGCTTTTTGTCAAATATTTACTATCTTTTACATATGTTAAAGATAGTCAGAGAGTTTAATTTACACCATAACATAGATGTTATTTCTTAGTTTGATTTTTCCACTCATCTATTTTTTTATGGTTTCCGGAAAGCAGGACTTTTGGAACTCTGTAATTTTTGCCGCGATATTTTAAGATTTCCGGACGAGTATACACTTCGCTACTGGAAACTCTTTCTTCTTCCAGTGATTCATATTTGCCCAATATGCCCTGTATTTGACGAGAAATAGAATCTATTAAAATCATAGCTGGTAGTTCGCCGCCGGTAAGCACATAATCCCCTATGGAAATTTCTTCTGCTTTTAGAATTTTTTGCACTCGCGCATCTATGCCTTCATATCTGCCGGATATCATAATGATGTCCGTATATTTTTTTGCGGACTTTTTAGCATAGGCTGTATCAAATTTCTTGCCGGACGGAGAAAAAAGAATTATTTTAATTCCCTCACCCCGTCTGCTTCGCATCCACCCCTCTCCATTTTTTTTCAAAATGGAGAGGGGGCGGGGGTGAGGCTTTTGAGCTGCTTTAAGAGCTGCTTCTACTGCTTTTAAAATCGGCTCGGCGCGCATGACCATACCAGGTCCTCCGCCATACGGCTTGTCATCTACCGGTTTATAGTTATTTTTTGGGGCCTTGATAAAATCGCGGGGATTATAAAATTTTACGTCTATCAATTTATTTTTTATCCCGCGCCCGATAACAGATTCATTCAAATATGAATCGAAAATATCTGGAAAAATTGTAATGACATGAAAACGCAATTTATATTCCCTTGAGCTCATCCATTGCCTCGTCTACAGTCTTTAGGGTTGACGGCGCTTGCCCCATGCCGCTCCCCGTAGAAGTCATTCCGCCTTCGTGCCTCATGCTGCCGGCCGGCTCATTGATCTTCAGATTCACGCGGGCGTTGTTCTTCATGCCGATGATGCGGAGCAATGTGCGGATAGCCTTGGCGGTATTGCCCATCCTTCCGATAATCTTCCCCATATCGGCGGGATTTACGGTGAGAGTAATAAGCACGCCCATTTCGTCCACAGTTCGCTCTATCTTTACGTCATTTGGATTATCTACCAGAGCTTTAACGACATATTCCAAAAACATCTTGTCTGCTTCTTCCATGTTTTTAATAAAAATTAACTTTTATAATATGCGCAGTCGTTCCGACTTTATATACTGCATTAACTGTAATTGTATCAAACCCTCCATAGGCGGGCAAGCTTACTTTTTTGCTTTCAATTCCTTTCTTTTCATTGTCGGTTTTTTCTTTGGAAGGACGTTTATCTTTTTGCCTTCTATGATTTTGTCGTGTACCAAAAAATTGTGCATCGTGTCCGAAGGCTTTGCGCCTTTTGATATCCAATATTTTATTCTGTCGACATTCAGATTTTTTTTCTGCGCATCATCTTTGGCTTTCGGATTATACGTTCCTAAGATTTCCAAAAACTTTCCGCTTTTGGTGCTGTTCTTAATTTAGTACGGGACAGGTAGCAAGAGTTTATTATAATTTAAGAAAAAAAGCAAATTGAGCATAAAGAGAAACAGCGTGTTTCTCTTGCGAGAAACACGCTGTCGATGGATTGTCATTTTTATAGAGGGCTTCCCTCTTGCCCAAGCGGCTAACGCTTGGACTTGCTCCCGCCGACCGTGTTACGGCCGACAGGGCGTTCAGTCCGCGGAGGGCCCGTCCGATAGTTTCGTCTCGGGGGTCGGTGGTACGAACTACCCACCGTCCGATAATACGTACTCCCCCGAACCACGATTACCGGCGCCGGGTTCTGCGCCCGCGCCACGCCGACCGCTTCCTTGCGGTCCTCGCGGCGCATGTCGAGCTCGTGCTCGGCATCGTAGGCGTTGCGGGCCGCCTGTTCCTCCACCACTTCGGTGGTGGTGCCGACTACGATGCCATTGGCGTCGGTTGTCGTGGTCGTCGTCGTCCTCTTGACGACGGCATTGAGGTCACCTTTCGCCTCCAGGGGGCCGTCGACGGTGTTCACCGTCGACTTGGGCGACGAGACGACTGTCGTCGCGCAACCGACCACCATTAAAGCAAAAACCGCGACGAAAACCGCGAACAGATTCTTCATTTGTCAATTTCTCCTTTTCAATGCAAGTATAGCACACTTTGGTGCTATTGTCAATATCTATTTTATGCTATAATATAAGGGCCTGTCCCGTTAGAGATAACGGAATACACGCTAAAAATATGAAAGAAGTTATTGACCTAATTTATGAAAATCTCTAACGGGATGAAAAAACACCAGAAAAAGCACTCCAATAAGCTTGAAGGCATTATCTCTATTACGGCTAAAGGAACCGGCTATGTAAAGACTCTTACCCACAAGGACGACATAGAAATTGATTTCAAGCACCTAAACACTGCCCTCCACGGAGATTTGGTGGAGGTTACTCTGCACGCCAAAAGCCACGGACGCACCACCGGAGAAGTTTCAAAAATACTTTCCCGCGCCAAAAAAGCCTTTGCCGGAATACTAGAAACAGAAAACCCCGCCAAGGACGGGGCAAGTAAATTATTTTTCCTAAAGCCCGACGATACAAAAATGTATACGGATATACTGATTCCCCAGAATATGGTACACGGCGCAAAAGTAGGAGAAAAAGTTTTCGTGGAAATAGTTTCATGGCTGGATTCCCGCAAAGCGCCCGAAGGCAAAGTAGTAAAAATTTTAGGGCTTCCGGGAGACAACGACACAGAGATGCGCGCCATAGCCATGGAAAAAGGCTTTGATGCCGAGCTTCCCAAGAAAGTTGAAGAAGAAGCGAGAAAAATAAAACAGGCTGGAATAAAAGATGCAGATTATGACGGCCGTCGGGATATGAGGCGCACACTCACATTCACAATAGATCCGGCTGACGCAAAAGATTTTGACGACGCTATATCTTTTAAAATTCTTAGGCCAGCAGACCTCTCCCAAACCCCTCTCCATTTAAGAAAAAATGGAGAGGGGCGAAGGGGTGAGGAAGAACTTTATGAAATAGGCATTCATATCGCCGACGTATCGCATTATGTAAAAGTAAACAGCGCTTTAGACGTAGAAGCCCGAGAGCGCGGCATGTCGGTGTACTTGGTAGACAGGACAATACCCATGCTCCCTGAAGTCCTTTCAAATGATTTATGCAGTCTGGTGCCAAACAAAGACCGCCTGACAATGAGCGCCATATTTGTGCTGGATAAAAATGCAAACGTGAAGTCAGAATGGTACGGGCGCACAGTGATACATTCCAGAAAAAGATTTTCTTATGAAGAAGCCGAAGAGTCCATAAAAAAATCAAATGCTCCCCTTCACAGAGAACTTTCTGTTTTAAATAATCTCGCAAAAAAACTTACCAAAGAAAGATTTGCCAAAGGCGCAATATCGCTTGACCAGGAAGAAGTAAAATTCGTGCTGGATAAAAATGGCGCGCCATTAAAAGTCATAAAAAAAGAGCGCGGAGATTCAAACCGGCTCATAGAAGAATTCATGCTTCTTGCGAATAAAAAAGTGGCGGAAATTCTGTCGCCTAAAAAAATAAAAGGCAGAGCAGAAGAAGGAGTTTCAATATACCGAGTGCATGACCTGCCTTCAAAAGAAAAAATGGCAGATTTGGCTTTTTTTCTGCGAAGCTTGGGGCACAAGGTCAGCCTGAGGGACGGCATAATTCCAAGCCATGAAATAAATAAGCTCTTAGAAAGTTTTGATAGCAAGCATGCGAATACAACTATGCGGGATACCGTGCACAGAGCAGTTATTCGCTCCATGGCTAAAGCAATTTATTCCACAAAAAATATCGGACACTATGGGCTTGCTTTTAATTTCTATACGCACTTCACTTCCCCTATCCGGCGCTATCCCGACATAATAATACACAGGCTTCTTGGCGACTACTTGGCAAAGAATAAAGCCCCGACCAAAGTCGGGGTCCCGACCGCAAGCGTCGGGAATAAACTGCTTGAATACGAAAAAATGTCGCTCATAGCTTCCGAGCAGGAAAAACGAGCGAGTGATGCCGAGCGCGCTTCTATAAAATACAAACAAGTGGAGTATATGTCCGCGCGCTTAGGAGAAACTTTCCATGGAGTAATCAGCGGAATGACCGAATGGGGCATATATGTGGAAGAAGTGGAAACAAAATGCGAAGGGCTCGTGCGAATGCGGGATATGCAGGATGATTTTTATGTTTTCAATGAAAAGAAGCTTGAAATGATGGGGCAGAAAAAGAACCTGCCTGCCGGTAGGCAGGGAAAAAAATATCGCCTCGGCGACAAGGTAAAAATAAAAGTAAAAGGGGTTGACTTGGAGCGAAAGACAATAGATTATGTGTTAGTATGAGGTCTCGCAATAAAACTAAGCTCTTGTTGTGGTCAGTATTTCCGATTCTTGTCGGCATATTTTTTACTTATTCTTTATCATCTCTCATTGATACGGGAATAAAAACGCTCTTCACAAAAGACTCTCAAGCCAGAGTGGTCCAGCTCATTCCGTCTGAAGCAAAAAAACCTCAATACTTTTATACGAATAAAGATCTTGTCGGAGGCCCGAAAGTTTCCGCAAAAGCATATATTGTCGGCGACCTTCACACTGGCGAAGTAATACTTTCAAAAAATCAGGAGAATATTTTCCCAATAGCATCAGTTTCTAAACTAATGACTGCTTTGGTGGCAAGCGAGCTTGCAAAGCCGGACGAAGTGGCAACAGTAAGCAAGCGGGCGCTTGCGACGTACGGGCAAAATGGCGAATTGCGCCCGGGAGAAAAGGTAAAAATATCAGATCTTTTATATCCCCTCCTTCTGGAGTCTAGCAACGATGCAGCCGAAGTAATTGCGGAACATTTCGGCCGGGATAGCTTCATCTCAAAGATGAACCTAACGGCAGAAAAGTTAAAAATGGAGGACACTCACTTTGAAGATCCGAGCGGATTATCTCCAAATAATAAATCAACAACAGGAGACATATTCAAGCTCACCGGTTATCTAGCCCAAGAACATCCGGAACTCCTAAGAATTACGACCAACAGAAGCTTTTCAAATAAAAAACATAATTGGTCTAACATCAGCCAATTTTTGGGGAAAGACGGATACATCGGGGGTAAAAGCGGATACACAGACGCTGCTAGGCAGACAGTCGTCTCTCTTTTCTCTCTGCACTTAGGTTCATTGGCAGAAAAAAGTGAACGCCCTGTTGCTATCACTCTCCTCCAGAGCGCAGACCGCAAGAAAGATGTGGAAAGCATCGTAAATTACCTGAAGAAAAATGTTTATTATGGCGGCGCGCTCGGAGCAATCACAAACTGGGTGGAAGAAAGAGTCGGTGTGCCGGACATCCGCGAGCCGGACTTTGTAACTCTCGCCTTCGGCGGCGACATTATGCTTGCCCGCGGGGTGAAAAATTCAGTCGTAAAAAATTTCGGCAATGATTATTCCGCAATTTTTTCAAAACTGGAAATATTTAAAAATTCCGATATAGCTTTCGTAAATCTGGAAGGCGCCGCGTCCGACAAAGGCGCAGATATGCGAAATTTATATTCTTTTAGGATGGATCCGAGCGTTATTCCCGCGATGAAGGGCGCCGGAGTAAGCATCGTGTCAATGGCAAACAATCATGTCGGCGACTGGGGACGAAGCGCATATGCAGACACGCTCTCACGCCTGAAAGAAAATGAAATACTTTATACCGGCGGCGGAAATACTGAAACAGAGGCCGAAGCTCCGGTTATTATTGAAAAATATGGGCTAAAAATCGGCTTCTTGGGATTCTCCGACGTTGGACCGAACTGGATGGAAGCAAAAAGTGAAACTGCCGGCTTACTGCTCGCCAGCGATCCCCGTTTTGACGAAATAATAAAAAATGCGGCTAAGCAAGTGGATTATCTAGTAGTTTCTTTTCACTTCGGAGATGAATATAAGACAGTTCACAATACGCGGCAGGAATATTTAGCGCATAAAGCAGTAGACAATGGAGCTAAGATAGTCATCGGTCATCATCCGCATGTAATCCAAGATACTGAAGTTTATAAAAATGGTTTTATCGCCTACTCGCTCGGAAATTTTGTCTTTGATCAGTCTTGGAGCAAAGAAACCACGAAAGGCATGCTTCTTCAGATTAAATTAGGCAAGGATGGCTCAATGTCTGTAAGAAAAAATAATACGCAATTAAATTCCGTGTTCCAGCTAGAAAAAATAATTCCCGCAAAAGAAGAGAAAGTGAAGTTTCAAGAGATGAAAACTCCCTAATGAAAAAAATCAAATTTCTCGTTCCTAAAAAATCCGCATATGCTGAAATCTTAGATAATACTATTTCGCAATCTGGGTGGCTTCGTCGAATTTGACGGACAGGAGTTTGGACGCGCCGTCGGAACCAATAGTGACGCCGTAAAGCACTCCCGCTCGGGACATAGTCTCTCTGTTGTGAGTGACGACTATAAGCTGGGACGCTTTAGATAGTTTTTCCAGCATATCTCCATATTTTCTGGAATTCGCTTCATCCAGCGCGGCATCTGTCTCATCCAGCACCAAAAATGGCGGCGGGTTTACCTGCGACATTGCAAACAAAAGCGCGATAGAGGTGAGCGATCGTTCTCCTCCGGAAAATGCATGCAATTCTTTTACTTTCTTGTGAGGCAAAGAAACATTTATTTCTATCCCCTGCTCCGGTTCTGCCTCCTCCTCTGTCTCGCTCGCCTCGCCAAAGCCTTCGGCGTCGGCGGGTTCTTCATCCTCTTGTATCTTTCTCCTGCGTTTTATCTCCATCACTACTGAAAGCGACGCATGTCCGCCTCCGAATAGAATCGCGAAAAATTCCTGAAATTCAACATTTATTTTTTTTACTCCTTCTTGAAACTCTATGTCTATTTTTTCTTTGAGGTCGGCAATAAGTTTTTTGAGAGAGTCAATGCTTTTTTCAATGTCTTCAAGCTCTTTGGCTAAAAATCGATCGCGTTCTGACACAGTATTGTATTCTTGCATTAGCTCCGCGCTATTGCCAAGACCTGCATCTTCAAGTTTTATCTTTATGCGCTCTATTTTTTTCTTTAACTCATCTTGTGGAATAATTTGTTCCTCCACGCTTCCCTGATAATTCTTATAAGCCAAAATTTCAGCGCCGACAAGGGCTGTGCCTTCATTTATTTCATTCTCAAACAATTCTCTCCTGCTTCTCAAGCTGTCTTCTTTGATAACTATGAGCTCAAGCGCGCTAGAAAGTTCCTGCTGTCTGACTTTAAAAGTAAATTTCTCCCGCTCTAGATCACGCAATGCTTCCATTTCTCTGTTTATTTCTTGTTTAAGTTTTTCTACTGCGCCGCTAATTTCTTTCTCTTCTGTCTCTATTTTTTGTATTTCGGCAAGGGTGTCTGCTTGAGAAGTTTTTAATTCAGCAAGTTCTTTTTCTTCATTATGCTTCCGCTCTAACTGCCCCGCATCTTCGTCGCCTATATCGCTTCCACAAAGCGGACACTTGCCGGAAACTTTTAGTTTATCAACTCTCGCTTCCAGTATGCCTTCTATGCGCCCGAGCTTGCGTTCCAGCTCGCCCTTTTTCCCGCGTAAAGCATTTATCTTTTGCTCGGCAATTCGCAGTTCATCTATTTTTTTACTTGCCCCGCCTTGGCGCGGGTTGCCTTCCGAATTGCTTTCGTCTGTCGCTGAAATTTTATCATTAACAGTTTTTAATTCTACGGAAATTTTTTCTCGTTCTTTTTTCAGACTTTCTTTTTCTTCTTCTAGGTAAATACTTTCTTTTTTTAAGTATTCCCGATAAAGGGTAGCAAGCTCCGACTGCATTTCTTTGACCTTTTCAAATTTTTCTACCTGCTTTTTCAAAAAGTTAAGGTGCGGAGCATTTTCCCGGCGGAGCATGCCCACTTCTTTCATATTCTCATTCGTTTTTTCCAGTTTTCTTTCGGATTCCCTTATTTTGTATTGATAAATTTTGAGTCCTAGCGCGTCTTCCACCATTTCTTTCCTGTCTTTAGAGCTCGCATTCAATATTCTGTCGGCTTCGCCCTGGGAAATTATATGGTGGCCGGAAGATCCGATGTTCACATAAGAGAGCAAGTGATGTATGTCCTTAAGCCGGACTTCCGTACCGTTTAAAATGTATTTATTGAGTGCGTCAGAATAAACTTCGCGGGAGATTGAAATGATGTCATAATTTAAGTTTATATTTTCTCCTCCGTCGTTTGTGAGTTTAAAAATTTTATCGGTATTGTTGAAATAAATGGTGACGGAAGCTTTTGTGCCTTTAGATAAATTTTTTGAACCCTTAAAAACAAGGTCGGAGCCTCCCTTGCCGCGCATGGACTTCATGGATTGCTCGCCCAAGACAAAACGCACCGCTTCCACCACGTTCGACTTCCCGCTACCGTTGGGTCCTACGATGGCTACGATCGGGCTTTCAAACTCTAAAACAGTTTTTTGCGCGAAAGATTTGAAGCCGTTCAGTTGAAGTGTTTTGAGCCTCATTTTTATTTAGTCTACCCAGTTTCTTACTTTTAATGCCGCTTCTGCTGCCTTCTGTTCGGCTTCCTGCTTGCTCTTGCCCTTGCCTTCGGCAATCAAATCTTTAGCAAAATAAATTCCCACCGTAAAATGCTTGTCATGATCAGGCCCTGCTTCGTTCAAAACTTTATACATCGGAGTGACCTCCACAAATTCCTGCGCCTTTTCCTGCACTAGTGACTTCGCATCGCGCCAAAGTTTCTTTTTTACAATTTCGTCTGTTTTTTGCAGTAAAGTCTTAGTTATAAACGCCTCCGCTGTTTCATATCCCTGGTCCATGTACACTGCTCCGACGACGGCTTCATAAGTATTGGCCAAAATATACTGCCTGGCCTTGCCGTGATCCTTCGCTTCGCCTTTGGATAAGAGAAGATATTCATTCATGCCCACGTCACTCGCAACCTCGGAAATTATAACTGCGTTCACGAGGGCCGAACGTATCGCCGTCAATTCTCCTTCGGTGTAATTCGGATATTTTTTGTATAGAAAATCCGTAACGATAAGTTCCAATACCGCATCTCCCAAAAATTCCAAGCGCTCGTTGTGAGTGAGAATCGTTCCCCCGTTCTCGTTTATATAAGAACGGTGGGTAAAAGCCTGCATAAGCAAGTTCTTGTCTTTGAAAGTTATTTTTATTTTTTTCTCAAAATCTGAAAAATTTACCATATTTACTTTCTACGTTATAAACTTTATAACTTTTTACTACTCAGTATTTCTATAGCCTTGCTGATAAGCGGAATAATGTCGTTATAAATGTGAAGTTCCGGAATAGCTGAAAGCTCAAACCAGCGCGCAGCGTCAAGCCCGGTAGATTTCTCAAGCACAAGCTCTTTGTATTCGCTTTTTGCTAAAAAGTAAGAAACTTTTTTTAAGCTTTTTCCCTTTTCGGGATGCGAAGCCACATATTGATTTTCTCCAAGCTTTTCTTCTATCTCAATATCTAGTCCTATTTCTTCTTTGATCTCGCGTATTGTCGCCTCCCGTTCATTTTCCCCCTCTTCAATCGTGCCTTTAGAAATTGTCCAATATCCGAAAACATCATGCACAAGAGCAAACAAAATATTTCCTTCGCGCTGATTGTCTTTTCTGGTATATACCAATGCTCCGCCTTTTTTATCTACCGGCAATTTGGAAATATCCACCGGTTCGTTAATATTTTTCTTTTTACTAATCTGCTCCTTGCCCGGCTCGCCGATTTCTTTGTAGACCGCGCCCAATACTCCGTTTACAAATTTGCCGGAATTTTCTCCGCCGAAAGTTTTGGCAAGCTCTATAGCTTCGTTGATTGCGACTTTGGGAGGCACTTCTTTGCGGTCTCCGAACAAAAGCTCTGTGAGTCCAATCCTCAAAATATTCCTGTCTACCACGGAGATTTTGTCAATCGGCCAGTCCGGCGCCGCTTTTTCTATAATTTCATCGACTACTGCCTGTTTTTTTAGTACCTGGTCGGCAAGCGAAAAGACGAAAGCATCGTCTTCAAAACCGGGCGCAAATTCTTTTAAATTTCTTTTTAATGCTTCTTGCACTTCCTCCATGTTCAGGCTTTCACCTTCTTTATCTGCAGGAGTGAAATCCCGTTCAAAGAGAGTCTGAAGAACTATTGATCTTGAAAGGTGCCTATTTGCCATAAATTAATGAACAAAGTGAATATAATTTATGAGCAATCCCGTATGAGCCGAAGGCTTCGTTCGGGATGCCATAACATTACTTCTGCGCCGCTTTTGCCTTTGCTTTCTTTTGTTTCTTTTCGGTCTTTTTGATCAGATCCAGCATCTTTTTGCCTCGGTAAAACCCGCAGGCCACGCAAACCGTATGCCGTCGCTTCAGAGCCTTGCAATTTTCACACTTAGTAAAACTAGTGCTCATCAAAGCATGGTGCGAGCGCCTATTTTTCGTATGCGATTTTGTATGCCTCATCCGTATTACCATAATGGGTACATACTAGCATATTAGGGATGAAAAGCAATTTTTAATGTGCTAATATATGGGTTATGGACAAATTGCACAACTTAAGGCATTCTTTAGCTCACCTTTTGGCCGCCTCTGTCGGAGAAATATATAAATTTGATAAGGTCAAGCTTACCCTCGGGCCAGCGATAGATAATGGATTCTATTACGATATTGATTTCGGGGATGAAAAAGTAAGCGATGCTGATTTGAAAAAAATTGAAGACAGGATGAAAAAGATTCTGCCTAAATGGACAGACTGGGAACATAAAGAAATATCCAAAGATGAAGCTCTGAATTTTTTCAAAAATGAATACAAGCAGGAGCTAATAAATGAGATCGCTGAACGCGGAGAAAAGATTACTACTTATACTTGCGGAGGATTTACCGATCTTTGCCGAGGAGGGCACTTAAAAAACCCTGCCAAAGAAATAGATCCTGAATCTTTCAAATTAGACCGCGTAGCAGGCGCATATTGGCGCGGAGATGAAAAAAATAAAATGCTGACCCGCATTTACGGGCTGGCTTTTGAAACAAAAGAACAATTGGATGCATATTTGAGCCAACGGGAAGAGGCGGAAAAAAGAGACCATCGAAAATTGGGAAAAGAATTAGAGATTTTTACTTTTTCTGAGGAAGTAGGTATGGGGCTTCCGCTATGGTTACCAAACGGAACAGTTATAAGACAAGAGTTGGAAAAATGGGCAAAGGAAACGGAAATAAAATGGGGGTATAAACACATTTCCACTCCCCACATAACTAAAAAGGATCTGTTTGAAATTTCAGGACACTTGCCATACTACAAAGACGATTTATACTCTCCCATTGATATTGAGGGTGAAGAATACTATTTAAAACCGATGAATTGTCCTTTCGCTCACATGATATATAAAAGTAAACCACGAAGTTATAGAGATTTAACTTTACGTCTAGCGGAATATGGCCAAGTATATAGATTTGAAAGATCTGGTACATTACATGGTCTTATGCGTGCAAGGGGCTTTTGCCAAAATGATGCTCACATTTATGTAAAACCAGAAGACGCAATTTCAGAACTTTTAAGTGTGTTCAAAATGCATGAATATTATTATAAAAACTTGGGAATTTTGGATTGGTGGGTAGTTTTTGGAGTAAGAGATCCCAACAATTTGCGATCCAAATATCATGGTGACGATGCGATGTGGGATGAAGCAGAAAAACTAACGAAGGAAGCCTTAGATAAAGTGGGGGTAAAATATGTAGTCGAAGAAGGAGGTGCAGCACACTATGGACCCAAAGCAGATATATATATTAAATCCGTAATCGGAAAAGAATATGCGATTGGTACAGTTCAGCTTGATCTTTATATGCCTAAACGCTTTGATCTTGAATATACCTCCAAGGATGGTAGTAAAAAAATGCCTTACGTGATACACCGAGCTCCACTTGGATCACATGAAAGAATGATTGGTTTCTTATTAGAGCATTTTGCCGGTGCTTTCCCTCTCTGGCTCTCGCCGGTGCAGGTAAAAGTTATCCCGGTCCGCACAAGCCACAATGAATACGCCAGGAAAATTTTTGAAACGCTTACAGCGAATAATATACGCGCGGAGCTGGACGATAAAGACGAAAATCTGGGGGCCAAAGTCCGCGATGCAAAAAATAACAAAATCCCCTACTGGCTCGTCATCGGCGATAAAGAAATAGAAGCGGGCAAAGTTACTCTCGAATCCAGAGACCACGGCCAAATCGGCCAAATTTCCCCAGAAGAACTTTTGGGGAAATTATTGGGTGAGATAAAAAATAAAATATAATGAAAAAATTTATAAATGAAGCAACTTGGATTTTGCTGATAACACTTACCCTTTTTATTTTCTTCGCTTTGGCTAGCTCTTTTTCTCCTTTGAATTGGGTACTGTTTAGATTAAGGTAACAATTACCCTAGATATCAATCTCCGCTAATTTAATAGGTATTTGAAGTTCTTCGTCTTACTTCATAAACGTAAATTAAATTCTCTTTGGGTATGATTTCATAAAAAATTCTATAATTTCCTACACGTCTGCGCCAAGAATTTTCTTCATCTTTCATTTTTTGAATATCCCCGAAAAAGGGATTGTCTTCTAAACTTTCTATGGTTTCAATAATACGTCTTGCGTCAGATTTCGATATTTTTGCGCAAAACTTTTTTATAGAATTATCTGTTTGTAAAACCCAATTCATTTTTGAGTTCTCTGATAGTTAAATAATTTCCCTTTTTTCGGTTTAATCTAGCTCTTTTTAAAGAAGCTCTCTCTGCTTTAGTCGGCGTATATTCTTTTATTTTTTTGAACTCCAAAAAAGACTCGTATTCTGCTCTTGGCACAAGCATTAAATCCCCCATTTGAGCTAAACTCTTTGGAATTTTTATGCTGTAAGTATTCATATAAGTATTATAACAAAAGGAATTTAAATATCAATCTCGGCTAGCTTCGCATTGGATTGAATGAAAGATTTTCGAGGCGGGACCTCGGAGCCCATAAGAATATCAAAAATTTTATTGGCTTCTTCGGCGTCTTCAATATTTACTTTTTTGAGCACGCGGTTTTTAGGGTCCATGGTCGTTTCCCATAGTTCTTCGGGGTTCATTTCGCCCAAACCTTTGAAACGCTGGATGTGAACTTTGTTAGGTTTAGATTCTAGACTCCCTCCCTGCCCGTCCGGCAGGCGGGCTTTCTCCTCTCCCTTACTAAGGGGGAGGTCGGGTAGGGGTTCTTCATTATCTATTTCGTTTATTTCGCTCACGTCCGCATTTTTGCCAATTACTTTCATTTTTTCTTCATCGGTGTAAGCGTAAGAAATTTCTTTGCCCTTTTTTATTTTGTAAAGCGGCGGCTGGGCAATGTAAATATATCCGGCATCTATCACTTGTCGGAAATACCTGTAAAAAAGAGTGAGGAGCAGAGTGCGTATGTGCGAGCCGTCAACGTCGGCATCGGTCGCAATTATTATTTTGTGATAACGCATTTTCTCTAAATCGAAAGTATCCCCGATGGAAGTCCCTAGGGCAATCACTAGGGATTTCACTTCTTTGGAAGCCAGCATTTTGTCTATGCGCGCGCGCTCAACGTTTAAAATTTTTCCGCGGAGAGGCAGTATCGCTTGAGTACGCCTGTCGCGGCCTTGCTTGGCGGAACCTCCTGCGGAGTCTCCCTCTACTAGAAAAAGTTCGGATTCGGAGGCGTCCTTGCTCTGGCAATCGGCCAGTTTGCCGGGAAGCGTCATGCCTTCAAGCGCGCCTTTCCTTAAAACCGAATCCTTTGCGGCCTTAGCCGCCTTGCGGGCTTTTAGGGCAAGAATTGATTTATTAATTATAGACTTTGCTTCATCCGGATTTTCCTCCAAGAAGTTCGCGAATGCCTCACCGAAGACTGTCGCTACCGCGCCCTGGGCTTCCACGCTTCCCAACTTGCCTTTTGTCTGTCCCTCAAATTGTATTTCGCGAAGCTTTACGGAAATGACAGCGGTAAGTCCTTCCAAAACATCTTCGCCAGTAAATCCCCCTTCGGACTCCTTCATCAATTCATTTTTCTTGCAATACATATTTAAAGTCCTCGTTAGTGCAGTCTTAAAACCGGTCACATGTGTACCGCCTTCCGGATTGTAAATATTATTGGCGAAAGGAAAAATTCTGTCGGCAATATCATCCACGTATTGCAGGGCAATTTCCACTCCTACCCCGTCCAGCTCTTTCTCAACATAAAAGATATTGCTCTGTATCGGCTTTTGAAATTTATTGTAATACTTTACCAAAGATATGAGCCCGCCTTCAAAATAAAAAGATACGGATGGCAGTTCTAAGCCAAGATCTCTGAAATAAAAAACATCCTCGGCCTCCGACTTGGAGGTTCTTCCTCCAAGTGGAGGAAGAACCTCCAAGTTTCGCGCATCAATGATGGAGATCTTGAGTTTTTTTACCAAATATGCCTGCTGGCGGATATGATTAACGATAGTGTGCCAGTCGAATTTTATGTCGCCAAAAATTTCCGTGTCCGGCTCGAAAGTTATTATGGTGCCGTGCAGTTTCGATGCGGCAATTTTTTTTACCCCATTTTTTTTCTTGCCTTGCGAATACTCCTGCGCGTATCTGCCGCCATCGCGATGCACTTCGGCTCGGCAGTACGAGGATAGGGCGTTGACCACCGAGGCGCCCACGCCGTGAAGCCCGCCGGAAATTTTATACCCCTCGCCGCCGAATTTGCCTCCGGCGTGAAGCGTGGTCATCACAGTTTCCAGCGCGGAGACTTTTGTCTTTTTATGCATATCCACCGGAATACCTCGGCCATTGTCGGCGACTCGAATGCGATTACCCGGCAGCATGACTATCTCAATGTCGTCACAAAAACCGCCCATCGCTTCGTCGCGTGAGTTGTCAAAAATCTCCCAGACCAGGTGGTGCATGCCTTCGGGACCCGTCGTGCCGATATACATGCCGGGACGGCGCCGTACGGGCTCCAAGCCCTCTAAAACGGAGATGTCAGAGGCATCGTAATGATGCGCGCTCGCCGCAACTTTAGCGAAGGCGGAGCCTTTTACGCCATCTTTTGTGTCATCTTTTTGGCTAACCATATTAAGTATATTATAGCAATAAACTGGACTAAATACTAGTCTATTTTCCCCAAAAAAACCCTTTACTTTCGGGTCATTTTTCTTTATATTAGAGAAATGAGAACTGAATATAAAGTAACTTCCTCTGAATCAGATAAATTACTGAAAAATCTCGAGTCCAAAAACGACGTGGATTCAATGCGAATAAAGCGCTACCTCGCGATGCCTGACCTATCGCGGACATCCGGTAGCCCTATCAGGGAAATAGTGGATCGGATACTGGCCCATCCGTATTTCAAAGACTTAGACACAATTCAAGTTCCCGAGATTGTCCCGGCCAATATCAGTTTTGATTTGTTTGATTTTCCCGCCGATCACCCTGCTCGCAGTCGGTCCGATACTTATTACGTCAACGACGAAAATATTTTGCGAACGCATACCACCGTGATGTGGTATTACTACCTCGAGAACGAGGAAGTAAAAAAACGAATCCGAGAAAACAAGCCGGTCGGCGCTTTCAGTTTTGGCAAGGTCTATCGCAAGGATGAAGTGGACAGAAAACACATGAACGTCTTTCATCAAATCGATGGCTGGTATCTAACCCCGAGGACCGTGAAGGCCATAGGTCAGCCGGACTTAGAAGAAGCATTGGGCAATATTGCCAAAGCGGTGTTCGGATCAGACGTAAAGTATCGACTGAACAAAGACACTTTCCCCTACACGGATCCCTCTCTCGAAATGGAGATCGACATAGACGGTAAGTGGGTAGAGGTGGTCGGTTGCGGAGTAGTAAAAGGAAGCGTTCTAGAAAAATTAGGGGTGGATTCTTCCAACTACACCGGCTGGGCATTCGGCTTCGGACTGGAACGCTTGGCTATTGCTTCCATGGAGCTACCCGACATACGCTTGCTCTGGTCCGACGACCAGCGAGTAAAAAACCAGCTCAAGCTCGGACAAAAATTCGCAGAGGTAAGTAAATACCCGCCGGCAATTCGCGATATTTCTTTTGTTGTAAAAAATGATTTCGTGCCCAACGATTATTTTGATTTCGTACGAGAACTCGCGCCGGGAGTCGTGGAACAAGTTGAGCTTTTGGATAAATACGAGAACACCGGGAAATTCGGCGCTGGGAAAATAAGTTACGCGTACAGAATCACTTATCGCTCACTGGATAAAACCCTTACTTCCGAAGAAGTTGACGTACTTCATAAAAAACTAGAATCTGAGACAAATAAGATCTTTTCGGCAACTGTGCGTTAATTCTGCTAGAATCTACCCATGGATAGAGAAACCAAAGAAATCTATTTTATATTGATAATTACAGCCGTTATTTTCTTTACTATAGGCCTTTATTTGAGCTGGCTGGATAACGGGCCAAACCTAATTAATTAGGCTTTATATATTTCTGCCATTGTACAGTATTCGCACTCAGTATTATTGCCTGCCCGTCCTCTGGCGTGGCCGTAAGAATTGTAATTGCAGGGTCTATTGACCCATTCCCCCTTTAAAACCAGCTCATTATAATCTCTTATGTCTTTTACTAAAAGTTTTATTTGGTTCGGTGTGATCGCGGCACGGTAAAAAGCATTTTTCCTGTCTTTTGCTTCCACAAATTCAAGCGCTGATTCGCTCACTCTCGCCCGCCACTTGGGGCTTGTCTCTATAAGATAAGCGTACATCGCAAGCTGGCGCAAATTGCCGCTCAAGCGGCCTTCATCGTCCAATTTTTCAATTTCACTTTTCTTGCGAGCGCTGCCGGTCTTGAAATCTGTCACGCGCACTTCATTCCCTCCGAGCTTCTCGAGCAAATCTATTTTGCCATAGATTTTGAGATGCGGAAATCTTTTGTCCCCTACAGAAAGCGGATATTCGCTCTCACGCGCCTTTTCAATCTCATGCAATCGCCTCTCGGCCCAAGCTTTGACCACGCGAGCGACTTCTTCGTTGTCCGGCAAAACTATCTTGCCAAGTTTCAAAATCCGCTCCAGGGCCGCATGCACCGCACTGCCGAAAATTAAATTTTCGTTTGTGGGCTCCTGCATGCCCAAAAGATTCCGAAAATACCATTTCCAAGGACATTCAAAAAAATTATTCAGCATTGAGGCGGAAACGTAGCGCTCGGCATATTTTTCTTTGACTAATTTTTTAAGCTCCGCGAGATCGCGCGACTTTAGTTTTTCCCCCGACGTTTGCAGTCGGGATCCCGACCTATCCGGGTGTCGGGAAAAAACTTCTTCGGGTAGCTCTGCGATAATTTTCGCGAGTTCCTGCTCCCGCCCTTTATGCGAGGCAGAGGCATACGAGAGGGCGCAAAAGCGCTTGGCGCGGGTGATAGCCACGAAAAGTTTGCGCTTGACCGCGTCAATATCCCGCTCCTCTATTTTTTCTTTTATACTCTCGGGTAAAGCAAAATTAAATTTCCGCCCGCCGGTTAGCGATCGCTCGTCCATATGCGCAATCCAGACAAAATCAAATTCCAAGCCCTTGGCTTTGTGCATAGTCAGCACCCGCACACCATTTTTCTTTTCGGTAATTAAAGGTATAGGGTCGCCATATTCCACCACTTTATCAAGATATGCCACGAACTCCGGCAGGGACGCCTCGGGACGCTTTTCCAAAAGCGCCAGAAAGGTTGCGGCGATATCTGCAATCGGGACAATCCTCTTTTTTGCAGTTTCTTTATTAAATATTTCCCGAGTAATAATTTCTAAGAGCGCGGACAAGTCATTTTCTTCTGCGTCCTTCTGCCATTTGGCAAGTTTACCAAGCCACATTCCCACAGCGCCTTCGCCCCATAGCGTTTTGGGAGCGTTGAGTAAAGACTCAAAAGAAAATTCGCGCATATTTAAACTCGCTAAAAACTTATGCGCTTCGAGTGGCGGGATACCGGACAAATCATCCCAAAAAGAGAGGGCGAGTGCTGGCGCATCGCTCTTTGTAGTTTCTTTGGAAATTATTTTTAAAATCCGCAAGAGTGCGTGCGCTTCTTTTTGGTCAAATAGATTGAGCGCTTCCTCGAGTGCGAGCGGCAGATTCATCGCGTGCAATATTTCCAGCGCCGTGCGGGCTTGCATATTTTGGGGCACAAGTAGAGCGCAAGCATTGGGGTTGACGCCCTCCGCGATTTTCTTTTTTATTGCCTCCCCCGCCGCAAATATTTCCTCCCGCGGAGTTTGAGCTTCTACGAGTTTGATTGGGTGCGCTTCTTTACTTTGACTAACGAGCTTTTCTTTAGATAAAACACTCGGGAGCAGCGCGTGGGCCGCATCCAGGATTACTTGAGTGGAGCGATAATTTTCCAGCAATGGCACCAGCTTGGCGCCCGGAAAAGTTTTTTGGAAACTTATGAAGTGGTCAATGGACGCGCCGGCAAAGCCGTAAATCAGCTGGCGGTCGTCGCCCACCACGAATATGTTGGGGGCTTCCACCTCGCCCCAAGCGCGCGAGAGAAATTCATTCTGCACCCGGGAAGAATCCTGGTGCTCGTCCACCAGAATGTAGAGATACTGTTCGCGAATATCTGCCAGAGCTTCCTCGGAAGTCTCCATGATGCGGACCAGGTTTTCCAAGACATCATCATAGTCAAGCATATTTTTTTCTTTCTTGCGGACCTCGTAAACTTCTAAAAAACGGGCGACTTCCCGGCTTTTCTCCAAACTCTCAATGTCTTTTTTTACTTCCTGCTTGAGCTCGCCTTTGCTCGCGCCTCTGGTTGAAATACTGTCTTCGCTTTCTGAAATCTTTTTAATTGCCTGTTCGATTGCCACGGCAAAATCTTCCGCCGTAATGCGTTCGCGTTTCAAAAGAGAAAAGAGCGATTTTAGGTCGACAAAATATCTGGTCTTGTCTCCGCGTGGGCGCAAAAATTCCCAATCTCCAGTTTCTAAAATTTCATCAAAGAATTCTGCGCTTTCGGATTCATCCAGGAGCTTGGGCGGCTCACGCAAGCCCAAAACATCAAAATATTTTTCTATAATCTCCAGGCCAAAACTGTGAAAAGTAAAAATATTTACTTTTTGCCCCGCTTCACCGATATAGCGAACCAAGCGTTCGCGCATGGCCCCCACCGCGGAATTTGTGAACGTGAGACAAAGAATGCTGTCGCCCCCCACGTCGGTCTTTTTTAGAATATTGGCAATCCGAAGCGCCAAGACCTGGGTCTTCCCCGTCCCCGGCCCCGCCACCACCATTACCGGCCCGTCAATCAAATCTACTGCTTCTTTTTGGGCAAAGTTTAGTTTTTTATATTCTTCTGTAAACAAAAGCTCGGCCATTCTGCCCATTATACCTTAAACCCGCACCGGCTTGAATCTTCTTCATATTTCCGTGTTTAAAAAGGCTCAAGTAGGAGACTATTACTGGCTTTGTTGGATTATTCAACAAATTTTTTAATGCACGCCTTTTTGTACTCGTCCTCAAAACTCTGTGTTTGGGAAAATTCACCCACCCGAGAAAATCCACTCCCGAAGCTATAGTTTTAATATAAACTTTGTCGGGATGTAATGAGAGCTTTAGACTCTCACAGAGAAAATTAGAGATTTTAGATAAAAGATTTTCAAGTTCTATTTTGTCATTTTGCAAAATTACAAAATCATCTGCGTATCTAATATAACATTTAATCTTGAGCGCCCTTTTCATATACTGGTCAAATTCGTTCATATAAATATTTACTAAAAGCTGGCTAGTTAAGTTCCCGAGCGGAAGGCCTTTATACATATCAGCCATGGCGTAAATATGTTTTTGTGAAGAGAAGCTATTTATCACCTGTCCCAAGAGCCATAGGACGTCTTTATCTTTGATATGTTGCGCTAAAATATTTTTTAATATTCTGTGGTCAATATTTGCAAAGAATTTTCGGATGTCGCACTTTAGAACATAGCAGGTTTTGGTGTTGTTCTTGGAAACTTTTCGGTGAAATTCCCGCAGTCGGTTGATCGCTCTATGCGTGCCCTTTCCTATTCTGCAAGAATATGAACCATGAATGAATTTTGTGTCGAAATATGGATACAAAATTCTATAAATCGCATGATGAAGCAGCCTATCGCGCACTGTTGCCTTGTGGATATTTCTGGGTTTGGGATCGGATATGTTAAAAGCTACATACCCGCCATGTTTGTAGGTTTTGTTTTTTAAATCCTGATGCAGGGATAGGATGTTGTCCATTAGCTTGGTTTGAAATAAAATTATATCTTTCTTACCCTTCTTGCCGCGCAGAAACTCCTGCCAGGCAAGGAGCAAATTTTCCACACTTATGATATTCTGATAGGTATGAATCAGTCGGCTCATATTGCTAAGACCCCCCCCCGCAGCGCCATCGGCGCTTCTAAAAGCAAAAATTGCCTATTCTTTCTGGTTTAAAATTTACAACGACTTTCCGAAGGCGCACCGCTATATCCTGGGTGGAAAAATCGAAGATTATTTTCTCGGACTATTGGAAAATATTTTCATTTCTATATATCTGCCTCCTACCCAAAAAATACCCAGATTGATTATATCAATTTCAAAGCTAGATGGGGTAAAATTTTTCCTGCAGATTGCTTGGGAAAACAAATGCGTTAAAAATGAAAAATATATTGCTCTCTCGGAGCAATTAGAAGAAATCGGCAGAATGCTCGGCGGTTGGAAGAAAGGCATAGAGAAAAATTTGGAAAATAAAAACTCCCCGAAGTAAACCGGGGAGAAACATTATAGTTTCGGAACCACGATGCGTTGCTGATACTTGGCGTTCCAGACGTTGTCGTTCGAGAGCGGGTTGACGTTCACGTTGAGCTGGCCGTTGTCGTCGACGTTCACGTTGGCAACGAAGAAATGTAGGGTGCGCCATCTGTGGCACTGCCAGCCTGACATTTTTTAGGTGAAAGATTGTGCTGTATTTTATACGGGGGTATATAACCCCTCGAGCTCACCCCACCAACTTTTATGTTTTTTGTTTTAAAAAGAAATTCACTCTTCCCGAAGCCTTGGCCACGGAAACTCTCGAATTAAATTTTAAGCAATCATGGCCTGAAGTGCGTGACCGCAGACATTTCCAAATTGCATATATAGTATATCAAAAATTTAAGAAACAAAGTTTCTAAGTATTAAAGAATCAAAATAAAAAACGCTGGATGTTTCCATCCAGCGGGAGGTGGTGACCTCCGGCACCCGAGCTACGCGCTCGGGGATCCAAGGGACTGCGGAACCACGATGCGTAGCTGAAACTCGGCGTACCAGACGTCGTCGTGCGAGAGCGGGTCGACGCTCACGTTGAGCTGGCCGCCGTCGTCGACGTACACGCCGGCAACGAAGAAGAACTTCTGCCTCTTGAAGAGGAGGAAAGTCCCATAGCCGCCGCCCCGGAGCTTGTCGCGATGGTCACGGCAGAATGCCGTGATTCGCGACCGGCTCATCGCGAGCTCGTCGAGGTCGCGGCCGAACCCGCCGAAGATCTGACGATACTTTCCATCTACCATAATTTCCTCGACGTCGAGCGCGCACTCGCCTTCCGGCTGCTCATTCTCGGCCCCCTCGAGAAAAGCGGGGTCGCAGTATCCGTCGAAAACGGCTTTCGCCGTTTCGACTTCTCGGCCCGTCGTGGCCGAGAGTACGACACCGCCGAACAGCATGCGGGTCAGACGCAGGCGGCGGACCACCTTCTTCGCCACATTCGCAGGGCCGTCCACGATGCCCTGCAGAATGTTCGCGACCTCTTCGGCGTCGCGCACGCCGTCCATGATCATCTTACAGATCATGGCCCAGAGTTTGAACAACCTCTCGAACGGGTTCATAGGATTCTCTCCTTTTTAAATGACATTCACCTGTTGCTCACAGGTATATTCCGGAATCGCCGGAAACGTTGCAGGTGTCTCCCGCACATCTTTATATATCATACACCCAAACTGCATTTTTGTCAAATTTTATGAATCAAAATTTATATAATTTGCGCCAGACAGAAACTACTGCTTTCTTGTCTTCCCGACTAAAAGTTCCAAGTTTTTTATGAATATCATTTTTACTCAAACATGAGATTTTCGCCAATCTTACCCAGGAACTAAGCAATAAACCCGATTGTTCCCAATTTTTTATTTTATAATCTCCCTTGCTTTTTCTTTCAGTAGTTGTGATTGGCGCTAAGGTGATATCGTCGTCTCCGATATCCAGAACGACTAATGCTGGACGTTGTTTTCGACTGCCATCTGTTTGATAAAAAATAACCAAAACAACGTCTCCAAATTTATATTTCGTCATAAACCATATCTGACTTATTGTAAGATTTTAAAAAATTATCTCTTGAGGTTTTACGCCACAAATTTTCATCTTCTCCGATAATCTTTAAATACGCCAAAAGTCTCTCGTATTTTGAGCGCGGAACAATCATTAAATCTTTTTCGTTCATTAAATTTTGGGGAATTGTTATAGTCGTCATATATGTATATATTAACAACTTATAAATAGAAGTCAAATTATTCGCCTCTTTTTGGGCTTTGTTTAGCTTTTTATACTCCTGCGCAAACGTAGTTTTGGAAAGCATTGATCACATTATATATCAAACCTCATATCTTTTTAGGGAAAATTATCGAAAGAATAATCGATGCGACCAGCGCGAACATTATCACTCCAAACGACGCGAAAGAGGAAATATGGATATCGAATATATCGGATAGCATTTTGGCTCCGATAAACACGAGAATTATCGCCAGCCCTTTCTGCAGGTGGTGAAAGCGGTGCAGTATGTTCTCGATCAGAAAGAAAAGAGCCCGCAACCCCAGAATTGCGAAAATATTAGAGGTGAACACCACGAAGAGATTTTGGGAAATGGCGAATACCGCCGGAATGGAGTCCACTGCAAAAATTATATCGGTCGCCTCTACCATGAGCACCACCAAGAAAAGGGAGGTGAAGAAAAATTTGCCATTCTCGCGCAGAAAAAATTTGCCGCCGTGGTGATTGGCGGTAAAAGGCAGAATTTTATGCGCCAGGCGGATGACCCGGCTTTTACGAAAATCAATATGCTCCTCTTTCTTTTCCGCCAAGAGCTTCACGCCGGTATAAAGAAGTATTGCGCCAAAAATGTAAAGCACCCAGTGGAACTGGCTAATAATAATCGAGCCGGTAACGATAAAAACGCCGCGGAAGACTATCGCGCCGAGTATCCCCCAAAAAAGCGCTCGGTGGTGATATTTTTCTTCCAGTTTGAAATAGCTAAAGAGAAGCATGATGACGAAAAGGTTGTCCACGGAAAGCATTTTTTCGGTAACATAAGCGCTCAAAAACTCCACCGCCATCACCTTGCCGATAAATAAATAAATCAGAAATCCGAATACCAAAGATATAGCTATCCAGAATATAGACTGATATAGCGCGGGTTTAAATTCTATTTTATGGCTCTGGCGATTGAAAAAACCGAGATCTAAAATTAGAAATCCCGTCACAATTATTCCAAACAAAACAGTTAAAACCGTCTGCGCGTCCACTGGGATATTTTAGCAAATCTCCCGATTTTTGTCCTGACTAAACAATATGTAGTTTAATTTCTCTTTAGTTCACCTCGTCAATGGCATCCTGCGCCAAATCTTCCGCGTCTCGCGCCAAATCATACGCTTCCGAAAAATCCCGATTCACGAAGAACTCGTGCACCGCGTCCAGCATGTCGTCCTCGGCATCTTCCAAACTATCCTCGGCGTCACTTGTGTTACGATTGGAATCGTCAATCTCGTCCCGCGCGTCTTCCATCATCCGGAGCGCTTCGTCTATCTTTTGTCGGGCCCGATCTTCTTCCGGATTTATGCCGTAGAAACCTCCGCCGCCAGTCCCGCCGTAGCCGCCCATCAGCTCAAAATATTTTGCTCGCGACGCGGCATCGAAATACCCCGAAGCCTGAAGGCTTTGACTTCTCTGCCATTGCATGACCGCCTGCGCGGTCATGGAACCGAAAAAGCCGTCCGCAATGAGATAGTTCTGGTAGGGCATACCGTAGTAGCCGGAACCGCCGTACACGGCCGCGCTCAAATATTGCTGGAGACAGCGAACGTCTTCACCCCAAGTGCCCGGTCCCATGTCGCGAGTGAAATTGCAGACGTTGCCGGTATAGAAATTACTGTTGTTGGCTAGGGCGTCGCCAGCCCAAAAAAATACCGCGCCGAGAAATAAAATGCTAAAAATTTTTGTTTTCATGGCATTTTGTGGTTAATTTATAATGAAAAAGTGCCCAAATGTTCGTCTTTTTTTCATTCTACTACCTTGTTTGAATTTGGCAACCGGAACCGTATCGCTTTCTTTTTAGCAAAAATAGGTTAGATTATTAAGGTACGGAGGGTTCGCATAGCGGTCTAGTGCGCGTCGTTGGAAACGACGTATGGAGCAATCCATCAGGAGTCCGAATCTCCTACCCTCCGCAGAGACAATTTAGTATCGGAAGACCCGAGTGGTCTCTTAATTTTCTTTCTTTCTATACCTCGTCGTTCGTCCTTGTCCGATTCGTTCCGTCTTTTTTAAGCGCAAAAGAGTATTGAGCGCTTGTGATACGGTTGGACGGGCAACTTTGGTAGCTTTTGAAATTTCTCCTGGGGTTGCTTCTGTAACTTTTTGAAGGTATTGCCAGACCAAAAGCTGTTTTGGTGAGAGAAGTTTCTCAATATTTTCTTTTGACAATAATTCAATCGCTTGTTTTGCTTGGGTAAGTATAATATTGAAAAAGAATTCCAGCCACGGAGTAATATTCTGATTTTCTGTTCTTAAAGTTTTCTGACTTTTTCGGAGAGCTACATAATATTCGGCTTTGTTATCCTCAACCAACTTCTCATGCGAAACATATGGCATATATGCGTAGCCAGCTTTTAACATTAACATATTTGTGAGTACACGAGAAAGTCGCCCATTACCGTCTTGGAACGGATGAATGTTTAAAAATTCTACAAGAAAATTAGCAATAACCAATAGTGGATGAATTTCTTTTGGAACAAGAGCTTCTTTGGTCCATTCTATCAACTCCTGCATTTCCTTTGGTGTGAGCCAGGCAGGCGTGGTATCAAACAATACTCCGACAGACTCACCGACTTCATTTATCATCTCAACTCTGTTTTCCGTTTTTTTGTATTCACCCCGATGCAGTTCGTCTTTTTTGACATATTTTAAAAGTTCTTTATGAAGGTGCTGAATACTACTTTCTGAAAAAGGAATTTTGTCATAGGAGTTAAAAACATTGTTGAGCAATTCGTAATATCCTTGAACTTCTTGCCTGTCCCGATCCGCGAATTTTTGCATGGAAAGTCCGTGCATCATTTTCTCAATATCTTCGTCTGAAAGTTTCGCTCCCTCTATGCGAGTTGAGGCTCCAGTGGAAGTGATTAAAACAGAACGCTTTAATCGTCCAAGCGCCTGCGGATTTATTTCTGCTCCGCCAATCCACCGGCCCTTCAGCTCGTCAATTTTATTGATGACTGCCCACAGATTTTGTGGTATATTTTGTATGTGTTTATTGTAATTCATATTGCTAATCTAATACACTAGCTATAGGAGATTATATTAGATTAAGCAAATAAAAGCAAGCTTTGATTGCAAAGAAAAAATATCTTTCAAAAAACCTATATTTCAGAAGACGCCCGAGAGGTGCGACCCGAGTAGTTCGAATCCGCCCGCCACCGCCAACACAATTTAGTATCGGGGTGACCCGAGTGCCTATGTATAGCAAGGACTGTAGCAAGTACAGTGCAGGACTGTCCTTACTACCTCACTTATCTAGACTTAGTGTGTCTATTAGTATGCAGAAAAAGTTAAAGATATCTAAAATACGGAAATTCAAGAAATTCAAATGCCAAAATCGTTGAGGATTAAGGGTTATCCACATTTACAAGGATTCTGTAGTAGGGATGCGGGCGGGTTGGACATAGGCATTTATTTAACTTATAATTTTATTATGAAAGAACGATATTCATTAGAACAAGCGCAGAAAGAAGCTGAAGAAATAAAGAACATAGTAAAGTATAGAGGGGTAAAAAATTACAATGAAGCAGAGGAACTTCATGTCATTCACTTATTAAACTATGGAAAGGTGTCTGATTCAGCCCTTGATCACTTAAGTGAAAATTTCCTTCGTTCGCCAGAAGCTCAAATTGCCGCTATAAATGGTTTCTATAATCTCGTTAATTCTGGGGAGCTCGGCTCTGCGTTGACTATTAGAAATAAATTTGGTATTTCTGATGAAATAATTAAATCCTATGAAAAATTTAGCGTTTCAATGATAAAAGGTATTCGTAGATGTGACTCTCACGAGGCAATTATTGAATTTAAAAATCAAATACAACTTCCGAAAGATATATTACAGAAAGCCGCAGAAGAAAGAATGCTGTCGTATCTTGAATTTCCAAACTTCTGGTGTCATAATTTCGAATCCAGAACACATGAGAAGGCATGGATAGAAAAAGAAATTTGTGAAAATTTTTTTTACTCACAAAGATTTATAGAAGATTTTAAAAATATTATCTCTGACATCGCTACGTCCATGGTAACTGATAAATTTTTTTTAGGACCAAAACCTTTAGTATTAGAACTCTTAAAATTATTCAATCTACAAAACGACTTCCTTGAGTCTCCTGAAATTCAAAAAAATCTTACGCATACATTATTTATTTTTTTAAAAGGACGCTCTTATGACGATGTTATGTTTTTTACACATAATTTTCTAACACGAGATACGTTACAATCAGAAAAGGTCAAAGAAAAAGCGATTGGTTTGGCACAACAGTGTTTCCAATATGGTTATGGTGACGAACAGAGACAATTTACTCATCACGCATCAGCCAAAGACTTAAATGTTTTTAAAATCGGCTTGGAAGGATATTTAGATAATTTATTACAAAAAAGCAATTTTGATGAAGTCCTAAAATTTATAAACCAAATTCCCAGGAATGAATCGCTTATTAAAAAAATTCTTTTGTTTTTATTTAATAGTGAGGACTATGAAAATAATATCAGAGGATTTAAGTTTCTTAGTGAGCGTAGTGATCTGCAAAATATTTCTCAAGTAAAAGAAGTAGCTCGAAAGTCAATAATAAATATTTTAAAACATGACGGTAGTCGCGCTGTAATGTTATATACTAATGACGAATTTGATCTCTATGATGATGAATTTGAAAAATCTCCAGAAGTACAAACTGCAATCAAGGAAGGTGTAGTTTTATTGGTACGAAGAAAAGATTTTGGTACAATTTTAGCACTGAGCGAGACATTTCAAGCACATTTTGATGCTAAGTTAGGCACTATTTTTGCTCTTAATAATCAAGAGGGGCTTGTTGCTAGGAGTGATTTTACTCTAGACGATACACCATTCATACACGAAGTAATGAATGCTCTTGATTTTGATTCAATTCCTAGGCAAATAGTAAGTAGTAAGGAATTTAAAGAATTTGCCTATAACTACTTGCTATCTGAGGATAAAAATAATGATGAATTAGCTATACAAGCTCTTACTGCACGCTTAGATACTCCTTTATCTCCTCAAGAATATTTGAATATAAATTTAGCTAACCCAGCTTTTGAGGGTCCGGAAGCAAGCCCAAAACTTATTATAGAAGAACTCGAAAAACTTCTACGAACCGAAGGTGAAGATAATACCATTGCAGACTTTTTGAAACTCGGGGTCGAGCGCTTTGGCTCTGAAACGATGCTTCAGTATATGAATCGGCCGGATCTCTCCCGTCACGATGCGCTCTATTTTATACCGACAATTTTAAAGCTTCAAGAACAAAGCGGACTCACGCCTGCGCAATTTGGTAGTAACATACTCCTTCAGGTCGCTAAGGACGGCGCACTCTACGAAGGCAATTCAGCCCATCATTTCTTTGCAACGGTAAGCACTGCACTGGAAAAAACTTCTCCGCAAGAAATTATTCAAAAGATACAAAAATATTCCAATGTAGAAACTTTACAGGAATTAGCAAAAGATGTAGAAAGTGGACAATCATTTTTCAGTTGGAAAAACCTAAAAAAACTTTACGAAGTTAACCAGCTTCTGGGACGCACGAAAATTATGGATGAATTGAATCAAGGCGATATTTCTCCGCGCCTGCGCGCTTTTGTGGAAAAACTTGCTTTTCATCCCAATATATCTACTGAAGCTGTAATACAATTCTGGAAACAGCCTGCTCATTTTCTTGATATTGACGATGTGCATACAGCAGAAAATATAAACAGGGTAAAAAAACCAAGGAATCTCCTATCTTTGCCATTTTTGGACTTGACCGCAGAAGACCTACGCGATGCACTGGTCGAAGGCGACTTAGACGATTTGCAGGACTTACCACCCATGGAACAAAATTACTATTTCGGTATACCGAGTCGTGAAGAGGTGGCAGGTGACCCAAGCATTCTCC
>JACPLQ010000015.1 GCA_016186435.1 Candidatus Nomurabacteria bacterium | reverse complement strand
GATATAGTGCACCCACATTTTCCAGGCAATACGGCCGAGAATTACTACCCCAACAACAGGCATGATACCTAAAAATATTTTATACAATAAAAGCGCTACAGAGTTATAAGAAAACGCCAAGTACCCGACAATTATTACGGCAAATAAAACCCAGTGTTCTTTTAATATCTCCAAAAATTGATCGAGGCCTCCCTTTGCCTCCTTCTTTTCCGCCATATATTCATTTTAATAAATTTAAGCCGCAGAGTAAAGCCCGCTTTTGTTCTTTTTGAAATATTGAGGATTCGCAAGATTCACTAAAATGGTATTCTTCTTGAAATACCTCTCTTTCATGACTCTTTTTACAATTTCGTCTTTTGACAAGGACTCTCCTTCCCTTTTTAGGATATCTTGTATGACTTCCCGCGCTATGCCTGTCTTATAGCCCCATTCTGAAAGAGCATACATGCCTCTGCCTACCAATACAAAACGAGAATCTTTTATAAGCTCATTGTGGCATGTAGCGTAATGGGTTTTCTTGCCGAAAGTTTTAGAAATTGCGTCCGCGACTTCTTTGAAATGCATCGGGGAGCCGTGGCGCCGCATCACCAAGAATGCGTAATCTTTAACTCCGCGCGTGCGGATGTTTGGCGAGGTCGCCTTGCCCCATTCTCCGAGAGGATTTTTAGCAACAGTCTTAGACATAGACAGCCATCTTTTTACTATCTCTTCGTCTCTGTATTCTTCTGAAATATCCTTCATGTGGTCAAAAAACTTTTTAATCATTTCTGTTTCAGGAATAAGATCTTCATCTTTAAGAGAGCTGTACAGCTTGCGCAGTGTGTCGTGAATCTTGTCAGTCATATCATCATCCACGCTCCAGCGCGCATGAAAATGCTCGTTCTCGCGGTGCTTCTTGAAGCTATCTCCCAGCTCCAGCAAAAACTGTATATGATTTTGAGTAGCCGGATCTTTAGAAATATGAGAAAGGAGCTCGTGTTCTGCGACTATGGCGCCGAGCTTGTGAATAAGCTGCCGCAATTCGTCAAACACTGCTTGTTCGGCTTTATAAGCGCTAGATTTTTTAATCAGGTTTAGGGCCGCATCCTCCACCTGACGCACTCTCTCGCGAGTAATGCTGTATTTTTTGCCAATCTCTTCCAGAGTTTTTTTCTTGCCATCTTCTGTCAAACCAAAACGATTCATTATCACATCCGTTGCTCTCGGAGACAGATGTGAAGTTATTTTTTTAGTTATTTTTTTCGGTTTGAAAGATATTGCTGGCATAATTATATTTGTATATTAGTTTATTTAAAATTATTGTTTCTCTTTTATCTCTTTGACTTTACTCGGTCAATTTCTGTCAGATATTTTTTGCGAAGCCTTACGGATTTTGGAGTAACTTCCAAATATTCGTCTCTATTCATTACTTCCAATCCCCGCTCTATGCTCAAATTAAAAACAGGATTCAGGGTTATAGCTTCGTCAGTACCGGAGGCTCGCATGTTTGTAAGCTGTTTTCCTTTAGTAGGATTTACTGACATGTCTTCGCCCTTAAGAACATTCCCTACCACCATCCCCTCATACACTTCTGTGCCGTGTCCTATGTACAATATACCACGTTCCTGCAGATTAGCAAGGGAAAAAGCCACCGCTTTGCCCGCCACCATAGAAGTCATGGATCCATATTCGCGTTTTTTTATCTCCCCGGCGTATTCCTTGAACCCGGTAACTCTGGAAGACATGATACCTTCTCCTTTAGTATCTATTATAAATTCACCCCGGTAGCCTAAGAGCCCGCGAGTCGGTATGTCAAAAATAACCCTTGCAATTCCTTCCTTTTCTACCATATCTTTCATTATTCCTCTGCGTTTTCCTATCTTCTCAATGACCGTTCCGGAAAACTCCATAGGCACGTCTATGACAAGTTCTTCGTAAGGCTCGCTTTTGACTCCGTTTACGTCTTTGATAATAACTTCCGGCTGAGAAACTTGCATTTCAAAACTCTCTCTGCGCATATTTTCAAGCAAAATTGCTATATGAAGTTCTCCCCTGCCATACACCTTAAAAAATGACGGTCCGCTTCCGCTTACCCCCTGATCCGGGGAAAAATCTACTTTAAGCCCTACGTTTATTTCCAGTTCTTTTTCAAGTCTTTCTTTTATCTGTCTGGAAGTAACAAACTTGCCCTCCTTGCCCGCAAAAGGAGAATCGTTTACAAGAAAGTTGAGTGACAGCGTCGGCTCATCTATGGCTATATGCGGAAGCGGTTCTACGCTTTCGTCTTCACAGACAGTTTCCCCGATATAAATATCAGGAATACCGGCAAGGAGAACTATGTCGCCGGAAACAGCAGAATCGGTTTCCTTTCTGTTTATTCCTTCAAAAGAAAACAGCTTGGTTATTTTTCCTTTTCGCGTTCCATTTTCTCCTTTCACAAAAACATTAGAACCAGTCAAAATCTTTCCGGAATAAATTCTGGCGACAGCCATTCTGCCTAAAAAGTTGTCATAGCCCAAGTTAAATACCTGCGCTGACATTTTCCCCTCATGGCCCTCTGAAGCCGGCGGGACTTTTTCCAAAATCAAATCAAGCAAGGGTGATAAATCTTCTGACTTGGAAGCTAAGCTCCCAAATGGGAGCTTAGCTTCCAAGTTCCTAAAAGCCTTGCCTTCTCGCCCTATCGCATAGATAGTTTCAAAATTTGCCTGTTCTTCATTTGCGCCAAGCTCAAAAAATAATTCCAAGACTTCTTCATGCACTCTGTGCGCGTCTGCCGCCGGCTTGTCTATTTTATTTATTACCACTATTGGTTTTAGCCCGAGCTCCAGAGACTTCTTTAAAACGAATCTCGTCTGCGGCATTGGTCCTTCTACGCTATCGACTAAAAGTAAAACTGAATCAATTGCTCTTAAAACTCGCTCTACTTCGGAGCCGAAATCCGCGTGCCCAGGCGTATCTACAATATTTATTTTCGTGCCCTTATAATAGATAGAAGTATTTTTGGCATAAATGGTAATGCCCCGCTCTTTCTCCAGAGCATTGGTATCCATGGTGAAATTTTCATCCGTCAAACCGCCCGACTGCTTCATCAGGGCATCGGTCAGGGTCGTTTTGCCGTGGTCCACGTGCGCTATGATTGCTATGTTTCTGATTTCCATAAATAATTTTTTTGAGTTGGTCCCTGTCCGCCTCTGGCGGGAAACAAAAAAGCCCTAAGGCCGTTTTGATATGCTTTTATAATAACATGCTTTCTAAAAAACAACAAGTTTTTAGGTATTTTGTGCACCGGGTTGGACTCGAACCAACGATGCCCGAAGGCGGGTGATTTACAGTCACCTGGAATAGCCGCTATCCGACCGGTGCAATGCATACAAAATAACACAAAAAAGCTTTTTGTGCATCTTTTTAGTACGTATCTAATTACGTAATTAATTACGTAACAAACATTACACCGATGAGCGGGAATTTATGCGAATATTGCTTTTGATTTTTCCTTTTCTGGTATCAATTATTAGTTCGCCGTTTTTCACAGATACTATTACCATATCGCCGGACTTTACGCCGTTTGAGATAATGAATGACGCCACAGTATTCAATATTTTATTCTGTATGAGGCGATTGAGCGGACGGGCGCCATAATGCGGATCATAGCCTTCTTTTGCAAGATAAGACAAAGCCTCGTCTGAAATTTCAAAATTAATTCCTTTGGCGCGCAAACGATCTATGACGACTTTTATTCTTAATGCCACTATTTCTTTGATTGCCTCGGGCGAAAGAACATCAAACACAATTATTTCATCCAGACGATTCAAAAATTCCGGCCGGAAATTATCTTTGAGCGCCTCCATAACTTTTTCTTTCATATTGCCGTAATCCTGTTTTGTGGAATTATTTGAAAATCCGATTGATTCCATTTTCTCCACGAACTGCGAACCGATGTTTGAAGTCAGAATTATTATTGTGTTCTTGAAATTAACTACTCTCCCCTTGCCATCGGTAAGCCGTCCTTCGTCTATAACCTGCAGAAGCACATTAAAAACTTCCGGGTGAGCTTTTTCAATCTCATCAAAAAGTATCACTGCATATGGGCGGTGCCGCACAGCCTCTGTAAGCTGGCCAGCTTCATCATAACCCACGTATCCCGGCGGCGAACCTATCAATTTTGACATAGAATGTTTTTCCGTATATTCAGACATATCTACCCTAATAATGGCGCCGTCGTCGTTAAACATAAACTGGCCGAGAGCTTTCGTAAGCTCTGTTTTCCCCACTCCGGTCGGACCTAGAAATATAAACGAGCCGATCGGCCTGTTTGGGTCTCCGATACCCGCGCGTGAACGGCGGATCACATCAGCCATTCTTTTTATGGCTTCAGTCTGGCCGACAACCCTCTTGCCGAGTTCCGCTTCCATTTTTTCCAGTTTCTCGCGCTCTTCTTCCAGCATCTTGGTAAGAGGTATGCCTGTCCAGCGAGCGACAACTTCGGCGATGTCTTCTGCGGTAATTTCTTCTTTCAGAATTCTGCGGGATTTTTGCAGCTTTTTTAATCGCGCTAGCTTAGTCTCAAGTTCTTTTTTTAACGTAGGGATTTTGCCATAGCGAATTTCTGCGGCGCGTGAAAGATCCGACTTCATTTCAGCATCTTCAGCTTCAAGGCGAATACTCTCAAGCTCTTTTTTAATCGCCCGTATTTCTATGACGATTGCTTTTTCATTCTGCCATTTGAGTTCAAGTTCTTTAGTCTTCTCCGATAAGTTGCCTATCTCTTTATCTATATCTTTAAGCCTATTTTTAATTTCTTTTTCTTTTTGCTTATCTTCTTTATTAAGCTCGCCATTATAAGAGCTTATTTCTTTTTTAAGCGCTTCTTTTTCAATTTCCAGGCGCATAGTTTTCCTGTGCGCTTCTTCCAGTATTGGCGGCTTGTTTTCAAGCATTATTTTAAGAGAAGAGGAAGCTTCATCTATAAGATCCACCGCTTTGTCAGGTAAAAATCTATTGGTGATGTAGCGCGCGGAAAGATTTACCGCCGCCAAAATAGCATCATCGGTAATTCGTATGCCGTGAAAAAGCTCGTATCTCTCTTTTAGTCCGCGCAAAATCGCTATCGCATCCTCTGCGGAGGGTTCATCTATATACACAGGCTGAAAACGCCTCGCCAAGGCCGGATCTTTTTCAATATGTTTTTGATATTCACGCAAAGTCGTCGCGCCTATGGCCCGAAGTTCTCCTCTGGAAAGCGCAGGCTTCAGCATGTTGGAAGCATCCATCGTTCCTTCCGCTCCGCCTGCGCCGACAATTGTATGTATCTCATCAATAAAAACAATTATTTTTCCGTCAGACCTTTCAATTTCTTTCATTATGCCTTTCAGTCTTTCTTCAAATTCTCCGCGATATTTCGTACCTGCGACAAGAAGCCCCAGATCCAGAGATACCAGCTCTTTGTCCTTCAAAGATTCAGGGACATTGCCTTTGATGATAAGCTGAGCGAGCCCTTCGACTACCGCAGTTTTACCTGTACCGGCTTCGCCGATCAAAATCGGATTATTTTTCGTCCGGCGAGAAAGTATTTGCATGATGCGAGTTATCTCATTATCTCTGCCGATTACAGGGTCCAGCTTGTCCTCTTTGGCAAGCTTTGTCAGATTGCGAGTATACTTTAGGATTAATTTAAATTTCTTCGGTTCTGAAATATCAGTGATATTCTGACTGCGAAGCTCTTCTATTACTTTCACAACCTGATCTTTGTGAATTCTAAATCGCGCCAGTGTTTCCCGCGCCTCACTCGTAACTTCCAGAATCGCAATAAAAAGATGCTCCGTAGAAACAAAATCATCTTTCATATATTCTGCGAGCTTTGCTGACTGCTCTATGACTTGGGCCAGATCCGGGTTCAAATAAATTTGATACGAAGGCGAAATAGTGCTGCGTGTTTCCGGCAGTTCTATCATTTCTAAAACAGAATCTGTGAGAAGCATGGTATCAACTTCCAATTTGTCCAGAATAGAATTTACCATTGACTCTTCCTGCAAAAGAAGCGCAGCCAAAAGGTGAAGCGAAGAAACATGGTTCACTCCCCTCTCTATTGCCAGTTCATGAGCCTTTTTTATGGCATCCTTGGCTTTAGTTGTAAATTTGTTTAATGGCGGCATAAAAATTTTAATTAAAAGTTCTATGGAATAGGTGACGTTTCGCTTTCTCCGTTATTACCGGTATTTGGATCCGATTCAGGCAGAGTTTCCGCTTCAGTCTTAATTAATTCAATTATAGTAAAATCTTTTTCTATAATTACTTTTGAAACTTTTTGCTCTCCTAAAACACTTTTTACAATATACGATTCCCCCTCCTTGGGTTCTGCAATTATAGATGCTATCACGACCTTGTTGTCGCCCAAGAATAATCCCGTTCCTAAAATTTTGTCTTCTGTTTCACCTTTTAAATATAAAGTTACGGTAAGAGGTTTTATGGCTTTCAAATCTGCCAGAAGTTTTTTTTCCTCCGGTGATAATGCTTCTTTGGGTTTGGATACAATTTCCGCCGGCACGACTTTCTCTACTGTTTCGCGAATAATGCGAGTCACTGGTACGGTCACCGAAGCAGGCGCTTGCTGCATAAGCGTGACAGTGGTGATGCCCGTCGCGATAGAAGTAATGAAAGACAATAATACGGCGAGAAGTATGAGTTGTGATTTATTTAAATCTTTAATATCCATACCTTAATAATACCACTTTTTTAATTTTGTCAAAATTTTAGACAAAGATTCTATTGTGTAATTTATGTCTTGTTTTTTTGTATCTGTTCCGAGAGAAAAACGTAAGCCGCCTATTTCCGGGTCAGCATCAGGACGAAGCGCCTTTATAACATACGAACCTTCAGAGCTACTGCTTTTGCATGCGCTTTTGGAGGATGCCATTATTCCCCGAGCAGAAAGTTCTATCACCAATAAATCGCTCGGAATTTTTGGAAATGTGATGTTCACATTGTTCGGCAACCTGTTTTCTAAGTCTCCATTCATCAGGTGTTGGACACCCGACAAACGGGTGTCCAACACCCGCAGAAAGTAATCGCGGAGTTTTGTTAAGCGCTTTGTTTCTTTTTCTTTATTTTTTTGCACTAAAGTGAGGGCGCCGGAAAATTTTAAGATCTCCGCTAAATTTTCCGTACCGGGACGAAGTCCGCCCTCTTGATCTCCTCCGCCAAAAATATTTACAAGCGGTACAGACTTTCTTTTATAAAGCACGCCGACTTTTCCCGCTCCTTTAATTTTTGAGCCAGACAGAGTAAGCATATCCACGCCAAGCCTTTCTACGTTTAGATCTAAATAGTTTACAGCCTGCACTGCGTCGGTGTGGAGATAGGGATAATTGGTTTTGTTCTGCTTGCGATAATGGCGAATCTCTTTCGCTATCTCCCGTAATGGCTGTATAGTGCCTATCTCGTTGTTCGCATACATTATTGACACGAGTACTGTATTTTTCTTTATTTCTTTCTTTATTTTTCTCGGGTCTACGATGCCGTTCGCTTCCACTGGAACTATTGAAATTTGCGCAAGCTTTCTTATTTGGAGCAATTTGCATGTTTCCAGCACCGAAGGATGTTCGATGTTCGTGGTCACAATATGCGGAAGTGACCTCTCCCCAACCCCTCTCCTTATCAAGGAGAGGGGCGAAGGGGTGAGGTATATTATTCCCTGTATCGCAAGATTATTCCCCTCTGTTCCCCCGCTCGTAAAAATTATTTCCTCCGCGCGAGAACCCAAAACACCCGAGACTTCTTTGCGGGCTCCTTCTAATTTTTTCTTCGCAATTATGCCAAGCTCATGGATGGAACCAGGATTAGGAGAGGCACTCGCCGCGTAATCTAGAAAAATTTTTTTGTTATTTATTTTAGGCACGAAAATAGTATACCCGGTTAGTAGATTTTGGCAATGCTCGCTTCTGCGAGCGCACATTGTGCCTTGCCAAAACTCACTACCGGGTATATATTGAAAATGTATGAATACAAAGCTCCAAATTGCTTTTTTCGTCTTGTCCGGAATTCTATTTTTAATAGGAGGTATTTGGGTATTCGCAACCGAAAAAAGATTAAAAAGATTTTTTTTGGGAAAAAAGGCTAAAGATCTGGAAGATACTATTATTGCGATGGGAAATAGCATAGTTCAGCTGAAAAAATCTAAAGAAAATATTGAAAAAGATATCTCTCTCATAAATACTAAACTGAAAAGGACGGTGCGAGGCGTGGAGACGATTCGCTTCAATCCATTTCCTGACCAAGGCAGCAACCAAAGCTTTGCTATAGGCATGCTGAATGAGGAAGGCGACGGTCTGGTGATTTCAAGCTTGTATTCGCGAGAGCGTATGAGTGTCTTTGCCAAGCCGGTAAAAAACGGCAAATCTGAATACGAATTAACGGCGGAAGAAAAAGAGGCGTTAAGCAAAGCAAAAGTAGTGTAGTTTTAAAGTTCATAAAGTAGAAAGTTATAAAGCAAATGCAAGAAAAAAATGAAAAACAAAATAATATGGTAACTCGTCCGCCCGTCGTCGCCGTCATGGGGCATATTGACCACGGAAAATCCACCTTGCTTGACTACATCCGGAAAACAAATGTTGTAGATAAAGAAACTGGAGGAATCACTCAAGCCATTTCCGCTTATGAAGTTTCAGCCCCGACGCCAAATGAGTCTGGGTCGGGGTCCCGGCCGCAAGCGTCGGGAAAAATTACATTTCTTGATACTCCGGGGCATGAAGCTTTTTCAAAGATGCGCGAACGCGGAGCAGAAATAGCCGACATCGCCATTCTCGTGGTGTCTGCTGAAGACGGAGTAAAGCCGCAGACAGTAGAAGCATGGAAAACTATTGTGGAATCCGGCATTCCAGCGATAGTAGCTATCAACAAAATAGATAAGCCGGGAGCAAACATAGAAAAAACAAAAACGGAACTCTCAGAGAATGGGATTTATTTGGAGAATTACGGCGGAACTGTACCCTTTGCGGAAATATCAGCAAAGACCGGTGCCGGCGTGGACAATCTTCTGTCTCTGATATTAATTTTAGCAGAAGTGGAAAATTTTACCGGCAACCCCAAAGAAGACGCTTCAGGATTTGTTATTGAAGTAAATCTGGACCCCAGACGAGGAATAATGGCGACACTGATTATAAAAAATGGAACATTAAAAAAAGGAATGACGGTCGCAGTGGAAGGCAGTTTGTGTTCCACGCGCATAATGGAAAATTTTAAAGGCGACCAAATAAGCGAGGCGACTTTTTCTTCCCCTGTGCGTATCGTGGGTTTTGATAAGATGCCGAGAGTAGGAGCCCAGTTTAAATCTTTTCAGAAAAAAAGTGATGCTGAAAAATTTGCGAAGGACTTACCACCTCGCCCTTCGGGCACTCCTCCTCAAAGAGGAGGAGAAACTCCCCGCCTTGATAAGGAGGGGGCAGGGGGTGGTAAAAAAATAATTCCGATAATACTAAAAGCTGATGTCTCCGGCTCTATTGAAGCAATTGAAAAAGAAATTTCAAAAATAAAAAACAAAACAGACACTCAGAATGCAGAATTTAGAATTGTGGCAAAGGGTATAGGCCCTATTTCTGAATCAGACATAAAAAGCATAACTTCAGACTTGAACGTGCTCGTAATCGGATTCAACGTAAAGACTGATAAAAATGCGTTTGATATCGCCCTTCAGAGAGGCATAACTATTTCGCATTTTGACATAATTTATAAAATGACGGAATGGCTGGAAACACAGATGGAGGAAAAAAGGCCCAGAGTAGAAACTTTGGAGACTACCGGACGGGCTAAAATCATCCGCGCCTTCAGCCGAACCAAGGAACGCCAAATACTTGGAGGAAAAGTAACCGAAGGACAGATTAATTTAAACAGCGCTGTCCGCATAATGCGGCGTGATTTTGAAATCGGACGCGGAAAAATAGTGAATTTAGAAAAAATGAAAGCAAAGACGAGCGCCGTAGAAGAAGGCGCGGAATTCGGAATGATGATTGAATCAAAAATAGAAATTGTCGCCGGAGACGTGTTGGAGTCTTTCACTATGACCCGAAAATAACACACCTCACCCTAGCCCTCTCCTTATTAAGGAGAGGGAAAAATCATGAATCAAAGAAATGAAAAAGTAGCGAACAATATAAAAGAACTTACAGCGCAATTTTTAGGGCGAGCAAATAATCGCACTTCACTCATCACCGTCACTTCTGCCGCCTGTTCGCCTGACATGAAGTGCGCCACAGTTTACATCACTGTGCTTCCCTCTTCCAAAGAAAACGCCGCGCTATCTTTCGTGAAGCGCCAGCGAGGAGACATACGAGAATTTTTGAAAAAAAATATGCCGATAAAAGTAATTCCATTCATAGACATGGCCATAGATCAAGGAGAAAAGAACCGCCAAAAAATTGACGAACTGCTGAGAAATGGATAAATAACTTGCAGTATAAGTAATTATCACCTATAATTTGAGAGTGGGGATAAAATATAAAGTAAACGAAGCTTTCTTTGAAAAATGGTCATCAGACATGGCGTATGTGTTGGGATATATTTATGCTGATGGAAGCTTAGATGATTCACCTTATATGCGCGGCAAGTATATACAAATAGCAAGTACTGATGAAGATTCTATACAAAGAATAAAGTATTGGCTGAAATCAGAACATAAAATAAATAAAAAGAAATCAAACTTTACTGGCGGAAAAATATGTTTCATGTTGCGAATTGGCAGTCATAAAATATATAATGATCTTTTTAAATTGGGTTTATACCCAAACAAGTCTCTCACGGTAAATTTTCCCAAAATCCCACAAAAATATTTAGGTCATTTTATGAGAGGATATTTTGATGGTGATGGCTGTGTCCATTTTGCAAGAAGCAAGGGTAAAACCGGAAAATTAATTATAAAGAGGGTTCGAATAATATTTACAAGCGGGAGCAAAATATTTCTTGATAGGATGAACGAGATTTTGAAGATTATAAAAATTAATGATGGTAAAATTTATCCAAGCAAGAGATCTTATCAAGCAATATACAATACGAAAGATTCCATACGAATGTTTAAGTTAATGTATAAAAATGCTAGCGTTAATTCGTTTTTTATGCGAAAATTCAAAATATTCAATAATTACTTTGAATTACAGCCAAAAGTTATTGATAAAACGATAAGAAAAATAATCAACGACCACGTGGTGAAGTAGCTAACACAGCGGTCTGCAAAACCGCCATTCGTGGGTGCAAATCCCACCGTGGTCTCCCTAAATATGATAATATATTTTAGGAATAATTTTTTGCTCGAGTGGCGGAATTGGTATACGCGTTCGACTTAAAATCGAATGCCGCAAGGCTTGTGGGTTCGATTCCCACCTCGAGCACACAACTAAATAATGCGCCCTTAGCTCAGCTGGTAGAGCAGATCCCTCTTAAGGATAAGGTCGAAGGTTCGATCCCTTCAGGGCGCACAAAGTTAGCAAAAGAAATCTGCATTGCTTTTGCTAACTTTGTGCGAGCCGCAGGTATGTTTTGAAAGCTTTCAAAACAACCGAGGCAGGGTCGTGAAAATTTTGTTTTGACGAAAACAAAATTATTCCTGACCACAAAGTACGAGGCAGAGCCTGACTAGGCAAGACCTAGTCGGATTAACTACTCGGGCGAGTGACGTAATTGGTAGCCGTGCGTGCCTTAGGAGCACGTCCCGTAAGGGGTGGGAGTTCGAGTCTCCCCTCGCCCACAAAAACCAAAGTCTCCTGGAAGCGAAGTCTCCCTCCCGGCACACTTGACATTTGGGTAGTTATATGCTATACTATCTGGATGAGTAAATTCAGTAAAAATTCAATAAACCTAAAGAGCCTATTGGCTTTCAAAATAATAGCTATTTTGGCCTTCAGCCTGCTTATTTTACCTGCGTCCGCAGGAGCAGAGGGCGGAAGAAACACTACTTACGGAGATTTTTCCAACAACAATAGAGATAGGAGTGTGCCGAGTGACTACATACAAACATTAAATCCAAAACCCATTATTTTTTCCATTACTCCAAACGAAGGAGAGAAGAGCATCGGTGGAAAAAACATTACTATAAATGGAAAAGGTTTTATTCCGAGCTCTCAAGCTAGAATCAACGGCGCAAATCGTAATACTGCTTTCATAGATTCTACTCACCTCTTGGTAGAGGCGAACAGCGCCGATATGTACCGCGCAGACGGCGGATTCTATATTACAGTTTGGAATGGCGAGCCGGGCGGAGGTTTCTCTAATTCAGAATTCTTTACAGTGAAGAATGTCGCTAATTCTAACGCAAGCCAGAATTCAAACTCTAACTCTAACGCAGATAATAATTATTCCAATACAAACACAGAAAACAAGAGCGAAGCTGAAGAGTTCAGCTCTCTGACATCAAACGCAGTATACGGCTCCGGCAGTTTCCTGCCTTCAGGTATAATTCAGTGGATATTGTTTGTGATAATTATACTGCTTATGATCATTCTAATTAGAAAATTCTTTGGCGGAGAGCAGGCTTATCACGAAACGCCGCTGAAGCACGATTAACCCGGTAGTAAACTCAACCTAAAAATCCTCCTCTTTAGGAGGATTTTTAGGTGTATTGAAAAACAATTAAAATTTTGAGATAATAGGTATATGAAATTTTCAAAGGAAAATAATTATTGCTTTTATTGATGGTGCAAATCTTCATCGAGGAATGAAAGCTTTAGGTTGGGAATTGGACTACAAAAAATTCAGAGTATGGCTAACAGACAAGTTTTCTATCACTCGCGCATATATTTTTCTAGGTAATATTCCTAAGTACAGCAATCTTTACGCTCATTTGCAAGAATGCGGATATACTTTAATTTTTAAAGAAGTGGTATATGATGGCGAAGGAAAAGCAAAAGGAAACTGTGATGCTGATCTTGTATTAAAAACTGTGCAAGAACATTATGAAAATGGATATGATAATGCGGTTATTGTCTCAAGTGATGGAGATTATGCTTCATTGATTATTTTTTTAATGAGTAAAAATAAACTAAAAGCCATCCTTTCGCCTGCAAACGAAAAGAAATGTTCTGTTTTATTAAAGCGCACTGGAGCTAAAATTTCTTATATCAATAATCAACGGTCTAATATAGAACTAGCATAAAAAGAAAAAACCCCCGATGGAGACAAAACTCCATAAGGGTTCTTTTCGTGGTTATGAGTGAATTATATATGAACCATTATACATACGTCAAGCTTGACTTTTTCGTTTAACTGTGATATACTGTATGGGTTAAGCTGTACCCTGAAAACATTGAATATGTTTACCAAATCAGCATTCCGCCGCGTAGATGTGTAATGCTTAAGTTTTGAAAATTTCTACGAGTTAACTCACTTCTCAACCATTTACCGCGCCCTAAGAAAGCGCAAGAAAGGAAAAGTCATGCCTGTTACGAACATCGCGGAGCCGGAACCGACTGGTTGGTTCAAGTGGGTTCTTTCCATCGTGTTTCTCGCGTTCTCTCTGAAATACGGTTATACCGCATTTCAGATCACTGCGTTTGTAGTAGTCTTGGGCATCCTCGCTATCCTTGCGTGGTTCGTCAAGGCCGACGACGAAGACATGTGGGAGGAGTTCAAACCATTCCTGCTCGACAACGACTGGGTGTTCTGGGCTTTGCTCGGACTCACTGTTCTGTCGGGAGCTATGTGGTATGTGGGGCTCAACGGCAAGCCCGTAGTGGATATCAATCCTCTGGATTGGATCTTCGGTTCATCGGCCAAGAATACGGGCTACAACCCGTATGCGTGCCGAGGACTGCGAGGATTATATTTTGGATGTGATGGCAGTTGGGGGAAAGTATTTTGGAATTCCCTCTTCTGGACCATCGTCGCATGGCCAGTATCTTTCGTCGATAATTGGCTGGAAGCCAAGAAAACTACGAAGATGCTCAAGGATTTTCTCAAAGCGCAATCAAAATAAGAAAGGAGACGACATGAAAATACTGACAACACTCGCACTTCTCATGATGGTTCTCCTTTCGCTCTCGGGCTGTTACGGCCCGGATGACGCGATCGAGGACCTCGAAAAGAGGCCGATCAACAACGCTGACGACGCAAAGAAGCTCGTCAGCGACATCGAAGATCTCATTAGCTTGCACGAGCAGGCGGATGTAGAGGACCTCTCGGAGGAACAGCTGAAAAAGCTGGAAGCACTTCTGGAGACGAGAAAAGAAGAGGCTCAGGAGAGGTTCGGCTTGAATCTCGATGGCTTCAACGGGGCGATCGGGGGAGTGGTAGATTGGGCAAAGTCCGTCGACTGGAAGGGCAAGGCCAAGGAGTTCGTCGGCAAAGACACTCCTAAAGCCACCAAGTACAAAGGCCCTGTCGTTGACCCGAAGAAAGACGGCGGATCGAAGGACTGGCCGTAAAATAAACAACAAATCTGGAGCGGGGGCTTGCTCCCGCTCCACAATCGAAAAGAGGAAGTTATGATTTTCTGGATCGAAGCTATAGGTGTGACCCTGATATCGTACTGGGTTTCACGAAAGTTTCCCAGCATCACGTTTCCGATGGCCGCCATCGGAATTCTCGGAGTTTGGTTCTTCGCTACGAAGGGGCGGGGGTTTCTTCAGCACTTGATCGGAGTCGGAGGTGGGGCAGTAGGACACGGGCCGAGACATTTCTTCGGTTCCATCGGCCATTTCTTTCTCAACCTCTCCGTGTGGGTCGCGGTCATGATGATCGGCGCGCGCGTAACTGGTGTTTCGAACAGTTACGCTTTTTATCATCTTGACGATCTGGGCTGGAGGTTTTGGTACTGGCCTTCGGGCATTGCCATGGACCTTCTGATGTGGGTGAGTATAGCTTTCCTTGCCGGCTGGGTAGCAACCCAGGCAGGCAGGGGAAATATGCGAGTGGCAGGCACAATTTTTGCTGTCACCGCAATCGTGATCGGGCTGATCATGGTTCTGCCTACAACAGGCAAGCGCGTTCTGCCTACTGAAAAAACCGGACCGCAGAAGGGAGAGGTAACCAAGAACGCCACCGACACCGCACTAGCCGAAGCATACTCCAAAGGCGGTGTTGTGGGTACGGGAGGAGCCGTAGTGGCCACAGTGCTGAGCGGCAGCACGACCACAGACATCGAGAATGATGGCTGGATCGGCTCTCCCCTCAAGCGCATCTGGCGAGGAGCCTTCGGCAAGCGGAAAGATCCGCCACCTACGGCTCCTCACACTCGGACCTCGCGGGTTCGAGAACACACGACCGTCGCTCCAGCATCAGAGCCACCGATCAAGGTCAGGGGCACAACCCCGACAGAGGTAACGGCAAACTACGGTTTCTCGCTCGAGGCAGATGCACCTATCATGGTGCAATACCCTGGCGAGGATGCATTTCTTTTCAACCCCAGTGCAACTGGGGACTGTCAACAGCTTCCGCAGCCTCGGAGGTCGGGTCCCAAGAAGTTCTGGGATCCGAACGACCCGGAAAATGGCAAGGTCTCCTTCCGCATCTATCGCGGGGGCGGGCATTGCTAACTTAACTAGTTCTTTAACCGGCTAGAAAGGAGGGCAACCTCAATCATCGCGCTTGGCCAGCGCAACGAAAACAAACAGGCGGGACTCACCATGAGCCCGCCCGTTTTCTTTTTACCCGGAAGTAGAGCTTTGACTAAGGATTTAAATCCACTTCTATATTTCCATTTTCCACATCTATGCCCTTCAGATCAAATGTATTTATTATCATCCCGAGAATAGTCCAGACTCCCATCATTATAACAAGACCGATAATTCCCCACATCATATGGCTCTTGCCTTTGGTTTTCGCTTCTTCGTTTTCTTGATTCAATATAAATTCAAGAACGCCATAGAGGAAAAATACCAACGCCAGACCGAAAAGAAATATGATCAGCGGATTTATTATTTCAACATAAACATTGCCGAGAAATGTGTCTAAACTGGCGTAAGCGATTTTCGTGGAAAATAAATCCTCCATACTTTTTATTACTAAATAACAACCGGAATAGTAGGAAGCTCTATATCGGTAGTGTTATCCAAGTCAAATGTATTTCTTAGAAGATTTACCAATCCCCACAGACCGATGATGACAGCAAGGCCGATTATACCAAAGATAATTCGGTTTCTGCCTTTCGTCTTTGCCTCTTCATCGTCCGCAATCACGAAGGTAATGACTCCATACACGAAGAACAACACTCCAAGGGCTATAAGCACAGGAATGATAGAGTTTAGAAATTGTCCGACACGGCACAATAATCCAAACAAGGTTCCGGTTTCACCAATATTACAGCCCGTAGAAGTAGCTCCGCTGGTGTCTACTTGAGCCAAAGCGGCTACCGGCGCCAACCCCATAACAAAACCTGACAATAAAACCAATTTCTTTTTCATAATTTATTATAATACTTTCTAATAATTGCGACCTAATAATAACTAATTAATAATATCTTTCAATTATAACGCCTAAACAAATTAGGGGCAAGTTCCATCTGAGCGTATAATCGAACCATTGGGGCAAGGACCTTGATATTGCGACGACGAGCCGGGCGGCGCAACTTGAGGCAGAATATCCCCTCCAATACCAAACGTGCCTCCCAATAAGGCCACCAACCCCCAGACAGTAGTCATTACCGTGAGGGCAATAATTCCCCAGATCATAAACTGCTTCCCTTGTTCTCTTTTGGCCTCTTCGTCCGAATTTATAATAAAGAATTTAACCGCGCCCCAGATGAACATGAGGATAGCGACGGCAAAGATCAGAGGAATTATAGAATTGTTGATGAGGCAGACACCGAAATTAAGAAGTCCTTGGAAATTTTCTCTCATGGTACACAAGCCCTCATCTCCCGGGGTTTGAATCGGCGCCAAAGCAGGAGCATAAAGATCTCCCTGGTCAAAACCAAAAGTATTGACGACAATATTCACAAGCCCCCAAACGCCTATGATAACTGCGAACCCTATGATGCCGTAGATGAGCTTATCCTTGCCTTTTGTTTTGGCTTCTTCGCTGTCGGCGATAAAAAATTGCACTATCCCCCAGACAAAGTAAACCACTCCGATAGTTATGAGAATAGGAACGATGGAATTTAGGAGTTGTTGTATGTTGCACAAGAGTTCCCCTATTGCGTTTGGCACCCCCGCGCAAGACCCGCCCGCGCCGGAGATAGTAACCTCCGCATAAGCCAGAGCCGGCAGAAACGTTAAGGAAAATATTGCAGAGAACTTCAATAATCTTTTTTTCATCCCGTTAGAGATTTTCATATAATTTTGTTAATAGGTTAATATAATAATGAAACATATTTTTTGTTATCTCTAACGGGATTAGCCTAATGAAGTCACGGTATTTGCTATAAGCTCTGCTATAGCCCAAGAGCCAAGGAGTATGGCTCCTCCTATTAATGTATAAAGTAATGTGTCTTTGGCTTTGCCGAGTTTTTCTGAATTGCCTCTGGCGGCGACAAAAAGAAAGCCGGAGTATATAACAGCGAGCGCCAGAAGCGGTATGCCTATTTTGAGCGCGCCTTCTAAAATTTTCTGGATAAGCTCTGGAATTGATCCTGCAGTACCACATAGAGGATTATTAATTTTGCCGGAAGTAACTACATCACATGGTGCGGGAACTTCACCCTCGCCAGCCGAAGAAATAACTGGCAGTAAAATTGAGTAAGCAAGAAAAATAAACTTTTGCCAGCTTTTATTAATGAATTTCATGTGTTTGTATTATACCGTGAGCTTTGGTTTTTAGCAAAACCGCTTATGGCGTCGGCTTTATAAAACCTAGCCAGTCTCCGTCGTATCCTAAAATTGATAATAGAGTATTCACGATGAGCCAAGCGGCTACGGCGAAGATAAGTCCGATTAAAGTATTCGCGAAAATTGCCTTTGCTTTTGTTTTTCCTTCTCCTCCCCCCGCAGTAACCATAAGAAACCCAGCGTACGCGAACATTATAGCGGCAATAGGTATCGCCAGGTCAAAAAGAATAAAACTTATTAACCCATTTATAAGAGCCATTAGGCCATTCCAGTCACATGGCGCGCCGTTTGCCTTCCCGCAAGGAACTAAGCCACCGTCTTGCCCCAAGGAAACAGCCGGAATAACTAATATCATAAACACTGCCAGATTAATTAAAAATTTTGTTGTTTTTTTCATACTATTTTAATAATAAAAGGCTAAGTTTGGAGCTAGCGTCCTTAACAGCATCTTTTACGGTCATGCTGTTTGAAAGCACGGCGTTTATCATGCTGACCCATATGCGATCGGTATCTTCCGGAGAGGGATCAAGCCAGCCTTTGGAAAAAAGCGCAGAGTTATAAAAAATAGGCGAATAAGCATCCGCAGGCTTTATAGATAAGAGGTCACGGCGGGCGGGGGCTACGTTTTGCGCCGCCGCAAATTTGTAGGCAAAGTTGCCGGTAGCCATTAGGGAAGCCGCCGTGAAAGCTGTATTGAAATTCTTAGAGGCAGAAGAGATGGCGAGGCCGGTCACCCGCGCTCCGGTAAGCTTAAACTTTGAATTTTTAATCTGGGGAAACGGGGCTACAAAAAAGTTTTGGTTGGGATTCTTTTTTACGAAAGATTCAAGCTCGCTCGCATATCCGAAATAAAAGGCTAGATTTTCGCTGGAAAAAACATCGTCGGAATTGGCAAAGGATCTATTCCATGAGTAGGCAGGATGACTTGGATCCGCGAAATCCGTGTAAAACTTTAAGATGGAAGGGAGGTTGTAATTCCCCACTGAAGAATCCAGCGCAGAAGCAAACCTGCCGTTTTCTTCTTTGACTATAGGATTGCCAGCCTGCATAAAAAGCGCAGAAAGTATTTCTTTGGCGTGGGTAATATTGGTGCCATGGCCGAGCGCCACAGCGCTCTGCGTGATTTTTCCAGATTCATCCTTTTTTGTAAGAAGCGGAACCATCGCCGCCAGATCTTCCCAAGTAGCCGGCGGATAGACCACGCCGTTCGCATCCAAAATGCTCCTGTTGTAATACAATATGAGCGGATCTATGGATATCGGGAAAGCTATAATGCCCTTGGATGTGAGGAATACTTCTCCCGCTCCGGCAAATGTATTTTTAAAAGTTGATATAGGAAAACTAGTGTAGGGAACGGTAAAGATTTTATTGGCGTAATGATAAGCGAGGCTGTCGGGCAGAAAAAATAGATCGGGCCCTTTGCCGGAGGCCAGGGCTTCCAGTAAATCGCGGTCAAAAGTATTCGCGGATTTTTGCTCGTATTTTACGACAAACGACGGGTTTGCTTTATTAAATTCTTCCAGCGGAATTGAAATAAGTGAGGGCGGTACAGTGCCCCATAAGATTACGCTTCCCAGACTGCCTTCCCCATCATCCCCTATAGGTATCGCGCCAGAGAAAACCAAAATGCCTACGATAGCGGCTATTATAAATACTATAACGATGATTAGCTGAAAATTTGGTTTCATTGCCTATTCTCGGCTCTTCCTTAATATCATACCATAATGATGATTCCCTGCATCTATTTCGCTGTCTCTGACAAAACCCTCTTTTTCAAACATCTCTGTAATTTTTTCCTTTTTGACAGACATTTTTCGCCCCACGATAGAATCCGCTCGCCAGTCCACAAGAAGCACTTTCCCTTTCGGCTTCAATATTCTTTTTATTTCCAAAATAAATATGTCTTTGTTCTCCAGCTGAAAAAGCACATTGGAAGCGATTACGGCATCCGCCACATTGTCTCCTATCTTAGTGCCTCCAATTGTCTCCACATTCCCCCAGATTATTTCTACGTTTTTTAAATTTGCTTCTTTTACTTTGCGCTTTATGGTATCTAAGAAATTTTTATCTATTTCTATCGCGTACACTTTTCCTTTCGGCACTAGTGTTCCAGCAAAAAGAGAATAATATCCGGTGCCAGCTCCCAAATCTGCCACGACATCATTTTCACGCAATCCAAATGCTTTTAAATTTTTTATCGGGTCAGTAAACATTACCTATAGTATACCAATAAAGTTATATGCACGCGAGCGAAGCGATAGAGTCGCCGGCGCGGAGGCGCATGATAGTCACTCCTTGCGTCTGGCGTCCGAGAGAAGAAATTTCTTTGAGCGGAGTTCGGATCACTTGCCCCTTCTTTGACATTGCGATTAATTCTTCTTCCTCGCCCGAAAGCACCTTGGCTACTATAAGCTTGCCTGTCTTAGAAGTTACTTTCGCGGTCTTTACTCCGGACCCTCCGCGTTTCTGCACTTTATATTCTTTTAAGTTTGTTTTCTTGCCAAAACCATTTGCGCTCATAGTTAAAAATGAGCCTTCTTTTTGCTCTTTCTTTATAACATCAACACCAATAACTTCGTCGCCTTTTTTTAGCCTTATACCGGAAACTCCCCCTGCAGTCCTGCCCATCTCGCGGACATCAGATTCTTTAAATCTTATAGACTGGCCGATTGCTGTCGCCATCATAACTTCGTCTCCCTTTTCTGTCACTAGAGCAGAAATAAGTTGATCGTCTTTATCAAGCCTGATAGCTATGATTCCGCTTCTGCGTACATCTTTAAAGCTTTCACTTGCCATTTTCTTGGCCGTGCCGTTTTTGGTGACGAGCATGAGAGACGAACCCGCCTTGGACAAGTCCTTGGGCATAGCCAGAATGGAATTTACTTTTTCATCTCCCCCAAGCTGGAGAAAATTCATGATGGATTTTCCGCGCGTGGCCCGCCGGCCTTCCGGAATATCATACATTTTCATCTGGTAAACTTTTCCGAGATTTGTAAAGAAAAGCAAATTGGAATGCGTAGATCCGGATACCAGCATCGTTACAAAATCTTCTTCTTTTGTTTCAAGATCTATGACTCCTACTCCTCCTCTTTTTTGCGCGCGATATTCGGAAGGATCGGTGCATTTTACGTATCCGCCGGCAGTGAGTACGAGTACAGTTTCCTTTTCCGGTATGAGATCTTCGTCTGAAATTTCTTTCACTCCCCCCCTCACAATTTTTGTTCTCCGTTCGTCGGCATATTTTTCTCTTATCTCTTTTAATTCGGCAGAAATTGTTTTTAAAATTTTCTTTGGACTCGCTAAAAGATCTTTCATCTCGGCAATAAATTTTTGTTTCTCCGAGAGTTCATCTTCAACTGCTTTTCGCTCCAGTCCGGCAAGCTTTGCGAGCTTCATTTCCAGAATTGCCGCAGCCTGCAGGTCGGAAAATTTAAATTCTTTCATCAAGTTTACTTTTGCTATTTGAGAAGTCTTGGAACCGCGAATGACAGTGATGACTCGGTCTATCTTATCAAGCGCTTTTTTGAGTCCGAGCAATATGTGCTCTCTTTCTTCGGCTCTTCTAAGATCATATATTGAGCGTCTTTTTACGACATCCTGCCGGTGAGCGATGAATTCCGTAAGTATGGATTTGAGAGAAAGGGTCTGCGGCACGCCGTCCACAAGAGCCACCATGTTGAAATTAAAATTAGACTCAAGCTGAGTATTTTTATATATATAATTCAGAACCTTTTCCGGATGGGCACTCGATTTCAGGTCAATGACCACACGAATATCTTTGGTTGATTCATCGCGAAGAGCCTTTATGCCTTCAAGTTTTTTCTCCTGAACCAGCTCCGCAATACTCACAATTAAATTTGCTTTGTTTACTCTGAAAGGAATAGAAGTAATTATTATTGAAAAGTTTCCGTCCCCGCCCGCCGAACCCGGGCGGGCAGGTTTTTGTTCTACGATTTCCGCTTCGCCTCTCGTAACCACGCCGCCTCTGCCCGAAGAATACGCATGAAGCATATCTTTGTAGCCATAAGCAATCCCCGCGGTCGGAAAATCCGGACCTTTTAGGAACTCCATCAGATCTTCGGTAGTAGCGTCGCTGTTTTCGATGAGAGCGAGCGTCGCATCGACGACTTCGCCGAGATTATGCGGCGGGATATTGGTCGCCATACCGACGGCAATGCCGAGCGTGCCGTTTAAGAGCAGATTGGGAACTGAAGCGGGCATGACCACCGGCTCCCGGCGCGTCCCGTCGTAGTTGTCGCGGAAATTAACCGTATCTTTTTCGATGTCTTTCAAAAGTTCCTCGGCAACGCGCGTCATGCGGGACT
>JACPLQ010000012.1 GCA_016186435.1 Candidatus Nomurabacteria bacterium | reverse complement strand
TTGATTTCCACAGTTTTTTTTGACATCAGATAAAACCAGTATACACTAAAAATGTTCCCTTTGAAAAATTAAAGAAGTGAATTGGGGAAACCGGTGACCTGCCTCGCGTTGACGAGTCAAGGCGGGGATTCCGGTACAGTGCCGCTACGGTAAGTCCTGATACGCCATTTGGCGAGAGGGAACAAGTCCGAATACCGATCATTTTTCAAAATGTTTTAAGTGTCCCGAGCAGGATATCCTTCATGTTTCATCGTCTCGTCGTAGCTTTACGCGAAGACGGATTGAAGGCCCACAAATTCTGCTCTAAGGCAGGATTTTTTGTTTTTAATTGCGAATTATTTTATGAGTGATGAATTTTCTACAAGTGGAGAACCATTAAGTGAAGAAACTATAGAAGAAAGCAGAGAATCAAACTTTGAGGGTGGTTTGGAATTATACGATCAAATCCCAGAACACGAAAACAATGACAAAAAGGAACCCGGTATAGATGAAGAACCCATTGAAAAAGATATTGAAGATAAAGACAGCGAGGAAGAAACCTTAACCCAATTTCTTGTAGCCAACAGTGGTTGCAGCGAAGAAAATTCGAAACTTGAATATCAAGGAATGGTGGTACTTTCCGAACTTACTGAAGATCAAAAGTTAGCGCAAGCGGACCTGTTGGCAACTCTGACTACTAATCCAGGACAGTCGCACATGTTGCCGGACCATAGGGACGGAAAAACCACTTATTTTACTGCTGTAAAAATGAATACGGAAGGAATCATCGAGTACGAAATTCGATCAGTGACAGATAAAGAAGAATCAGAAGAAAAACCAATTGATAGTATAGAAGGAACGAAAACTGCGGAAGAAGATTTGAATCTAGAAATAAACTTAGATAAAGAAAAGGAGGAAATCAGAGATAAAGAAATATTAGTGGACATACCTTTGTCTGTAGAAGCACAAACAGTCACCGAAAAGACTGTTGAACGGGTCGAGGCGGCAGTTCAGGGAGAAGTTAGCTTAGGTGCTCCTGAAGTTGATCACATAGTGGAAGTAGATCCTGTGGTTACGCTAGATACAGAACACGCTGAACCTAATGAAGTATCTGATGTAATGTCTAGCGAAAAGTCAGGTGTACAAGATCCCATACAGACCGTTGAACAACCAGCTGCAGAAATAGTTGCAGAGAAAATCCAAGAGCAAGAAATAGATAGGCAAGTTACCGAGAAAATTCTAGACTTGCTAAAAGACGAACCGGCAGTAAGCGAAAAACCAGATATTAAAGAAGAAGTAGAAGAAGTCAGAAAAGAAATTGAAGTACCTGAAATGCAAATCCCCGCTGCGGCTGAAACAGTAGAACAAATTCACGCAGTAGCGGAGGAACAACCAGCACTGGTAGATAATAAAGCTGCGGAAAATATTAAAGTTTCCGCGCCAGAAATTAAAACTACAGATAACCCAAAAAACGAAGCGACAAAACCCGAGACCATAATTATGCGAAAGCCTGAAACGAAAACAGAAGAGCCTATTAAGACCGTTGTTACAGGAGTCGTTTCCCCATATGTCGAAATAAGGACTACACTTAAAGCTGAAATAAAACCTGCAGAAAAAGAAGTAGCGCCCGGAATTGAAATGCAGGAAAAGATACAAGTCATTGAGCCTGAAAATACAGAAGAAATTGTGAACGATCACACAACAGAATTAGTTTCAGCTACAAGCGAAAATCAAGAAATAGCAGAGGAAACAGTTGCAACTGCAATAGATAAAGAAATAAAAGAAGCAGCTATTGAAACTCCGATAGAAGCACCCGTAGCGTCAAGAGAAATCGAAATTAAGAATGAGATTCCGAAGGTCATAGAAAATATAAAAATAGAAACAGCAGAAGTAATACAAAACCTTCCAAAAGAACCAAAAGAAATAGAACGAGAAGCAACAAAAACTAAATTAAAGAATATGCTAGAGAGAAATGACGAAGCGCGAAGCGAGAAATTTATGGATACACAATCAGTCGCTGCTGAAAAAACTCTCCCAATAGCAGAAAAAATGGAGAAAAATCTTGCGATAGATGGTCATGGGATGCTTTTGCGTATTTTGGGAATACCACAGACAAGAAACAAGCCGAATCTAAATGAATCAATACAGATAAGACCAATCCCTTATTCTGCGATAGAAGCTGACAGCGCTAACACAAAACCAACTGGTGGCAAATCTAAAATTATTAATACACTAAATGGTATAACACTAAAAAGAGCTGCCTAAAATAGATGAAGAATTTTAAAAAAACCGAATATTCTGACTTACGGGAAGAAATTGCTTTAGGTAAGTTTCCGCGAGTGGTAGGGAGAAAAGAAGAGATGGATCGATTAACCAGAATTATAAACCGAAGCCTAAATAATAATATTATTATAGTAAGCCAAAGCGGAGCAGGTAAAACAAGTCTGGTGTATGGCTGGATTAAAAATCTAGCAAAAGAAGAAAAATATGATCATTTGGGTTTTGTTCAATTAAGTACTGAACATTTATTTAATCTGGATAACAACAGCGAAGAAGGGATGTATTTTAAAACGACCATGAGCGAACTGCCTTCTTGTGTTTTATTTATGGATAATTTTGGCAGAGTGGTGTATGGCAATTCAAATTTGCTCTCAAATACAGCGAGGTTATATAACGATATTCTTAAAAATCCGGAAGTGAAGGTATTGCTCACGATGGAACCCAAAGAATACAACTGGATAGAGCGCGAGTATCCCGCATTTACAAAAATGTTTGAGACCGTTAAATTGAGAAAACAGCATAATTTCGAATATGTTCAAATACTGCAAAGTAAAATGCTGCAGCTGAATAAAAACCACAAAGTTATCGTTTCTTCTATAGAGATGGAAGAAATTATTTCCCACGTAGAACGATTCCCTTCTTTAGGGCATCTCCCTCAGGCAGCTATTAGTCTTTTAGATGAAGGAATAGTGCTCGCTAAATCTATGAACCAGAAGATGCTGACAAGTGAAATAATTTCAAATATTATTTCTGCTAAAATTGGGATACCAAAAATGCAGCTCAGCGGAAATGAAATAGAAATACTAAAAAATTTGAATCAAACCCTAAATTCAAAAATTATCAACCAAACTAAGTCAGTCAATAAAATCATCCAAACACTGCAGAGAGCAAAACTGGGGATAAGAAATCCGAGTAAACCCTTAGGATCATTCCTGATATTAGGACCATCGGGGGTAGGAAAAACTGAAACAGCAAAATTAATTTCAGAAATTATGTTTGGCAGAAAAGAAAGTTTCATACGCTTCGACATGTCAGAATTCGGGCAGGACCATACCGTACAAAGATTAATAGGAGCTCCCGCGGGGTACAGCGGCTATGAAAGCGGCGGCGCCCTTACCAATGCCCTGCAGAAAGAGCCGCATTGCCTAATATTACTGGATGAAATAGAAAAGGCGCATCCAAAGATTTTTGATATTTTTTTACAAGTACTGGATGACGGACGGCTGACTTCAGGACAGAATGAAACAGTAGATGCCTGCAATTCCATAATAATGGCAACTTCTAATATAGGGGTTAACGTAATATTAGAAGAATTTAATAAAGGAAAAGATGTTATGAGCGAAAAATTTATACAAGAAAAAATGATTCCCGAATTAGCAAAAATGTTCAGGCTGGAGTTTATAAATCGTTTTGACAGCATACTTATTTTCAATCCGCTTTCTCTCCCAAATCTGATTGAAATAGCCAAGCTTGAAATAAAGAAAGTTGAAAAAAGACTGACAAAGCACAATGTATCGTTTGATATAGATCAAAAAGAACTTGAAGAAAGGATAAAACCTTTATTAGATGAAAGATTTGGCGCCCGTCCGGTAAAGAGATTTATCGAAGAAACTTGCGAGTCGTTACTGGTAAATACGTTATTAAATAAGTAATAAAAATTTTATGAACGACAATGAAAAAATACTTATATTGCAAAACGAAATGCTTCTATCTATAGATAGCTATATAAGTTCAGAAACAAAAAAAATTATTATAGATAAAATCAGCAGGCAAAATGAAATCCTGCTTGGGGTTGCTAATAATGAATTGCAAATTCAAGAAAAAATTAACAACAAATCAAAACCTGTAATAGATGATAATTACTTTGATAAAAAACCTTTAAATATTAATAATATATAAATCTTATGAACAATGTAACTATTGGGATAAATAAATTTCGGGGCAAGACAACTGTTATCAAGTATGGTGAAAAAGAGCGGCTGCGCCATATGTATATGGTCGGCAAGACGGGAGTGGGCAAATCTACTATTTTTCAAAATATGTGCCTAGAGGACATACAGAATAAAAACGGAGTTTGTTTTATTGATCCGCACGGAGAATCTATAGACTGGCTCTTGAAGAATATTCCAAAAGAAAGGCTTGAAGATGTAATATTATTTGATCCAAGCGATATAGACTTTCCTTTCGGGCTTAACATACTTGAAGCCCGTTCTGAAATAGAAAAAGATTTTTTGGTTAACGAATGCATACAAATATTTTATAAGCTATTTGATCCTCAAAAGTCCGGTATTATCGGCCCGCAATTTGAGCATTGGCTCAGAAATGCCGCGCTCACTGTCATGGCGGGACCGGAAGGCGGAAGCCTGGTAGAAATTCCAAAACTTTTTATTGACCGTGATTTTGAAATGGAAAAAAGGCGGCATCTGACAGATCCTGTCGTAATAGAATTCTGGACAAAGCAAATGTCTAAAACTTCGGACTTTCATAAGAGCGAAATGCTGAACTATTTTATGTCTAAATTCGGACAATTTATGAACAACACTCTGATGCGCAATATTATCGGACAGCATAAGAGCAGTTTTGATTTTGAAAGTCTTATGGATAATAAAAAAATACTGCTGGTTAACCTGTCAAAAGGCAAAATTGGAGAAATAAATGCGCATATGCTCGGGCTGATAATATTATCAAAACTGCAGGCTGGAATATTAAAAAGAGCAAATAAGGAAAGCGGAGACCGAAAACCGTTTTATCTGTATGTGGATGAGTTCCAGAATTTCACGACAGACACATTCATAAGCATGCTGTCCGAGTCGCGCAAATACGGACTAGGGGTGCATATCACGAACCAATATTTGGCCCAGCTGCCTGAAAATATAAAAGATGCCGTATTGGGCAATGTCGGCACTATTCTTTCATTTGAAGTAGGAGCCGAAGATGCAGAAATATTATCCAAGGAGTTTATACCGATGGAAGTTGAGGATTTTATGAATTTACCAAAATTTAATTTCTATATAAAGCTAATGATAGACGGTAAGACAAGCAACGCATTTTCAGGCATGAGCATTCCTCCGGAAAAGTCAAAATCCTCGCCTGTAATCAAAGAGGCTATAGAAACGTTCAACAGGCTCTATTACGGATCCCCAAAAATCTTTGTAGAGAAGATAATAAACAAAAACTTATCGTAAGCTTAAAAAAGAGACATGATCATATCACCAAGAGGAGTGACATATGGAGTGATCATCAACAACGCTCCGATCAAGGCAAGATTTTTGTAAAAGTTAACCCGTTCGCCCATACGAGCCATTGGGTCTGTCTCTTTCCAATAAGTGTGCATTTTAACCAAAGTTCCCAGAAGAAACAACGCCAGCAAGAATATTGAAAATTGCACATACACGCCAATGAGTATGCCTAGGCCCCCTAAAAGCATCATAAGTCCGGTAATTATTACCGAAGCTTTTGCCATAGGCACGCCTTTGCTCTGTGCGTAGCCTGTATAGCTTGCAAGATTCTTGAAATGCGCATAACCGCTCATTATAAAATAACCTCCCAATATAATTCTCCCCAGCAGCCATAAATATGAGTATTCCATATAATTTAATTATGAACTTTATTCCAAATCCAGGCAAACACATTGCCGACAATGTTGCCCATGATAAATGCAATGATGACAACACTTACTGCTCGTGTTAAGTCAAATGGCATAATCACAAATGGATTATTTAATAAATGCATGCCATACACAAAATTCATCCACGGCTGCGCCCAGCCAAGAGCAACCAAGAGAACCCATACAACATGAACTAGCGCTGCAAACGACCCTAAAGCCAAACCTGTTTTATATTGATTCATAAAAAGTTGTTAAGCTTATAATATATCTATTATATCACTTTCTTGCCCCGTAGTGAGCTATGCTCTACTACGGAGGTTCCACTCTGTCAACTTCCCCGCTTTAATTTCAATCTTATCCGCTTTGCGAAGTTTTCTTATTTTGTTATTTTGCCCGCCTGCCGGACGGGCAGGCAAAATGTTGTAATGTTTTATTTTATCAAGTTCTTCATCTATGCCCCACAGGTCGCCTTCGAGAGTTTCCCAGCCTTTTTCAAAAGTATTTAAGTTTAACAATGCGGAATATTGCCGTAAAGTTTTTTGTCCCGAATGAGAACCATAGCTTAAAAAATATTCATGAAAGTAGGACATGGCAAGCTCGCGGATATTCTTATATACCGGCTCGCGATATCGCAAGACAGCATGATTGGTTTTAGATAAAGCACCCCAAAATTTGCCTATTTTAAAAGGGACAATTACATGATCGTAATCCCCTTTTGTAGCCTTCAAATGCAAAAGATACGGCGTAAAACCATGCTGAGACAAAATATGGGCTCCAAGTAGAGCTCCTTCAAAGCAATGCGCATTCTTTTGTCTCATCGTAAAAAGAGGGCTTTTTAGGGTCTCCCCACTTTTCTCAAAATTAAACGGAATTGCATTTAAATAATCCTGCACTTTAGCCGGAGTGCTTAATTTTTTAATTAGTAGTTTTTCTTTTTTATAAAATTCCAGCATATTAATATATCATATATGATAGGTTAAGGAATTATTCAAATTCTGTCGTTGCCGGAGGCTTGGATGTCCAATCGAAAAAGACGCGCACGATCTTGGAGTGCTTGATGAGAGCACTAACTATTTCCTCGCAAATTTCTTTACTTAAATAAAAACCTTTGACGGTCATAAAATCTGTCGTCTCTACGGTGCGCACCACCAGAGAATGTCCATATACTCGCCCGTCCCCTTTTACACCGACAGTATTCACGCCGAGAAGCGCGACGATAGCCTGCGAAATTTTGTTATATACATTGTGTTTTTTTAGAATTTCAGTCACTTCATGGTCGGCTTCGCGGACAATTTCTAGAAGTTCTTCGGTAACAGGCGTGCCGACTATCCGCAAATACAATCCCGGGCCGGGAAATGGCTGCCTATTTGTCAGTAATTCATCAAGGCCGAACTCGCGGGCAAGCTCCCGCACTTCAAATTTAAAATAATCAGATAGCGGCATTATTTCTGTGAGCCCCCATTGACTTAAACCAAGATCTACATTGTGATGAGTTTTTATAAGGGCAGAATTACCTGCGCTTCCGGATTCTATAAGATCTGTAGCAAGCGTCCCCTGCAACATATGGGTCGCGCCGTATTTTTTTGCGATCTCTTTGAAAACTTCGCCGTAAACTTTGCGAAAAGCTCTCCTTTTTTCTTCAGCATCTATTGTCTTGCCTATATCTTCTATAAATTTATTTTTATATTTGCTTATTATTTCTAAATTAATTCCTGCTTTTTTTGCAATTTCTTTTACTCTTTTTACTTCATCTTTGCGCATTCCGCCTGTATCTATAAAAAAAGCTTTTAATTTAGCACCCAAAGCTGGAGCAAGTATCGCCGCGAGTGTTGTAGAATCTACCCCGCCAGAAACACCTATTATTGTCGTTCCGTTGCCTAGTATTTTTTTAGTATTTTCACGAATTTCATTTATAACATCTTTTTTGTCATAATCCTGATTGCAACCGCAAATATTTCCCACGAAGTTGTTTAAAATAATATTTTCATCCTGTGTTTCTTCTACTTCGGGATGAAATTGCACCGCCCAAAGTTTTTTTTCTGCACATTCCATCGCTTCTATCACCGTTCCCTCTTTAGAAGTTGCTACAACTTTGAATCCAGAAGGGGCTTTTTTTACGGAATCTCCATGGCTAGACCATGCGTTAATTTTTTTAGGAAGATCTTTAAAGAGCATACTGTCGTCTAAAGATATTTCTACCGGTCCGTAGGATTTGCCTTCTTTGACTGCCTGAATAGAATCTTTATCATTGACATATGCGAGCCACTGCATGCCAAGACATATACCTAAAATTGGAACACCTAAATCAAGAACTTCTTTTGGAATTTTTGGCATATTTGCATCGTACACGCTCGCATTGCCGCCAGAGAGAATAATTCCCTTCGGATTATTTGCTTTTATCCATTGCAATAAAGAATTCGGGTGTCCAACACCCGACGGAAGTATGATAGAGTGAAAACCCAAATACCGCAGGCTGCGCCTGATTATTTCCATATACTGAGAGCCAAGATCAATAATTAAAATCTGAACATTCTTATCTGCCATTTTCAGATTTTACCATATTATTTCTTATTTGCCTGCCTCGCCGAGTCAAGGCGGGCCTTTTTTGGCTTCTTTACGTCTTTTCTATATGCATTATTTCCTTTTCCCATACCTGACCGCCCTTGGCGGTAAATTTTGTTAACTAATAATGTTTACTAATTTTCTTTTTTATAAAAATGGGCCACTGCGAGCAAAGTTAAAAGTCCGAAAAATGCTGTGAGCGCCATCATCGGTATAGATATATATCCGCCGAATTCTGAAACTAAGCGCTGATAGCAGGACACGCCGGAGGCATCACAGGGGAGATTGGAAGTTTCGCCAAAGTAGTAAAAGAAATTCTGATATGCAGATACCAGAAATCCCGCGCAGAGAAGCGGCAGCGCATAACGTATTACTTTTCTGTCCTTGTCCCACAACGCGACACCAAACATCAAAAATAACGGGAACATAAAAACTCTCTGCCACCAGCATAAATAGCACGGAAGAAAATTGATTATTTCAGAATAGACCAGCGGAAATACTGAAGAAAATAGGGTAATCAAGAAACCCAATACCAAAAAATGCTTATTTATGAAATCCAGATAGAAATTTTTATTGTTTCCTTTTGGCCTAAAAAAAAGCACTAGCAGCGCCAAGACGGAAAAAAACTGCAACGCTATCGTTCCCACCCCGAGAAATAAGTTCAAGTAGTGAATAGATTCCTGATTCATAAATTTTTATTGCGGCAGCGCGCATGAAGTCTTTTCTGCCAATTGCGCAAGCGGTATCTCTCCGCTAAGTCTTGAACCGTCGGCAAATTCCCAAGTCGGATAACTTTTCACTTCTTTTTCTATGCACCCCTGCGTCTGTCCCCGTCCATCAGCTGTAGAACATTCTACATACGGAAGCAATTTTTGAGAAGAACCGAAGAGTTTCTTTTGGGTCTGGCAATGAGGGCACCAAAAAGCTCCGTAAAACACGGCGCCTTTATCTTTGAGACATGCAGCAAATTCGTCGTATTTGCCTGGACCATCCGAAATTCCTCCTCCTTTTCGAGCAACAGCAGCAACAGCTATGGCTATTACTAATACTGCAACCACTCCAATAAAAATTTTTACATTTTTATCCATTGCCCAATTATATCAAATTTATAAAATCTAAAGCAAGGCTAAAAAACTTTTGGAAGAAAAATAATGAGCCCTATAATCACAGCAGTAAACACAGAGAGCAAAACTGCCGCGGCAGCTGTATCCTTGGTGTCTCTGGCGTACGGATGATATTCCGGCGACGTGAGATCTATATCTATTTCTATCGCAGTGTTGAATGATTCAGAGACAAATACAAAACCTACGGCAAAAACGAGCGCTATCCATTCAATACTGGAAACATGAAAATAAAATCCTAAAGCTGCGACAGCCATCGCCGAAAAAAGATGAATAAAAACATGCCGCGTAGTTTTAAAAACAATGTATATGCCCCGAAATGCATTTAAAAATTTCTGGCTGTATTTAACATCTCTCCACGCCTGTTTTTCCTTATTTTCTATCCCTTTCATGTGCTTGTATTATATCAGATTTCCTATTGATACTGTATGTATATCGGTCTGGGGTTTAATTTTAAAAGAGTTTCCGGGGTCATGAGAGAGGTGCCGGCATCAAAAACATCATTTTTATAAAAGAGCTTGAAACCGGTGAACTGCACTGGCTCTGGATATATAAAGTTCCGATAAGTGCCGATTTTTTTCGCCTGTCCGCCCCAGCCGTCCATGTGCATTACAATCTGCACTTCGGGCAGCGGTTTTATTTGCTTATAATTAGTAACCATTTTTTGCGTGTATCTGTGAACGATGAGTATTTTGGGCGTAAGATTATTTTCTTTCACCAGTTTGGCAAGATATTCGGCGACAAAGTTTATATCGCTGGCATCATAGGTACCCACAATTTTCCCCGGCCGTATTCCAGACTTCATGGAAAATTCCGGATCAATGGCGAGATGCACATTGGGGAGTTTTAGATATTTTTCCAAGAGCGGAATTTCAGTCTGCACCGTAGAAAAGCCTACTTGTATATCCAAAAACACTATTGCGTTCCCGCCTGCAGCGTTATGCGCAGCATTTCGGGCAGGTATCTTGTCTGCCATCGCCAGAACTTTTTCAATTTCGGACCCTGGCATACGCGCTCTGTACTTGCCATCGTCCCCGGCATTTCCCTGCGCAACGACTGCAATATAATGCAAAGCTGGAATGACGGGTGTAGACGGATCGGCAAGCTCCCATTTTTTCACTTCTGCTTTTAGTCTTGAAATCATTTCCGTTTCAGGATATTGCCCGAGCACTCCCATTTTCGTAGAATATAAATTTCCATAATAAGCGACGATACGGTTAAACGGCAGAATCGCTCCAGCGTTCGGATAAACCGTTTTTACCGGCCAGAGTGTAGGTTTAGGCTTTGGAGTAGGAGAATCACCACCCCCTTCCCCTCCCTGCCCGTCCGGCAGGCGGGCTTCATTAAGGAGGGGTGCCGAAGGCGGGGTGGTTGACACTGGATTGTTGGCAAGTTCTTCTAATTTCTTATCGTAAGCCTCTTTGTTTAATGGCTCAACTACTAATGCTTTTTTGGGGATTTTTTCTTCTGGAATCATTTTATTTAATATTTCGCCGCTTTTTGAATAACTCACCACCCCGCCAAATAAACTCGGAAAGAAAAATAACAAAAAAACCGCGAGAAATAATATTCCCGCAAAAACTCCGGCAAAAACCTTTAGGGCCTTCTTCATTATTATGGCATTATAGCACAAAACTTTGGGGCAGATTACCATGCGCTAGCTAGGACTGTCCTCGCCAGTAACTAAATTTGATTAAAAACGCCTTTTGTACTATTGTAAACAAAGCCAATTGCGGGTTCGTCTAATGGTAGGACACATCCCTCTGGAGGATGGTATTGGGGTTCGAGTCCCTGACCCGCAGCCACAAAGTTTGCTATAATAAAAATACCTGTCCCGTACTAAATTTTTGACTGCGGGATATAACGATAAAGATTATTAATAAAATTTTAGTACTGGGATGGCAAGACTTAGAACTCCAGAAATGGAACAAAAATATAAAGAATACAGGAAAGACGGGCATATGGATCGCATTTGCGACATTTGTGAAAAAGCGCCTCTTGTAAAAGAATTTACGTATTGGAAAATAGTTGATAATATATTTCCTTGGGATTATATAGCTAAAATACAGCATATGGCTGTGCCAAAAAGACATGTGGTTTATGAAGAATTAAGCGATGAAGAAAAAAAAGAATACGACGAAATAAAAGTCGGATATATAGAGCGAGAGTACGATATTATGGCCGAAGCTACAAATAAAATGAAAACTATTCCCTCGCATTTTCATATGCATTTAATAGTGATGAAAGATTAACTTCGGGATAAATTTAGCTCTATATTTTTATTTTTTTTAAGCCATACCAAAACTCACTCCCCTATTTTCTTCTCTGGCTTCTCGGTTTTCTTCGTTAAATTTATATAGAGTTTTAAGCGTTTCAAGTCCGCGGTGTATCTGCACAGCAATCGTATTTTTAGATTGGCCGGTAAGTTTTGAAATTTCTTCCAGGGTTAAGTCCTCTATATAGCGCATTTTCATTACTTTTTTATACTTTTCCGGAAGACGTTCAACCAAAAGCACGGCTATTTTCCCATCCATCAGATTAGTTATGGACGACAAATAATCAACACTGGGTTCGTACCCTTTTTCCAATATCGCGTCAAGCGACGCCGCTTTATGTTTTCTATATTCGTCTATGATTACATTATTTAAGATATGATAAAGAAATGCTTTCATCGTTTCTATTCTTCCGCCTCTTGCAAGATAGTTCCATGTTTTCATAAAAGTTTTCTGGACCAGGTCTTCAGAAAGCGAGCGGTCGTTGACTTTATAAAACGCGCGGGCTTTGAGCTCTTTTGCGTAATCATTATGAGCTGTCGTCAGTAACATTTTTAGTTTTATTTCCTGCTGAATTGTCATTTTGTTTTTTACTTAATATTCAGATATTAATCTAATTTTAATATTATACAGGTAAAAAAATACGGGGCAACCGTATATAACGGCAAAATATGGGAAAACCTGTTTATAACTTGTTTACAACTTTAATGTAATTTTAATACTACTAAATAAAGGTTATTTTGCTTTTATTGGCAAATAAACACTGAAAGTAGCGCCTTTATGTAGAGCACTTTTTACATTTACGCTTCCTCCGTGAGCTTCCGCTATCCACTTTACAATAGCTAGCCCCAGGCCCGTGCCGCTCGTGCTATGAGATTTGTCTCCCCTATAGAACCTGTCAAACACATGCGCTAAATCATCTTTTGATATGCCTACCCCATTATCTGCAACGGTTATAGTAATGAACTTTTTCGACTTATTAATACTTATTTCTGTGAGGCCATTTTTATTTCCATACATAACTGAATTTTTTACAAGGTTGAGAAGCATTTTTTCCAAATACGATTTATTCCCAAAAACATTAATATTTGGTATATTTTTCGCAATTATTGATATATTTTTCTTATGGGCAAGAGACTTGCATCTTTCGATAACGTCTCGGACAAGGGATTTCAGATTTATTTTTTCTTTTGGAATCCCGTCCGGCTGTTTTGAGTTCGATGTCAGGAGAGCTAAGTCTGAAATGATAGCTGAAAGATGATCTGTTTCTTCATCTATATCATCTATAATATTATTTATAGATTGCAGGCTTTTAGCTTTGCCCTGCTTAGCCAGACCTATGTTCCCTTTCATAATAGCGAGCGGAGTTCGGAGCTCATGAGTGGCATTTGCAATAAATTCATTTTTTAATTTTTCCTGATAAAGCAATATTTCGGTGGCTTTTTGTTTTTCTGCTAAAGTCAAGGCTTTTTGCTCGTTTTCCAGCAGCCAATTTATGGTAATAGACTGAGCCACTATATTTCCCGCAGTTTCAACCAAGGCAAGTATTTCTTCACTGAAATCTCGCTTTTTTTTGTAACACAGCACAATACTTCCATATGAATGATCAAAATAATGAATTGGTATAGTTATATAACTTTTAATGTCCTTGTATATGGATGACTGATTTTTTTGAAGAGGAAAATTTGGGTGGAAGTTCATATTCAAGCTTTTATACACTATCTTGTATTCGTCATTTACTTTGAATTTTCCCCATCCAAAACCAAAATCAGCTTCAAAAAATTTTACTACTTCTTCTGTAGCTATTTTTATTATGGATATGTTGTCGCCCTCTGCCATAATCTTGAGGGCGATCTGATTGATCATTTTTAACTTTTCAATTATTGACCACGTCATGAGTTTTTAAATATGTTAGAACGAAGGGCACCTCAAGTTTTAAGACATGAGGGATGAACATGGGCTTTTCATTATCTCCAATATTATCCAGGGATTCGAGTGAGATTTTTTGAAAACCCATGCCGGGCACGCTCGGCTCCTTGCGAATTTTATCGCAATCCATAGTTTTTTTGTAAATGTATATGGCTCTGAAGAAATTATTCTTTACATCCCAAGGATTTTCTGATACATCCGAATACCGTATAATTTTTAAAAGCTCAAGATCCGCAATAGGTATTTCGAGATTAGTTTCCTCCCGCGTTTCTCGTAACACCGCGTCCGCATAACTTTCACCGCTGTCCATATGTCCGCCGACCGTGGCATCAAGCAGGCCGGCCAGAGCTCGGTTTAGGCCTCTTTTTTGAAAAATTAAGTTGCCGTCATTTTCAAACATCCACACATGAACTTCACGATGCAATAAGCCCGCCTGATGAACCTTGATGCGAGATACAACATCAATAACCTGATCGTTTTCATCCACGACGTCAAGCATTCTTTGACTTTCATAATCCAATATTGACATAATTTGTTTTGTTTTTAGTTTCGCTCTTTTGAGCTCATCAGCGAGGACACACATCCCCGAACTACTGGTCCATTAACGGAGGACCCTGGCCGGCAGGGGAAGCCCTGCGATTTTCGCGATTTTGATGGCGCATTGCTCGGGTGTGATGCCACCATCGTTTGAAACAACGATGCATCCATCCTCGGGATGAGAGGCAAGATACCTCTTGTTGATTTCCAAATGATCCTTGACCGTCAGACCGAGAGCCTTATTGCGGACGCATAACCGCTGTTTTATCTCCTCCTCCTCGACGCTCAAAAAGAAACTCTTCATGTTCGGGAAGTATTCCATCATCAATAGTGTTACCAACTGCGTCGAGTCCGCGAGAATTCCCAGATAAAACAGCGTGTCTTCGTCGGGCTCTGGATAATGTCGAGGATGCAAGACCCCCGACCGGGCTGGAACCCCGTTGTCGGAAACCCACCTGAGAGACAGGGGTAGTATGTCAGGCGCATAGTCTCCGTATATGCCTGACTTATTAGAGAAAATCGGCTCCTCTCCCCGATCGTCAAAGATTACATCGGGTCCATAGCGACCATTGGTCAGGCGACGCTCGAATTCTTCGGACTCAAAAAATTGAAGCACCCAGCTTCCTGGAGACTTCCAGTTTCCTTCCTCTCCACGGCGTCTCTTCCGCTCTGTTGCGCGCTTTACCAGCTTCATCCGAGGCGGGTGATGATGATATCTTTCTATTAGTTCCTCCTTACTGAGATGGCGCAAATGACGAGGCAAGAAGAGCCGAATTATTGCTTCGTGAATCGTATCCTTTCCCGCCCCCTTTGCCCCCAAGAGGTTGATGAAAGGAAGTTGTGTTGAATTGATCATTTTCCCCTCCTTTAGGGACGTAAGGCCCAATCCCAGATGGGATATGCCGTTATTAATGTACAACTCTTCTACTGCCTTCTATTACAGTACAACTCAAAAAGACTTTTAGCAATACCTATTTATTAACTACAAGCAAACGCCTAGAGTGTATCAAAATATTAAAAATAAGTTAAATTTTATTCTTTCAAAACAAAACCCACTCCGCGGACAGTATGGATGAGGGGTTTATTTTTTCCGCTGTCTATTTTTGAACGAAGATACCTTATATGGACGTTGAGTTCGTTATTTGTTTCTTTGAATGTCGGTCCCCAGGCATGGTCAATAAGCTGTCTCCTGTTTATGGCTTCTCCGGGATTTGAAATGAGCGTGTCTAAAAGTTTGTATTCCTTCGGTGTAAGCGGAATGACTTTTCCAGCGCGAGTGACTTCGTGTTTCTTTCTGTCTATTATTAAATCGGCGACTTTAGTAACATTGGATTCTGTGGTTTTCGGTCGGCGCAAAACTGCCCGAACTCGGGCGAATAATTCGTTTAATCCAAAAGGCTTTATGAGGTAGTCATCTGCGCCGACGTCTAGGCCGACCACCCTGTCTTCTACGCTTCCCCTCGCGGTAAGCATAATTATCGGCGTATGGATCTGACGCTGCCTCAATTCCTTGCAGACCGTAAAGCCGTCTTTTTTTGGAAGCATTATGTCCAGAATTATGAGAGCATAATTATTCTTCATAGCTTTTTCCAGGCCTTCTTCTCCATCATAAGCGACGTCCACAGAATAACGCTCCCCCTTGAGCGCTCTTTTTAAAATATCCACTAATTTTCTTTCATCTTCAACAACTAAAATAGCCATATTGGGCTACTATACCACCAAACATTAAAATTGTCTAAAATTTTAATGTTTCCCGCCACGGCGGGCAGGGTTTTTTGCTATGCAGGCCTGCCTGCCGTCAGGCAGGCTTTTACAAAAGCTGTAAAAAGCGGATGCGGAGACAAAGGTCTTCCCAAAAATTCCGGATGAAATTGCGTACCCAGAAAAAATGGATGCTCTTTTTTAGGCAATTCAGCTATCTCCATAAGATTTCCGTCCGGAGAAGTTCCGGAAAAAACAAGCCCTGCCTCTTCCAAAGGCTTCACATAAGCATTATTTACTTCGTATCTATGACGATGCCTCTCGTCTATACTGTTTTGCCCGTAGGCTCCCCGAGCTACCGTGCCTGCTTTCAATGCGCAGGGGTAAGTCCCCAAGCGCATACTAGCGCCATAATTTTTACTTTTTATTTTTTCAATCTGATCCTGCATAGTGGAGATAACCGGATATTTAGTATCAGGATTCATTTCCGTAGAGTTCGCGTCTTTTAGTCCTAAAACATTTCGAGCATAAGAAATCGTCATGATCTGCATGCCGAGGCATAATCCAAAATACGGAATTTTATTTCTGCGCGCGTAGTCCGCCGCCAAGATCATTCCCTCCGTTCCGCGCTTGCCGAACCCTCCCGGCACTATAATGCCGTCCAGATTATCAAGTTCGCTTAATAATTTTTTATTATTTTCATACTTCTCTGAATCCAGCCAGGCAATCTCGGGTTTATAATTAAGTCCCCAAGCCGCATGATTTATGGATTCTATGACCGAAATATAAGTGTCTTTGCAGGATTTAAAATTAAAATATTTGCCGACTATGCCGATCTTTACTGTCTTATTTATTTTCTTTATTTTTTCGGCAAATGCAGTCCAGTCTGAAAGATCTTTTTCTTTTGTCTGCAGGCCCATGGCTTCTAAAAGCGTAGATCCGAGGTTTTCTTTTTCAAAGTTAACCGGTACATCATAAATAGAATAAACATCCGGAGCGGAAATTATTCTTTCTATCGGCAGACTGCAGACATTGGAAATGGTTCGCTTTATATCAGCAGTTGCGGGCTCGTCTGCCCGGCAGATAACAAAATCCGGATTAAGACCGACTGAATACAGGTCTGTGATCGCATGCTGGGTAGGCTTGGACTTTTGCTCCCCTAGAAGCGAGGGTGTCGGCAGGTAGCTTATAAGAACAATAAAAACATCTGCCGGATTTTTTGATTTCATCATTCGCGCTGCTTCCAAAAAAGGCAGAAGCTGATATTCTCCTACCGTACCGCCGTATTCAGTAATCATAATTTCGGAATTATTTTTTTTCTGACAGGCTTCTATGCGCCTGATAATTTCTTTTGGTATGTCCGGATAAACTTCAACATCTTCTCCGCCGTACTCCAGATTGCGCTCTCGCCTGATAACTTCAGCATATATCTGGCCGGTAGTGATATAGTTATCCCGAGTGCTTGTCTGTCCGGTAAAGCGCTCGTAATTTCCAAGATCCTGATCCGCTTCAATGCCGTCTTCCCCCACAAAAACTTCCCCGTGCTCGGCGGGGCGAATGGTGCCGGCATCAAGATTTACATACATGTCGGCTTTCAAGTTGGTGACTTTGTATCCGCGAGACTGCAGAATCTTGCCAATAGAAGAGGCGGCGATGCCTTTTCCTACCGATGACATAACGCCGCCCACTACGAAAATATATTTCCCGCCTGCAACGCTATGCGTAGCATTGCGGGCAGGTGTTTCTTTTTTTATTGCCATATTTTTTATTTTTATTTTCTATTTATTCAAATATCTTCTAGCCGCCAAAATGCTGGAAATTATCCCCAAAATTATACCTGATAATAAAAGTATTGCAAAAATTTGGAAAAAGTTTGACAGATAGTAGCTGTACATATCTATGCCGAGGAAGTTGGTCATATTGCTTCCTACCCATGCCGCAGCGGGCCAGAAGAGAAACACAGTGATGAGGGTGGCGATGATTCCGTAGATGACGCCTTCTATCATAAATGGTCCGCGCACCTGAGCCTTGGACGCGCCGACCAAGCGCATGACCGAAATTTCTTCTTTGGAAATAAAAATAGTAAGCCTGATCGTATTGAAAGTGATAATAATAGAAATAATCACCAATATGAGAGTAATAAGAAAGCCGAGTTTTTGCGCGCCGGATATTATTGTATTTAATCTGTCTATTACCAGCTTGTTCTGATAATAATTTACTTTATCAATGATAGAAGCCGAGCCGAGTACAAGCGCGTTGTCGGACTTCAGGAAATTGGCGATGCTTTCATACTGAGAAACTTCTTTGGCTTTTATGTTCAGGTATGCGCCGAGAGGATTTTCTCCTATTTCATCCAGCGCCTGAATAGTAGGATAATCGCTTTTATGCCTTTCGCGGAAAAGCGCTAAGGCTTCATCTGCGCTGGTATAAGATACGCTTGCGACTTCCGGCAATTTTTCAAGAGAAGACTGGAGCGCTTCTATTTTTTCTTCAGGAGCGCCGACAGTAAAATAAATAGTTACGTCCACTTTGTCCTTAATCTGGCTCAAAGAAAAATTCAGGATTGCCTGCAGAAAAATAATTAGAGTAATGACCGAAAGAGTGATAGTAACCACGAGAACTGCCGCCCAAGACACGAGCCCGCTCCTTTTAAAAGAAAGCAGTCCGGATCTTATAATTCTTTTCAGCACGGTCAATGTCATAATAATTTTATTATATACTATTTTTCATGCTTCGTGTCTCTTATTATCTTTCCATTCTCCATAGTTATGACTCTCTTGCCTACAGAGTCTATCACCCCTCTATTGTGCGTGGTTAAAATAATGGTTGTGCCCAAGTCGTTTATTTTTTTCAATATCTGGACTATTTCGTGAGTGTTTACCGGATCCAAGTTTCCGGTGGGCTCGTCGGCAATGATAAGTTCCGGCTGGTTTATAATGGCTCTGGCTATGGCTAAGCGCTGTTTCTCGCCTCCGGATAGCTGGCTTGGAAAATGAGAATGTCTGTGGCCTAAATCCACGAGCTCTAGCACATGCGGAACATCGCTTCTGATTTCTTCATCGGTCTTGCCTACAGCTTCCATGGCAAAGGCTATATTTTCGTACGCAGTCTTGTTTGGCAGAAGCCTAAAATCCTGAAAAACCATGCCTATACGTCGGCGAAGGTCAGTCAGGTCCTTGCTTTTTAGCTTGTGCACATTGATAGACTCAAAAAAAACTGTGCCGTTCGTAGGATTTTCGTCCGCTAGAATCATTTTTGTGAGAGTGGTCTTGCCGGCGCCGGAATGCCCCACTACAGATACAAACTCCCCCGCTTCTACGGTAAATGTGACATCCAGAAGCGCCGCAGCATCCCTATAAACTTTTGAAACATTGTTAAAATAAATCATCCCGTTACGAAATAAACGCGGACACTGAAGTGGCGCATCTACTTTCATTATTATTCATAAAATTTATTGATAAAGTCATGTGTATTATATGCGTCCGCGATTTCGTACGGGATTATCCCGTACAGAACAGGAAGCACTTCAGCCGTTGTGTAACCCGTGTAAAACTTACCGCTTTTCTTACTTTTTAATACGTAAGTATAAAACATGATAAGTTCTGTTCGGGAGCACCTTCCTATTTTAACATAATTTTTCATTCAAACAAAACTACTGCTTTTTACCATATTTCTTTGCCTCTAGGTTTATCATTAGGCCACAATGATTTATGCCTATTTCTTTTTGTAATGCCTTTTATTAGTTTTTCTAAAGTGTACTTGGAATGACTAGAGCTAATAACAAGAGCATTCCCAATTTGTTCAAAATGAATACTAGTCCCCTCTTTCCAATTAAGATTTTGGGTAAATACTTTCGGTATCCGTACCGCTAAGCTATTTCCCCACTTTTGAATTTTTGTAGTCATCATTTAAGTATATACAATGTATATACATTGTCAAGCACACTAGCAAGGACTGTCCTAGCTAGTGCGAAGCAGGTCGTCCCAAGGTGACCGTAGCACTCGCCTACTAGCGAGGGCGGCTTCGTTCGGGATCAATGAAAAGCTCAATATCTCCGTCCAAAACTGCATCAACATTTGAGGTTTCAGCATTTGTTCTGTGATCTTTGACCATCTTGTAAGGATGTAGCACGTAGGAACGGATCTGATTTCCCCACTCTATCTCTGTGTTTTTGGTAAATTGCATACTTTCTTCTATCCCCCTTTTTTCTTCTTCGGCTTTTTTGAAAATTTTGGCCCGCAGGATATTCATAGCAAGTTCCCTGTTCTGCTCCTGCGAGCGTTCGGTGGAAACATGCACAGAAATATTTGTGGGCAGGTGGACAATGCGTACTGATGTCTCCCGCTTATTCACGTTTTGGCCTCCGGGTCCGCTTGAGCGCGCAAATTCTATTTTCAAATCAGCAGGAGGGATAATAATATCTTTTTCTTCAAGTTTAGAAAACTTCGGCAATACTTCTACCAGAGAAAAAGAAGTGTGTCGAAGTTTTTTTGCGTTAAAGGGCGAGATGCGCACCAAGCGATGCACCCCAGCTTCGTTTTTCAAGGTCCCGTAGGGACCTTGCCCCGTAGCGAGCTTTGCTCTGCTACTGGGGTTCGTGTATATCTCCACCGAAATATTTCTGTATCCCCCATGCTCGTTTTTATTTTCATGAATGAAATTTATTCCCCAGCCCCGCTTGTCCGCATATTTCAAATACATCTGAAAAAGCATCCGCGAAAAATCTTCAGCGTCGTCTCCGCCGGCGCCGGAAATAATCGTAACTATCGCATTGCCTTTATCATACTTGCCTGCGCCTTCTTTTTTTTCTTTCAGCTTCGCTAGTTCGCGCAAAGTTTCCTGCGCTTTGTTTTTATCGTTCCAAAAATCCACGCTTTGCATTTGCGCTTCTAATTCTTCTATTTTTTTTTCTACATCTTTAGCATCTTTTTGCACTAAATTACTTTATCAAAAATACAAAATATTTGCCAGACCCCAACACTTATTGTTGAATAAAAATAAGTGTTAAAGTATACTTTGGGAATGGACGAGCCATCCCCGCGAGCAAACACAGATTTCGTGCATCACCAAAAATCGGTTTTTATGAACGTACTCGCCGAGGTCGTTTTCGGCGTGGAAGACGGCATGGTTTCCACATTGGGCTCAATCGTCGGCATCGCTATCGGAAGCCAAAATCATTTCATTGTAATTCTCGCGGGTACGGTCATAATTTCCGTAGAATCCATTTCCATGGGCATCGGTTCTTATCTTTCCAATCTGTCCGCCGAAGAAATGGATCGGCGCAAGATTGAGGAAGAAAAAATTGAGATTGAAAAAGTACCAGAGGAAGAGAAGGGCGAGCTGTATGACATGTATATTGAGGAAGGCTGGCCGGAGAGTTTGGCAAAAGAGATGACCGAAGCGGCTTCCAGCAATAAGGAACTGATGTTAAGAGAAATGATGGTGCGGGAACTTAAAATCAACCCAGAGCAAGAATCCACTTCGCTCAAGGGCGGCATCTATATGTTCTGCTCTTATATTTTGGGCGGTTTGATTCCTCTCTCCGCGTATATATTCTTGCCTATAAATACGGCGATCCCGGTTTCCGTCGGCATAACTTTGTTGGGGCTCTTCGCGCTCGGAATGAGCACGACTAAGTTTACTCGCCAGCCACTCTTAAAGTCGGGCCTGCGGGTTCTCATCATGGGCGGTTTGGCGCTTATCGCTGGACTCGTGGCCGGCCTCTTGGTCCGGCAATAATTTGAGCCGAAGGTGAGGATTGAACTCACGACCCCAGCTTTACGAAAGCTGTGCTCTGCCAACTGAGCTACTTCGGCAACATCAATCTTGGAGCCGTTAATCAGATTTGCACTGATGACCTTCGTCTTACCAAGACGATGCTCTACTACCTGAGCTATAACGGCGCATGCTTTCAATTATCCACATAATTCCTTTTATTGCAATAATATTATTGTTATAATATAAGAGTTTTAGCTAATTTATGCCGCATAATTTAATTAAGAGAAAGATATTTCTTTTTGGAATACTAGCCTCCGTACTTTTTTATGCGTCTCTTGCAGATGCTTCGGATACAAACGGCAGAATTGACAGCGTATATAAATACGCATGGGGAGAAAATACCGGCTGGATAAATTTCGGCTGCGATAATTGCGGGGTAGCGATTACCGACACTGCTGTCACCGGCTACGCCTGGAGCAGCCAATTCGGCTGGATAAATTTAAATCCGACGACTTCTGGAGTATTAAACACCGCCGAAGGAACTCTTTCCGGATTTGCTTGGAGTTCAAGCCTCGGCTGGATAAATTTTACCGGAGTGACGATAGGCGCGACCGGAGAATTTGTGGGCTATGCGACCGTGGATTCTAATAGTAGCCAAATTAATTTTAATTGTTCTACGGGGGGCTCATGTTCCGGCTCTGATTTTAAAGTTAAAACCGACTGGAGACCTGCAAGCGTCCGGCCGGGAAGCAGCGGCAGCAGTCCAAAACAACCTCCCGTGTCAACATCGCCCTCTGTCTCTCCTCTTGCTCCAACCACTGCGCCTGCTGTTTCGCCTGCATCAAATTTAACCGCAAACGTATTTAATTACGCTTCGGATTTTATCTCATATTTATTCGGCGGGAAAACTCCGCCGGAGCCGGAAGAGGTTCCAAAAATTGCGCCTTTTGCTTTCAGTGCCAGATGGAATCTTCTGTCGACAGAGGCAATTAATAATTTCGTCTTCGCGCCCCTGCCTTACCAGCTCCGCACTTTGGCCGCCAAATTTCCGGAACTGGAGCGTACTTTCCGGGAAGTCGGCGTGGAAAGATTCAGCGACGTGAGCAAATTGGTGGGAGTGAATCTAAACATTCCGGACCTCGCGGATGTTCTTTCCACCGCGGTCAAAAATATGAGTCCGGCGGAAATAGCCGAGATTGAAAAAATAAGCGGAGTAACTTTGAATATGCCGGGCCTAACTGGCGAAGGCGGAACATCGGAGGATACCGGCATCGGAAAAATCACCCTCATTCCGGGCCTGCCCATCGCCAAGTTTTCTCCTGCGGCCAAGAGAAATTTGCCGGAGGAGTTTGTTTTTGCCCGGGGCGCCGGCGAACTGGTTGACCTAAATGTCATTTTGTCGCTCGGAGATAAAGGCGAAGTGGCGCAAACGATGTCCGCTCTGCCGGGGCAGTCCCTCAAACTGGTGATTAAACCCCTAAGCGCGGCCAAAAGCGTTACCGGCTACATCGTATTTAAGCAGGCGACGCCCCGCATCACCCAAAATAAAATCCAGAATACAATCTCGCGCGCGTCGCTTACCGCTTCCGCGATTTTCTCTATGGAGGGGTTAGTCGAACAAACCTCACCCGGAGCCCCTCTCCTTAAACCCCCTTATTCCCCCTTGTCAGGGGGAAACAATTTGCCTCCCCTGATAAGGGGAGGACAGGAGGGGTTGGAGGGTGTGGGAGGGGTAGAGCAAAAGCTAGTGCTCTCTTCTTTTGAATATGAAGACCCGGACGGAGACGGCATATACACCGCGGACGTAGTCACTCCGACCGTGCCGGGCGAATACGAGTTTATCACCGTCATTGACTATGTGGACCCGGAACTCGGCTCCCGCAAAATGAGCATGATTACTGTCGTTGACCCGGAGGGCTATGTGTTTGAAAAAAATAAAGGCAAAGAAACCCGCATTCCGTCCGCCATCGTCTCGCTCTATTCTTTGGATAATGCCGCCAAGGATTATCGGCTCTGGAACGCCTCCGATTACCAGCAGGAAAATCCGCAGGTGACCGACGTGCGGGGCACTTATTCCTTCCTGGTGCCGCAGGGCACTTATTATTTCCACGTGGAGGCGCCCGGCTATAAAACTTACCAAGGCAAGGCCTTCACTGTGGTGGTGGGTAACAGTGTGCACCAAAATATAGAAATGCAGCCGGCGGGCCAGTGGCTGTTTGGATTTGATTGGGAGCGGGACTGGCAAACACTTCTTCTTATTGTTGTGTTATTATTAGTGTATAATCTCGTTAGAAATCGGCAGCGGGTCTCTGCCCAAAACGCGGGATCTAATTTATCAATTAAAAATGATTGAAGAAAACAATAAACGCTTTTATTTTATTCTGGTCGGGGTGCTGATTGCCGGCAATATATTTTTCGGCTTGAACTATTACAATACCTTGCAGGAATTGCAGACGGTGAAAAATTCGCCGGCCGGTACGGATGTCAACGGCAAGATTTTGGATTTCACCGCTATGTTTGTCAAAGAAGTTTTGCAGGCGGAAGGAGAAGTTGATTTTGAAACGCGGCTTCGCTTGGAGAATGCCGTGCGCGACTTGAAGGACGCGGAAATAATGGCAGAGTGGCAAAAGTTTGTCGCCTCGCAAACGGAAAAAGAAGCGCAGGACAGCGTCAAACGACTGCTGGGAATATTGGTAGAAAAAATACAAAAGTAAATCCCAAATCCCAATGTCCAATGACCAAGAAAGCTCAAAGAAAAAATATGATTTAGAAGAAAGGACAGCGAGATACGCGGAGATGATTGTAGATTTTTCAAAAAAATTGCCTCACGATACTATTACCAAACCACTGATAAATCAAATTATTAGATCGGGAACGAGCATTGGGGCAAATTACAGCGAGGCGGATGAAGCAAGCTCAAAAAAAGATTTTATTAATAAAATTTGCATAGCAAACAAAGAAGCTAAAGAGACAAAATACTGGTTGAGAATTATTTCTCATGCCTTGCCTCAACACGAGGATGAAGCGAGAAATTTGTGGCGTGAAGCTCAAGAACTGAACCTAATTCTAGCGGCCATTGTCAGAAATTCCAGAAATAAAAGTTGAAATTTGGTCCTTGTTGGTCATTGGTCATTGGGGCTTGGTGTTTATCATAATAGTTTTCCACATTTTCTCTTCTTTTACAGCTCGGGTGCGGTATAATATATGTGCGGGAACTAACAGAATGAAATTTATATATACTAAAAAAACGCTCTTCTTATTTACAGCCGTTGTCTCTGTTTTGTTCTTCTCCAAAATTGTGCTGGCAGTCTGGGACGGCTTGCCTTACGACTCTGGAGAAACGCTTAATCCGGAATGCGCGCCCACGGACGCGGATTGCGAAATCGCTTTGACCGGCACCGGCGCGCAAGTGCTGGCCACTTCGCCCACCTTGGTTACTCCGGTCTTGGGCGCGGCGACTTACACGACTTTGTCCGGAGGGACTTTGACTATTCTTTCAACTAATGCCACAGGTACCACGACTAGCGCCGCAACGTCCCTATCGGCCAATTCCTTAACCACTGGCACCGGCCTTTATGTTGCTTCTTCAACCCTGACTTCTGGCAAGCTCGTTGACCTGCAGGTCTCTGGCACAGCCGCGGCCGCATCTCAAACCGCCTTAAACATCCTGACCGCCGGAGCCAATGCCACCGCTGGCATCACAACTTATGGCGCCCAAATCTCCAATACTCATACTAATGCCACCTCTGGCACCAATGTGGCTCTTTACCTGAATTCTGCTGACGCCACCACTGCCAACTATGCCTTGATTGTAGATAACGGCAAAGTCGGCATCGGGACGACGGCGCCGGTAGCAAAATTCGACGTCAGCGGGACTACGCGGAGCGTAGTTAACTCTGGTGCGGCAGGGCTTGTGACTGGCACGACATCAAAACAGTGGACACTTTACCCGTCCGGTAGTGATTTGAGACTGTTTGAATACACATCGACATTTGATGTCGGCGGTGGAAATGACCGCATGACTTTTCAGTCTGGCGGCAACGTGGGCATCGGCGACACTTCACCCGACTATCTCCTCGAACTCTACGATGCCACCAACACCCCCGCCTTCGCGCTTTCGGATGATGACATCGCGCATGGGGTAACAACTCTCGCGGAAACGGATGTCTTCGCGCATCTCTCTTCAATTTCTACAACTGTAGGCGGAGCGCAACTCACCGGTCTGGCTGATGCGACAGGCACCGCGCTTCTTTTGAAAGGTATCCAGTCTGCTGATCCTACGGATACCACTCCAGCGGTTTCTATAATTGGCGCAAAAGCGAGCGGAACAGGGGTAGTTGATTTAGGCGCGCTCGAGACAGTGTTTCAGGTTGCAAATAATGACGATGCGGCGGCGATTACGGTTTTAGGAAGCGGCAATGTCGGCATCGGGACAACGGCGCCTGGTTCTCTTCTCCACGTTGCCACATCTACTACTGCTCAAGGCATAGCAACATTCGAGCAAGCTTCCGCCGATGCCGATTCCTTCGACCTCAAATTACGCAAGGCCCGCGGCACCGTTGCCAGCCCGACTGTCATCACGACGGCGGATGAACTTGGAGTGATTAACTTTTCTGGTTATGGCGGAGCTTCAGGATATGTGACTGGCGCAGCGATTAAAGCCATTTCTTCCGGCACCATTGCGGATACCAGAATCCCAGCCTCGCTTTCTTTCTGGACTGGTACTGATGCGACTCCGTCAGTTTTGACGGAGAGAATGACAATAACAAATGCGGGTAAAATAGGCATCGGGACGACAGCGCCCGTTGGAACATTAACAGTGAGTAGCGTAGCGTCTCCTACTCTTCAGACAAATGCTGGTACCACAAGTGTTATCAGTAGCGCACTCACATCATTTGGTCTTAGCGGGGCAAGTCATGGCTTAACTATCCATAACGATAATGGTGCGGTTAACACATATTCCGGCATAATATTTTCCACAAAAAATTCAACACCTGCGGGAACAAATATGGGTGGAATAGCTATGCAATTCACTGGGGTCACGGCGGGAAGCGAAAATTCAGTTTTCGGATTCTTCACTAGGAACGCCGGTACGTATGCGGAACGAGTGAGGATTGATAATGCGGGCAAGGTCGGCATCGGGACGGCGGCGCCTCAATCTCTTTTAGACGTTCAAGGACCAGTGGGCACAGGTGCAACATCCGCGGGTATTCTTACCCTTGCTACCAAGGAGCTTACTATCGTTGATAACGACCAACTGGGAAGAATAAATTTCAATGCGCCGCTTGAGTCTGATGGCTCTGATTCTATTCTTGCGGGGGCTGCAATCTGGGCTGAAGCGGAGGACACTTTTAGCACAACAGTAAACAGCACAGCTTTGGTATTCGGTACAGCTACAACATCAGCGGCAGTTGAGATGATGAGAATAGATAGCGCAGGCGGGATAACTTTTCCCGGCGAAGCCGGAGCCAACGCAGAGGACTATCTATGTATCGCAACCACTACGGGCGCAATTTCTGCAAAAGCAAGCGCCTGCACCGGCAGTTCTTCCTTGCGCTACAAGAAAAACATTGAAGACCTAGAGCTTGGACTTGATGCAGTGCTTCAAATGCGCCCCGTATCTTTTGACTGGAAGCAGGAATATATAATAAATCCCAATGCGCCCCGCCAGATCGGATTCATCGCCGAAGAAATGGCAGAAATTAGTCCGCTCTTTGTTTTTTACGAAAATGGACAAGTGGAAGGAGTGGAGTATATGAAACTTACCTCTGTGCTGGCTAAAGCTATTCAGGAATTGAATCTAAATCTGGAGTCCATCGCCGAGCCGCTTGATTTTGAAAATGAAAAATCTTTTGCCGAACGATTCTTTGCGAAAATAACCGCGTGGCTCGCGGATGCAGGCAACGGCATCGCCAAAATATGGAGCGAAGAAGTGGAGACCAAGACCCTGTGCGTCGCGGACAACTCGGGCGAGAAAACCTGCATCACCAAGTCCGAGCTGGACACTTTGCTTTCCAACGCGGGCAGTTCCGGAAGCTCTTCATCCAGTGGTGGGACATCTCCAGAATCAGACCCCTCCCCAACCCCGCCGGAGGACGGGCAGGCCTCCCCCGAAGGAGAGGGCGAGACGACCACTGATACTTCCACCCCGGCTGACACCACGACAGAAACGACTGCCACTGACACCACGACCACCGATACTGGAACTACCGATACAACCGCAACTGATACCACGACCACCGAGCCCGTACCAGAACCTGTACCAGAAGCAACTCCTACTCCCGAACCTGCGCCTGAACCAGCCCCTGAGCCTGCACCGGAAGTCACTCCGTAAAAAATTGCCTTTTTTCGGCAATATGTGATACAATTCAGACATGGCTACTGAGACTAAAAAATTCATTGTTTTCCCGAAAATACAACGTGTTAAGACAACCACTTTTTTTGAGCGTGCACAAAAACACATCTTTAAAAGCGTAAAGAAAAATAAAAACCTTTCTCGTGATATTGATAAAATAGTGTATGGAATCTGATAGATTTATTGTAGATAGTAGTGTGTTTGTATCATTTTACTACCAAGATGATGCCAATCACTCCGAGGCGGTGCGAGTTATGTCTGAACTAAGCAAATCATCTCTCTGTTGAAATAAGTGCAGAAATCTTGTGTGTCTCAGACGAGAGCGGCGAAAAGACCTGCATCATCAAGTCCGAACTGGATACATTGCTTTCCAATGCGAGCACCACCCCGTCTCCTGAAGAGCCACCCCTCCTTGATCAAGCCACGCCAGAGGACGGGCAAGGAGGAGAAGGGGGTGGTAATTCTGAGCCCGCCACGGAGCCAGTAGCCGAACCCGCACCCGAACCTTCTCCATAAAATATAAATTTATTCTGCAGTGTTTTTCTTCATCTCTAACACGGACGGTTTTTTATTCGGCTGTTTTAAATTTTCCATATATAAATCATACCACAGTTCAAATCCACTACACCTCTACACCATACGATGTATAGCTTTGCCATAAACTATATAATCGAAAACTCGAGCATTGTTTTTAAAGAAGTTTTGCCTTTCGTTGTTTTAAAATACATCTCCCTTCGTTTCGCATCTTTCATGGATTTATATGCTTCGTAAAAAATCAACTCAAAAGGTCGTCTTGGTTTTGTAGACTTTACTTCGCCACCTTGATGAGCTTTAAATCTTTTTCTTAAATCACTAGAATAGCCTATGTATAATTTCTCATCCTTTAGTGATTTTAAAATATATACGTAGAACATAACTCTAAATGCGGATTCTGGCGCACATGAACCAGACGGTTCATGGCAGCCATGTACCATTTAAGGATTCATGGCCACGGCCATGTACCATTTAAGGATTCATGGCCACGGCCATGTACCATTTAAGGATTCATGGCCACGGCCATGTACCGCATGGTACATGGCGCGATCGACCGGACTTGAACCGGCAACCTCTTCCGTGACAGGGAAGCGCTCTAACCAGTTGAGCTACGACCGCAAACCATTCAAACTTATCACAAAATAAAATATATTCTAGTTTGTGATGTGTCGGGGGTGGGGCTTGAACCCACGACCTGAGGATTATGATCCCTCTGCTCTACCAACTGAGCTACCCCGACAAAATACTACTTTTTACCCCATCAATCAGACCAAGCATCCGATACTTTAAGTCCTTTCCTCTTCTTACTATTAATCTACATACACCATAATATTTTTCATAGTTATCGTAAACTTTACTCGTGTGCGTATTTACATAATAAGGCTTTCGAAATTGACTCTTTCGTAAGTGTAGCAGTTTTTTCCAAAAATTCAAGACTGTATTAATTCTTTTTTTGTGAATCCTATTTATCTGAATTGAGCAAACAATATCTTTAGTATGTATTATATCATAGGTTTACTATAGCAAACAACTTGCATATTTTAAAGATCTAATATATTATGCCTTAATAGCGGGGTAGAGAAGAGGCATCTCGTAAGGCTCAAACAATATGGGCCCCCTTTAGGGAAACCTATTGGTGCGCACTCGTCAAATTCGGAGAAATCCTCTCTGCTTTTAGCAGAAAGACAATTCCGAGCTAAATTTTCCAACATAGTTGGAAATAAATGTGTAGAGACTAGATGACGAGCTCCTTAATTTTGAGAATTATTCTTAAGAAAGGAGATGGTATAGTCCAGACCACAAATTCAATTTGAAGCAGTGAAAACTGAAGTGGTAAGCATAACCTTAAGACCCACGTTCGATTCGTGGCCCCGCAACAAGAGAACCTCCTCCCCTGCAAACCCCCTTGTATATTCCCCCCTGTCAGGGGGAAACCATTTGCCTCCCTTGATAAGGGGAGGTCAGGAGGGGTTGGGAGGATTTGGGGAGGGGTGAGTGAGGTAATTTATATAAATCCGTAAGCGTGGAAAATTTCCTCGTATAAAGCGATGATTCTTTTAGCTTCAAAGTGAGACAGCTCAAAAGCGAGGCCCTCGTGGGCTATTTTATTTCTAATAGTATGCGCTTCCCATGCCTTGGTAAGCTGGGGAAAATTTTGCTGGTTGGCGGATTTTAATCTATCTCCCAAAGTCTCTCCGAGGAATCCCATATCTTCCATCAAATTTTCAAGTATCGCGTCCGCTTCAATAATCGCGAGCTTCCAGTCGCTGCTTTCCTGAGAAAAAATATAGTTCAGGGTCTTGCTCCAGCGCTCATTTTTTGATCCGCCGATTTCCTCGCGTAAATGCTTTTCATATTCCGCTTTATTGTGGGCGTATTCTTCAATTTCATGATGCAGGTGCGCATGCTCTTTCCTCCTGATTTCAAGCAGACGGACAGCCGAATAGCAGATAACTATCAGCGCGAACATGCCGATAAAAAATAGAATCGTTTTCCCCGAAGATATCCCCTGCTCGCTCGTCACAAAAGCGAATATTTTCTTAGCATAAAAAACCCCTTTAAAGAATAGATAATCAGGGTCAAAATATCTTGAAGTGATTATAGAGTCGTTTTGCATATATAATAAATAATTATATTATCTTATTTTTTCAAATTCTTTTCCTGCCTTCAACAAAGCCTCTTCGCCGAAATGCGGCGCCATAAACTGGATAGAAAGGGGTAAATTTTCTTTTGTCATTCCTGAAGGGAGCGCGATAGAAGGCACACCGGCCAAGTTTGCCGGCGCCGAAAAAATATCGCACAAATACATAGCCACAGGGTCGTCAAGTTTCTCCCCGATTTTAAAGGCTGGCATAGGAGCTGTCGGCGTAGCTATCAGATCCACTTTTTTGAAAGCTTCTATTATTTCTCTTTTCACTTTCTCGCGAACTTTCACAGCCTTGTTGTAATACGCGTCATAATAGCCGTGAGAAAGCACGTATGTGCCGAGCAATATGCGCCTGCGGGCTTCTTTGCCGAATCCGCGCCCGCGCGACTTCATATATATGTCTTTTAAATTGTTTATTTCTTTGTCGTTCTGTACGCTAAAACCATATCGGATGCCGTCAAAGCGCGCAAGGTTGGTGGAAACTTCCGCCGGCATGATAATGTAGTAAGCCTCCAGAGAATATTTTGAAAAAGGCAGCTCTATATCCACTATCTCATACCCGGCCTTTTTGAATTTTTCCATAGACTGCTTGAAGTTTTCCATAACTGCGGGATCCACGCCCTTTTCAAACAGATGCCAAGGTACGCCGATACAACCACCCCCTGCCCCCTCCTTTTGTCGGGTGTCCAACACCCGCGATTTATCCGGTATTGATGTGCTGTCTTCTTTGTCATATTTGGATAAAAAATTAAAAATAATTTCGGCGTCGCGCACATTTTTCCCAAAGGGCGCGACTTGGTCCAAAGAGTTCCCCATAGCAATGATGCCGTTTCTGGACACTGCGCCGTAAGTGGGCTTTAGGCCTACCAGCCCACAAAAGGCTGCCGGCTCCCGTACTGAGCCACAGGTCTCCGTGCCGAGCGCTACGAGCGCCATATCAGCGGCCACGGCTGCCGCCGAGCCGCCGGATGAGCCTCCGGGTAGGCGAGAAGTGTCGTGCGGATTTCGAGATACTCCATAAGCGCTCGTCTGAGTGGAAGAGCCCATGGCAAATTCATCCATATTGGTCCGGCCGATTATCACCGCCCCCGCCTTACGAAGTTCTCTCATCACAAAAGAATCATAAGAAGCAGTATAATTTTCCAAAATTTTAGAGCCGGCGGAAGCGATATGCCCTTCAAATAAAATGTTATCTTTTATGGCAAAAGGTATTCCTGTAAGCTCGCTTGCCGTGCCATTTTTGAATTTCTTATCCGCTTCATCCGCCTGCTTTAGAACATCTTCGTATACTTCCAGATACGCATTCAGTTCTTTGTTTTTTTCTTTAATAACTTTTAAATACTCTTCTACTAGATCGCGCGAAGCATACTCCCCTTTCTTAAAACTCTCATGCGCTTTTTCTATTGTTAAATTTTTTAGGTCAATCATAATAACTTGTGTCCGGCGCAGTCTCGTTCAGCTTCACCTCTTCAATTGTTTTTACATAAGCCAAAATACCGCCGAAATCTTTAAGCAGGGCTTCTTTTTCTTCCTCCGAAAGTTCAATTCTCGCCAACTCCGCCAAATTTTCCACATCTTTGATATTCATAAAAAAAGTATAACACAAAACCTCGCCCCCGTCCCCTCTCCATTTATATAAAAAATGGAGAGGGGTGCCAAAGGCGGGGTGAGGAAGTTATTTCCCAACGAGAGCTTGGATACGCTCTGCCACCGGCGGGTGTGTTGCGAACAGTCCGGAAATTCTTTTGCCGAAAGCGGCCTTCGGGTCTGCGATGTAGAGGTGCGCGATGGCGCTGGATTGGCGCCGCATCGGCTGGCTGTATTGCGATATTTTTTTAAGCGCGCCGGCTAGGCCTTCCGGATAGCGGGTCAGGAGCGCGCCGGAGGCATCGGCAAGAAATTCTCGCTTGCGGGAAATGGCCAGCTGGATGAGCATTGCGAAAACAGGCGCGAGAATGGAGAGGAGAATTCCCACAATCACAAGTATGCCTGCCGCTTTGTTATCGTTGTCTCTTTTGCCCAATCCGCCCCAAAATAAGTTGCGTCGAAAAACATCCGCGAGTATTGTGACAAAACCGACCAAAACTACCACCACGGTGGAGAGCAACATATCGCGGTTGCCGATATGTGAAAGCTCGTGGCCGATCACGCCCTCCAGCTCGGTTTTGTCCAAAACTTGAAGCAGGCCGGTAGTGGCTGCCACCACGGCATGCTCTTTGTCCCGTCCGGTCGCAAAAGCGTTCGGCGCCGGGTCGTTTATGATATAAACTCGGGGCATCGGCAGACCTGCCGTTATGGAAAGATTCTCCACTATAGTATACAGATCAAAATTTGCTTCTCGGTTTGCCTCTTTAGCCCCTGCAAGCTTTAGCACTATTTTGTCCGAAAACCAATAAGAAAAAATATTCATCAATATACTGAAAATCACAAAAAAATAAAGAATATTTGGATTGCCGTAATAGTAGCTGAAAAACCAGCCGAGTCCGATGACCACTATTAAAAATATAGACATTAAAATCCAAGTCTTGGTAATATTTTTAGATTGTTCGGTATACAAAGTAGACATCAAAACTTAACTTCTACCGGACTCTGAGCCACATCATTGTCCGCCAAATCAAAAAATTCTTTTTTAGAAAATCTGAACATCCCGGCAACGAGATTTCCAGGAAAACTTTCTATGCCTGTATTTAAGTCGCGTACGTTTGCATTGTAGAATCTGCGAGCAGCCTGGATCTTGTTTTCCGTATCCGAAAGCTCATTTTGAAGCGCCAAGAAATTTTGATTGGCTTTAAGATCAGGATAAGCTTCTGCTAAGGCAAAAATTGATTTAAGAGCGCCGGACAGCATGTTCTCCGCCTCTGCGTGAGCAGGAGTGGGGCCGGATGCGCCCATGGCCGCCGAGCGGGCGCGAGTAACATTCTCAAAAGCGGAAGACTCGTGAGTGGCGTAGCCTTTCACCGTGTTTACCAAATTGGGAATAAGGTCATACCGGCGTTTTAGCTGAACCTCAATATCCGCCCACGCTTCTTCAGCGCGATTTCGTAAAGAAACAAAACGATTAAAAACATAAACTGCCCACAAAACTACAACTCCTAAAATAATTAAAAAGTATTTCATATACAGTTAATTATACTTTATAACTTTAAAACTTTCAACTTTTTACTTTTTTCTCTGCCATTCCTCCACCAAAACAAGGAGAGGCGAAGCCAAGAAAATGGAGGAGTAGGTTCCAAAGAACATTCCGGCTGTAAGCATAAGAGCAAAATACTTAGTGGATAAAGGTCCAAAGAAAAATAGGGCCAGAAGCACCAAAATGACTGTAAGCGAGGTAGATATGGAACGCACAAATGACTGCTCTAGGCTCAAGCCTACTATTTGGCTAAAATTCATTTGAGAATTTGCGGTATAGCCTCTGATATTTTCTCTGATTCTGTCAAAAATAACTATAGTATCGGAAACTGAGAGTCCGAGAATGGTAAGGACTGCTACTACAAAAAGAGTGTTCAGTTCGGCGCCGTAATAATGGGACAAAACTGTAAAAATTCCCACAGGAATTATCACATCATGCAAAAGAGAAATTATAGCTATAATTCCGTACTTCCACGAAGACACCGGTTTGGAAACTTTTCTGAAAGCAAAAGCTATGAAGCATATTATCGCAAATGAGATTAAAATAATCGCCAATATCGCTTTTCTGGTAAGTTCGCGCCCCACAGAAGGGCCGATAGAATTGAAACTGGTCTCGGTAAGAACATCTTTTTGTCCCCCTGAAAGAGCATTTAAGAGAAGAGTGTGCTCGGAATCGCTTAAATCCCTGGTTTTTACTATGTAGCCAAGCCCCCCCGTAGGCTGTAGGCTAACATTACCCAAATTCAGGGCTTCCAAAGAAGGATTCAAGACTTCTTGAGACGGCCGAGCGTTTTTGTAAGCCACTTCCGTTAACGCTCCGCCTTTAAAATCTATTCCTACATCCAGTCCGAATACAAAAAGCGAAACAAGAGACAGCGCTACCAAAGCTATTGATAGACCGATAAATATTTTTTTGTGTTTTATGATAAACATATAAATTAGGTTATAGGTTTTTTAAATGTCTAGGTTCTAGTAATTCCTGAGCTAAATAAAAATCTGGCCATCTTCCCTTCTCCCATAAAGCCAAGAGTGGAAAGAAAAATACGGGTGACGGTAATCGCGCTAAACAAGGATACTATGACTCCCATGCCGAGCGTAAGCGCAAAGCCTTTTATTAAAGACGTTCCAAACCAAAATAATATGATAGCGGTAATGAAATTTGAAATATTTGAATCGCGGATAGACATCCAGGCTCTGGAAAATCCAAAAGAGGTTGCATCTTTTATGGTTCGCCCAGAACGCAATTCTTCTTTTATACGCTCAAAAATAAGTACATTTGCGTCCACAGCTATGCCAATAGAAATTATGAATCCGGCGATACCTGCCGCAGTCAAAGTCACGGGCATTAGCTTGAAGAGCGCAAGAATTATTGATATAAAAATACAAAGCGAAACAGCGGCTACAAGACCCGGCAGTCTATACCAAAGAATCAGAAAAAGAGCTACTAATATAAATCCTATGATAGCGGCTTTTACTCCGGCATTTACCGCGCTGTCTCCCAGTGTTGCCCCGATTGTCTGTGTGGAAAGCAGTGTTATCGGCACTGGCAGAGCTCCGGAATTTAATCTGCCTACGAGCTGCTTAGCTTCGGCAGGAGTAAAACTTCCCGAAATTACAGCTTGGCCGTTTGGAATTTCTTCTCTGACGACTGGCGTAGATATCGGAGCGCCGTCTAAATAAATCGCTACCATTTTGCCGATGTTTTCTTTCGTGATTTTAGCAAAAAGCGCTGTGCCTTCTTCGTTGAACTGCAGGCTTACCCTTGGTTCGCGAGTGTTTATATCAAACTCCAAAGTGGCTTTTTGCAGATATCGCCCCGTAAGTTCCGTAGGAACAAATTTTTGACCCAGGTCTATTGCGCCTAAATCTATTTTCCCGTCTTTTCCTACAGTAACTTTTTGCGGTTTCTGCTTTGCGTTTTCTGAAGCTTCTATTTTAAATTCAAGAAGCGGGGTTTGGCCGATCATTTCTATCGCCTGCTTTACATCGGTAATACCAGGAAGATCCACTATCAGCTGTTCCCCTCTGCCGGAAACCAAACTTCCGTGCTGAACCTGTACTACCGGCTCCGAAACTCCAAAAAGATTGACTCGGCGTTCAACGATATCGCGAAGCGCTTCCATAGAGTCATCAACTTCTCCAGCAGAAACAACTGAAGTATCAGCATTGTATACTAAATGACTGCCTCCCGACAGATCAAGACCTAATCGAAAAGGATGATTTTTGAAAAATAAACTCTGTGTCTCAAAATTTTTATTTAATCTTGGTTCGGATTTAAATACAAAAAATGCAACTCCCGCGCCGAGTAGAAGTATAAAAATTGCTAGAATTAATTTCTTAATCATGATTTTTGACACCTGCCTGCCGGCAGGCAGGTAAATATATCAGCATTCTATGCTTTTTTTATGAAATACGCAACTATGTAAGCCACTAAGCCTCCGAGGATAAATCCTCCCAAGATGTCTATGGGAAAATGCACGCCAGCTACGATTCGGGCCAGACCGATTAAAAGCGCAAAGACCATAAAAATATACCCCGCTTTTTTGTGCAGAAAGAAAATAGAAAAAGCGAGCGCTGAGAAAAATGTGGCGTGGCCGGACGGAAAAGCATAACCTCCCTGAGCAAACAGCGCATAAACATCAGGCAGAGCTAGAGAAGGACGCAGAGTACGAAGTGAGAATTTAAAAATTTCTGAAACAAAATAAGCAAGAAAGCTCGTTCCAAATACTTTAATAATTTCTTTCTTTTTCTGCCAAAAAACCCTGAAGGGATTTTCCGCCCTGATTATCTCGTGATGAAAAAGCAAGAAAAGTCCCGCAAGTATAACCACCGCAAATGGAAAAATATTTGCAAAAAAAATAATAGCCTTGTCCAAAAAAACTGACTGGTGCGCTAGGTTATAAAAAAAGAAAAATACTGTCTCATTCATATTTATAAATATACCATGTTGTTAAACTAAATTTTTGGCTACTGTTAATACATTCTGGAGAAGCATGGCGACTGTGACAGGGCCGACGCCGCCGGGAACTGGCGAAACAAATTCTGCCACGCCTTTTACTGATTCTAGATCCACATCGCCTACTATTTTTACCCCGCTGTCGGCGGGGCCGTTTCCAGTCTCAGAAGTTCCGGCGTCAATTATTATTGCCCCATTTTTTATCATATCGCCAGTTACGTATTTACCCTTCCCGATACCGGAAATTATTATATCCGCTTCTTTAATTATTCTGTCTTTATTCTCGGTCTTGCTCGTAATTATTTCGGGGTGTAGGCCGCGAAATTTAAGCAGGGCCGCCACGGGTTTGCCAACGAGCAGCCCCTGCCCCTGAACTACAATTTTCTTATTTTCCAGATCAAGATTTAAAGAATCCAAAATAGCCATACAGGCAAGCGCCGTAGGAAATCCGCCTTCCCCAGCGGTTAAACCGCTGTAGAACTTTTCGCTCGCATCTTTACCCAAGCAATCTACGTCAAGCTTGGGGTCTATAGCATCCAGCACCGCCTGCCTGTCTATGTGTTCTGGCAATGGAAGCTGAGTAATGATACCGCACATGTTTTCTATTTTATTTAAAACTTTTATTTCTTTTATCAGTTCATTGGTAGTGATTTTGGCAGGAAAATTTGCCTTATGAAAAGCAATGCCGACTTCTTCGGCCATTCGCCCTTTCATTTGCACGTATTGAATTGAAGCCGGATCGTCCCCCACTAGCACATCGCAGAAAACTGGCTTGAAAGAAAGTTCTTCTACTTCGCTTTTTACTTTAGCCAATATTTCTTCTCTTAACTTTTTTCCGTCAATAATTTTTGTTTCCATGTTTGTTCGGGTGTTGGACACCTGTCAGGTGTCCAACACCCGAAAGATTACACTCCTAAAAATTCATTCTTCATGTCATCCCTGTGCGCCGGCCGGCCGTAGCGACGCTGACTCATCAGTATTCCTAAGCCGGCGAATTCTGTTAAAAGATGCGAACCGCCATAACTCATAAACGGAAGCGGAATTCCAGTGACAGGCACGAGCCCGAGATTCATGCCCACGTTTACGAGTATGTGCCCCATAAAGAAAATTGCAATTCCCACGCCGAAAAGTATCTCAAAGTTTGTTGAGCCCAGAGAAGCTGTATACAGAATTCTCCATATCACCAAGGCATAAAGAATAAGAATGGTAAATGAGCCCACAAATCCCCATTCTTCTGCAAAAGCGGCAAAAATGAAATCTGACTGAGGCACCGGCAGAAATTTTAAGCGCGACTGTGTGCCAAAACCCAATCCTTTGCCGAAGAGCTGTCCCGAACCCACAGCTATCGTAGACTGAAATACATTGTAGCCGGTTTTTTGAATATCTGCCGCAGGATTTATAAAATTATAAATACGAGCTTTTTGATAGGGAGCAAAGGCAAAAAACCAAAGCGACGTAAATACGACAGCTCCGGCCATAAATACCAGAAACAAGTGAAGCTTGGAAATTCCGGATACTAATACCATGCCGAGCCAGATAAAAAGTATAACCATCGCCGAACCGAAATCCGGCTGAAGAAGAACCAAAATAAGGGGCAAAAATGCGTAGAATCCGGAGATAAATATATGCTTTACGTCTCTTATTTCCACGTGCCGGCGGGAAAAATATTTTGCTAAAACCAGCACTAAAACGAGTTTCATAACGTCTACAGGCTGGAAAGAAAAGAATCCGAAATCAAACCAGCTTTTTGCGCCGTTGGAAATCTTGCCTAAAAGAAAAAGCAGAAAAAGTACAGAAGTTAGGGATAGAAACAAAAAAACCAGCACATCTGTGCGCTTCAAAAAACGAAAATCAATAAAAGAAAAAATAAAAAATACGGTAAGAGAAATAACTACCCATAGAACCTGCTTACCGAAAAAATCCCCCGCAGCCTCAAGCGGAGCGAAAGACTTCATGGTCACAAGTCCGGCAAAAACTATAGGAAGAATAAAAAAAACGAGCATCCAGTCTATTCTTTTGATAACTTTTTCTGCCATCCCAGTACTAAAATTTTAAAATGTTAATTATAGTGGTCATGTTTATTGCTCAAAAATTTAGTACGGGACAGGTATTATTTCAGTTGTGCCGAGAACACATCATACATAGGAATAAGCTCTTTTTCCACCACAGTACCTGTAAGCGGTTCCGGCCAAGTAAAATTAATATTTGCATTCTGGAACGGAGCTAAAGATGATAAAAACGTCCGGCTCGTCGCTATCGCATTTCCGCCCTTTTCGTGCAGTATTGCTATGACGCTTACATTCGGAATGGTAAAAAGAGAATCATTTTTTATTGTGGCAGATAAGCGGGGGCTAGTGGTTTCATCCTTTAGCTCAATATTTGAAATTAAAACTTTTAACTGATTTATTTTCTCCTCGGGCACCTGCAGCCATACTTCGGGCTCTGTAAATTCAAAAGTTACATATACCGGAATTGAGTTGCCGACGTCTATCCCCGGCTCAAATACCGCAAAATTTCCGCCCGGAGGAACATACGTGCTCCCCTCTCTTTTCCCAATGTAAACATTGTTCGTATCGCCAAAACGAAATTTATAATTTATTTTTTGAATCGCTGAACTTTTATTATGGTTAGTGATGTATGCTACGGCATTATACCTGCCCGGTACTACTCTAAAAGCCCGAGCCCAGATAACAGAAATATCATCCGTCTGCGCAATGCAAGCGCGTAGACAAGAACCTCCGCAGTCTACGCCTTTTTCATCGCCGTTTTGCTTATAGTCTGAACATGTAGGAGCCTTTGTAAAAGAAGGATAAAGGATTAAAATTCCAAATACCGAAATAAATAAAATAAAAATAACTATATACAAAAATTGCCGTTTAAGCGCCCAAGTCATAAGGTTATCGTATCATAAAAATGTCCGAAAATAAACGCCCTAAAATACTAAGAGCTCGGAGGTATTCGTTTATAAAACAACGAACCTACCGAGCTCTGCCGCGATGAAACTAGTGATGCCGCGTCGGCTTCCAGTCGGGATGATCCCGACGGAATTCCCGACGCCGATGAAACCTGGCGACGAGGGTCCGGAATTCCCTTCGCAATCTATCAAGATCGCCTCGCGCAGAGGCGATCTCCAACACCCCCAAAAAAACAGCAATGAAGAATACCACAGCGATCACAGAGTACATGACCCCTCCCTTCGCTTGCATTATATCACATAACGCAAAAAATAGCAAGTTCATTGCTATTTTTAAAATCAAGCACGCTGGAAAGAGTATGGATAACTCAAATATATTGTTCTGGCGCCTAGCTATCCCGAACTAAAGCAGAGCTTGGTACGGGACTTCGCTTTTGCCTTAGTAAAATTTTTTAAACACTTTGTGTTGGCGACTATCTACTTTCGCCCTTGCGGACTATCATCGACACTACAAAGCTTAACTTCTCTGTTCGGAATGGGAAGAGGTGTAACCTTTGCGTCAAATCACCAACACAAAACGTTCAAATATTTTTGTGTCTTTTCTAATTCATAAACTTTGTAGAGGAGCCGAAACAATTGTTTCGGCAGATAGTTTGGTAGCGGCAGGACTTGGACCTACATTTCTCTGATTGCGACAGAGAAGCTTTAGAGTTGCGGACCTCTGGTAAGATCCCAAGCTCGGGCGGGGAGAGCAGCCGTAGGAGTCGGTAAGTACCCCCGCACACTGAGACGCAATTCTTTTTTAAGCTACGCTACCAAATTTGGTGGGGCAACGAGGTGTCATATCCCTCACAATCCTGCTACGCGCAGGATTCGTTTCGCGACAAACATCGTCAGTTACCCGGATCGCGCAAACGTGCCCCAAAAAGAACTTCCTCTACAAAGTTTATGAATTTTGTCTTTTCTTTCTTGGTCCCCGTGGTCGCTTTGCGACTTTACGGGGTGTGATTTCCAAATTTCTTAACAGGAATCGAAACATTAGTACTTCTCGGCTCAATCCCTTACGGGACTTACACCTAAAGCCTATCAACGTAGTCATCTCCTACGGTTCTTAACGATTCCTAATCTTGAAGCTGGCTTCCCTCTTAGATGCTTTCAGAGGTTATCCATTCCCGACATAGCTACCCTGCAAATGCTCTTGGCAGAACAGCAGGTACACCAGAGGTCAGTTCACGCCGGTCCTCTCGTACTGAGCGCAAATCTTCTCAAGAATCAACGAGTGCAGTAGATAGGAGACCAACCTGTCTCACGCATCTGCGTTTCACATTACTGTGAGGATTGGACTGTGACATATTCTTCAAAATTTCTTTTGGAGAACGCTAACATTCAGTCTCTACGGGCGAATTAGGTTCTAGTTTATAGGTTCTAGGTTCTAGTAATTTACTACTAGGCACTGGCAACTAGTTACTAGTCACTAATCCTTCCCTCGGCGTTGTCCATTCATTTTTTGTGAATTAGGATTTCGCCGATATAAGTTAGCTTGCCTATATATATATTTCTATACATAGCCGCCGTGGGTGCAATTTAATGCACATGGTTGGTTTCAGTTTTATAACAGTTTTATTTTCCCCTGAGGATTCAGATTGTAGAAAAGTCTATTAAAAACTTCTCTACGGTCTGACGTTCCTTCCATTATTACTAACGGTACTGACTATACCTTTTCCAAAATTCTCCTATTCTGGAACTGACGTGTTAGCAAGCCTCCTAGCCCACTCTGTCCATTTTCACAGACAAGTCGATACGGGGATTATCAATCTTATAGTTCATTGCTTTTGGAACAAATGGAGAAACAATTGAGAGGAAACGATCATAATCGTGACTGCCAATTGAAATTTTCCATTGACTTCTATCCTTAACAACTGTTGGTGATATCTGATATTTTTCTTTTAGAAAGTCGACAACTATTTTTTGATCTTCTAAAGAAAATGAGTGGGTGCTCAAAGTCACGTTTCCGTGATTATTGGAACCATCATCCATATACCACACAGCCAACATTCTGTCAGAAAAAATCGGGAGTATTTCTGTAGGAAACTTTTTCACTCCATTTTTGTAAAAAATGTTGTGAATGATTCCGAAGTCTTTCAAGCTTTTTGTATGAAAGTACCACGATACTTCGTGAAGATTTCGTTTCTTGTTTGTCCAAGATATTTCTTTTGGCTCTTTTGAAACTAAATTCTTAAGTACCTCATACTTCCACCAGACATACTCTTTCTGTTTATACCCGTGATGCACTCTAAAGCGAGCTGTATATTTTGCTCGTATTCCTTTAGACCGGCATTCAAGCCGAGCATCACCTAACAATGACCCTATAATCACATCAAGCTGATGTGCTGGAAATGCAGATTGTAATCTTCCCACGATATTATCCATTGTATATATTTTACCACATACAACCGGACTTCACCGTTATGAGTCAGTTTATTTTTTATCTTTTATTTATTCTCGCAGATCGTCTTCAGCTGGGCTCATGAATCCTTACCCAGCTCGCGTACCTTTTTAATTGGCGAACAGCCAAACGCTTGGCAGCTTCTCCACCGCCGCGCTAAGGTGAGCCGACATCGAGGTGCCGA
>JACPLQ010000014.1:6539-40672 GCA_016186435.1 Candidatus Nomurabacteria bacterium | reverse complement strand
AAGTTGCTTGAAGAAAAACTTTACTTTTGTTACAATACTGTTGTATTTTTGAATTGAAGAATTCATAACAAAAAGCACCATACGGTGCTTTTTGTATTTTAACTCATTTTAGGAGAAATTGGGAGTTTCGTAATTCAAAGTATATATGTGGTAATATTCATCTGTTACAATTGGTTGCTTCCTCATAGTTAGTAACTATAGCATATATATAGATAGATGCTAAACCTCTATCTGGTGATTCCAGTTTTTGTTTCGGAATTATTTCGAGTTTAAAAGCGAAATTTTGTTCTTTAAATTAGCGATATTTGTGTAGTGCTCAGCATGAATACCAAAATCTTCAGCGCCTTGTATATTTTCTCTACTATCATCAACAAAAAGTATTTCACTTTTTTGAACATTTACTAGTTCTTGAAATATTTTTGAAAAGAATTTTTGATCAGGTTTTTTGTGGCCCAAATGGGCTGAAGCATATGTCTTATCGAACACATTTACTAAGCCCATCTTGTCCATCATATACTGAAAACGATATTTTTCATTGTTTGTCGCAAGAAAACATAGTATGCCTTTGCCTCGTAGCTCCTTAATATATTGAACTAGCTCTGCGTCTATTTCACTCTCCAACTTAAACCAATAATCAAGCAAGGCATCTACGCCCTTGTCCCATCCCCACTTTTCTAAATATGGAGCAACGGTTTCTTTTAAATCTTTATCGCCAATTAAGCATTCCTGAAAGGGTCCAATAAAAAATGGCAATGTAGTTTCAAGGGAAATATCATGTTTCTCGGCAAGTGTCACGCTAAATCTTCTTTTCCCGTGAACCAGTACTTCATCTGCATCAAAAATAACAACTTTTATCATAATTTATTTTATTACTAGTTTTTCATATACTTCTTCCAGCATAATATCGTACTTGCCCCCAACCACATGATCTTCTTTTGGGATGCCCAGTGTTTCCAGAAAATCAAATAGCTCCTCTTGAATTTTCTTTCTATCTTCCTGACTTTCATTTACAACAATCTTTTCTGCTTCAATAAATTCTCCTAGGTCTTTTACCGTATCAAGCACAATTTCCATGTCTTTTACGTTGGTTTTGATTCTTTTTTTATCTACCAAAATAGTCTCCTTCCATTTTATAAGTTTTAGAATTTCAATCATTTTTTCTCCGTCTTTTATTTCTATTTCTCTCTCAAGGGAATCAGTTCTGTTGCCTTGGGAAATTTTTAAAGTAAAAAGATAAATATCGTTCTGTTTTCGCACTCGCAAGACAGGCGAATTGAGTGGCGGAGGAAAATCAACTCCTTCTTGATTAAATATATGGTCAACCTGATGAAGTTCTTCTCCAAATTTACAGCCAAAATCATTCAGTTTTTTTATTACAGCTTCCCTGTTTTTCAACCGCGCCTTTACTTCAACTTCATACATAGAGATTACTCGTCCACTCCGAAGCGCTTGTAGTCGTATGTTTCGCTATTGCCAAACCAATGTTTGATTTCGTGTTCTGCCTCTTCCGGAGTTTCGGAGCAGTGGAGAATATTCATAACTGCTCTTTTTTCCTTATTAGCCAAAGCGGGAGAATCATTTGAGAAATCTCCGCGGATAGTACCCATATCTGCTTTGTACGGCATAGTCTCTCCTGCAATTTTGCGGACTACATCTACTGCATGCGTCCCCTTTACCACCATTTTCACTAAGGGCGCGCTAGTCATGAAACTGATAAGCCATTTGCGGACCTCGGGGCCAATTTTAGAAGTATCTTCCGTACCAAAATCAGCAATTAAATCATAACCATACTTCTCATAAGTATTTTTGGTCTTTTCGCCCAAACGAGTAATCCATGCTTCATCTTTCGGATAATGAGTATCGATGAGTTCATGCGTCGGTTGAAACATTTCAAGCGCGACTATTTTTAAATCACGCTGCTCAAAGCGCTTTATAACTTCGCCAATGAGACCTTTGCGGACACCATCTGGCTTCAACATGACAAACGTTACTTCTTCTTTTGGGTGTTTCATAATAGCTATACTAGCAGAAAAAAGTTGTTTTGCAAATTAAGGTTTTTTAATTTTTATAAAGTAGGATTGTAATAATAACTTACCGGCATGTTCGCTTTCTGCCGGCTCAAAATGATCCGACCCTGGAAGATAAACTTCCTCTATCTCGACTTTGAAAATTTCTTTAAGTTCTCTCAGTGTTTCATCTAGGGCCAGAAGAAGTTCTCTCTGAGATGGATATAGGACTCCTTTGACAATCTTTCCTAGCCGAATTTCGCCACCAGGTTTTGTAACTCTAAGCATTTCAAATAAACTGCCATACACTTTTTCCTTCACATCCTTTTCTCCCAGAAATATATTTGGAATAGCACAATCAGACACAACAAAATCAAAAGAATTGTCTTTAAAAGGTATAGCCTCTGCTCGAGCTCGAACACTTTTAGTTCTTTCATTTGAAATTGCCCAAGGCTCAAGGCTAAAAATATTTCCACTGACATTATTTTGCTTAGCCCAATTTGCGAAATCTCCTGTATTACTTCCTACATCGAGAATTTTTTTTGATAGATCTTCTTTTGATAATCCTAAATCCCTCATATATCTTTCAAAATATGCTTGACCATCATCTTCGAAATTTGACTCATTTGGAGTTTCTTTTTTCTCTACTGTTGGTTTAATAAAAAAGGAATCTCTTGATTTCATTTTATTCCATTGAGCTATATCTTCCCATGATTTCGGCCTCCACTTCTGCTCTGTCGCGGCCGTATTTTACGTACGAGAGTTCTTTAAGATTATCTACAATATCAGGATTACCCGCTTCCGGAGCCAGAGTTTTTAAATTAAACGGTTTTGTCGGCTGGCCGTTTACCAGCATATTTATGTAAGCGTTATAATTATCGAGCTTGGTAATATCCTGCGCAGAAAACTGCGGTTTGAATTTTGGCTCCAGAAATGTAGCATCTTCAGTGCCGACTCGGAACACGGCCAGAGAGCCGACATTTCCAAAGACAGCATTTTTAATATTTTCTTCAAGCTGGCTGATGTACTGATGGGCTATGTTTAATGACAGTCTGTATTTTCGAGCTTCAGACAAAATAGAAGCGATAGAATCCGTAGTTACGTTTTGAAATTCATCAATATACAAGTAAAAATCGTTCATGGGCTTGCCGAACATATCCACGCGCGAGAGCGCGGCCATTTGAATCTTGCCTACCAACACCAAACCGATAAGGTTTGCATTTATATCCCCGAGCCGGCCTTTGGAAAGATTAACCAGAAGAATTTTCTTCTCATCCATGATCTTTCTGAAATTGAAAACAGAATTCTGCTGAAGCACTACGGGGCGCATAATGTCGTTGGAAATAAAGTTGTCAAATTTGGAGGAAATATAAGGCACAAAGTTTGCAAGCGACTGATCCCCCGTCGTCTGCTCGGCAGAAACCCAGAACTGTTTGATGATTGGGTTTTTGCATTTTGCCAGTTTCATGTCCCGAAACTCTTTATCGCCCAAAACACGGGTGATCTCAAGCAAAGTGGAACCGGATTCCGGATCTTCCATGACCAAAAACGCGCTATTTCTGAAATACTGTTCAAACATAGCTCCGCCGCCGACTTTCATATCAAAAAGCTTGTTAAAAATTCCCATCATTTCATTTACTACAAAAGTCTTCTGCTCCGGATATTTGGAATCGTATTCCAGCATGTTTAGTCCCATAGGCCGGGCCGTATAAGCCGGATCAAAATAGATGACATCATCAATACGCTCTTTTGGGATGCGGGAAAGAATCGTCTGAATATCGGTGCCGTGCGGATCAATATAACAACAGCCGTCGCCATTTTTTATGTCTTGGGTAATCATATTGAGCATGATGTTTGTCTTACCGGTACCAGTCTGGCCGATAACATAAAAATGCCGCATGCGATCCTCGCGCGCCAGATGAATTTCCGTGTTTTTGCCTCGATAGCTGTTTACTCCGAGGATTATTCCTTCTTGTCCCATTTCCATCGGCGCCGGCGCGATACCGGCCTTTGCTTCTTTTAATTGAGGCTGGCTTCCGATACCCACAGGGAAATGAAACACTGAAGACAATTCCTTTAAATTCATCGGCAGAATTTTATCGTGGGAAAATGTGCGGTAAGAAAAATCATGGAAAAGCTTTTTTAAATCGCTTCCATGCAGTACTTCAAAAACGAAAGAGTTGCTTGCAGCTTCGGAAAATTGATTGAATGATGATTCTATTTCTTTCAATATCGCTTCCGCCCGCTCTTTGGTCTCTCCCGAAGCAATCACGCGGATATTTGCCTTCATGATGGTGCTTTTTATTTTATTGCCGATCTTCTCCGCAGCTCCTTCGTCTACAGCGCGCCTGCCTTTCATATATTTTTCCTTTTTCTCATCTGTGTGCTCTTTTTTGCCAAAAATTAATTCTTTGCCCGCTTTAGTGAAAGCTTTATGAAATTTATAGAAATTATCCGAAGCATGTTTTACGGAAATGCCGTCTTTCACGTCGTCCAGAATCTTATGAAACTCATTTATGAATTTATCTCCTGCCGGCGCTATGATGAGCTGGATTGCCGCGCCTTCGCCTGTGGTTTTTAGTTTTGAAAATACGTTCAATATCGGATTCATGGGATCGTGCTCTATATTGTCGTAAGTCTTGATAGGCATCACCGCGCGTTCTGAAAACGAGGCATAGGCGCCTACTGAGCCTCCGCGTTCATTAAATATATTGTAGTCGTCCGTCACTTCGCGAATTTTTGCGTTATGATAAAAAGCCAAGATTTGTTTTTCAAAAAGAGACAAGTGTTTGTTTGGAATAGCAGCGTATACTACGACCTCGTCGCTTTGGTTGCCGAGCGCTACTTCTAAAGTAAAATAATTTTCTTTTTCGTTGTATTTGCCTTCTGCGATAGACTGCATCCCTGCGTAAAACTGTTCCATCGCACCAATGAATTCTTTGAAATTTTTTGATTTATCTGCCTCATCTTCGGGCGGCGGCAGGGTAATTTCAAAAAGCGTCATGTTAAGCGATTTATAGAGAGGGGTTCCTTCTTTAAAATCCGATATCACTTGCCCTGTTTTTATATATTGAACCAACAACCGATGAAAATCGTCGTCTATGTGCGCGCTGTTCATTCCTTCCATGATAGAAAGCGCGTTTCGTATTCCCTTAGTGACGACAATACCTAAAAGCTCTTCCATGATAGCGTCGTGAGACTCAGGCTTTAAGGCCAATACTATCTTTTCCGCCTCATCCTCGCCTATAATATTATCTTTATGAACTACTTTTTCCGCCGGAATACTTCTGTACTCGCTCATAATTTCCCGAGTCGCATTTTCCGCCGCGCGTTCCACTTGCCCGGTTTGTATAAGTTCTTCTTCCCTTGATTTCACGTGCGCGCGCAAATAATCCAGCTCTTCTTCGGGCGTCTTAAACTTCGGCATTTCCTTAAAGAATGTCGGCACCATGGGTTAAGTATACAATAAAATTAAAAAAAACCTCACCCCGTCTGCTACTGCATCCACCCCTCTCCATAAATAAATTATGGAGAGGGGTCAGGGGTGAGGGAATTTAATTACGTAATTAATTACGTACTAATTTTAACATAGGTTAGTGGATTTTGACTACTGAGCATAAGGTCGGGCATAATAAATTGGCATATGATAAAATTAGGGCATGAATTTAGAAAATTCAAAAAAATCAAGCCAGGCGGAAAATCTTGATAAAACTGCAGGCAAACCTGAAATTAAAATTGCCGCCACCTTTAGTGAATATATTAATTCCCGATTCCCGAGTGCAGAAATTTACGAAGCAGAAAAGGGGAAATACGCCTCGTTCTTAAAAGGCATAGGATTAGAACCCGGACAGGTTAAGATACAAACAATACGAGGAACTTCTAGCTACATAGACATTCAAACTGAATATGTTCCTGACATAGAGATCCACCAGATTTTCCCCGTTAGTTCTTCAGGTGAAGAGGAATACGAATTAGAAGACCTAGTTTTTGTAAATAAAAAAGGTAAAGTTTTTAACACTAAGAGCCTAGTACCCTTGGGTGTTCCTATTGTTATTGATCCTGACCTGCAATTCAAAGCATGGGGAGGTTCGTCTATTAATATACCGCCTTTTGGTAGAGGCAATCCCCCAAAGGGTTTTAGCGAAAGAGCAATGTGGAATGTATATAAAAAAGTAGAGGCCTTGACCCTCTTTCATGAGATTGCCCATACAAGACAAGCTCTTGATTTCTCGGATGTCCAGCAATCGGTTGAGGCCGAAAGGGACGCATGGAGATTCGGACTTCAGTGTATAAGAAAATTGCGGGACTTGGGAGTAGATTTACTTCCGGAAGTTAACAATAAAGAAATTATAAGCCGTTTAGAGCTAGGATTGTTACGATATGACAGCAAACATTCTGAGGACTTACCTAAGAGGTTCTCAAGTAAATTTAGAAATAATATTAGAAAGGGAGTATTTCATGACTTTAGGCATTTCTTAAAATTTCTAACCACTGTTTTAAAAATCGCAAAGGACGATCCTTCCCTAGTTGTCGAAACGCTATCTTATAAAAAATGACAACTATTACAGTTAAGGACAATTGGCAGTTTTTTGGAAACCGGCTTTTGGGGCCTCAGCTTCGGAGCAGAAATTTTCGAAATTTACATATTTACGCCATGGCTGATATGTGAGAATCATAAGACTTGGCGAGTTTGAAAGTTTTAAATTTATCTTCTATTTTTATATCTTTCAGATATTCAAGAAATTCTTTTGGCAAGGGTGATGGTCCGACCCAGACGCTTTTTTGAATCATAATATATCCAAACTTGATCAACTGCCGGCGAAACCAATCTCGCTCTTTCTTTAGATTATTGGGAATATCGTACATTACTATTAAATTCTTCGGGGAAGTTTTGCTGAATGGGGAGAAAAAAGTAGCATTATAAAATTTTCTTTTTCTGTTGAAATATTTTTTACGATCTTTCCTCTGCCCTTCATTTAGAAGAGGTAAGCCAAAAGCATTTACTCGCATACCTTTGTAACGTAAGTTTCTAGCCATACATATACATTATACACCGGCTCCACATATACGCCATGGCGCATATGTGTAAACTAAACTTTAGTTAGGATTTCCGGTTCGCCTTCAGTAATCAGAATTGTGTGCTCAAAATGGGCGCTTCTTTTGCCGTCGGCGGTACGAATCGTATACCCGTCGTCATCTATGGTTACATGCTTGGTGCCCAAGTTTAGCATAGGTTCTAATGCAATGATCATCCCCGCTTTTAATTTAGCGCCAGTGCCCGGCTTGCCAAAGTTTGGAATATAAGGATCTTCGTGAATTTCGTGTCCGACGCCGTGGCCTGACAAAACCTCTACAATCCCATATTTTTGACTTTTGTTTGATTTTATAAAACTCTCTATAGCGTAGCCGATATCCCCCACTGTGTTTCCCGCTACTGCGCTATCTATACCCACTTGTAAGGCTTGCTCCGTAATTTGCATAAGCTTGAGATCAATAGGGTTCACTTTGCCCACAGGCACAGTCATCGCCATATCTGTAAAAAGCCCTTTGTGTTTTACGCCGAGATCTATGGACACGATATCCCCTTCTTTAAGGATTCTATTTTTACGTGGTATGCCGTGCACGACTTCATCGTTTACGGAAACGCACAATGAAGACGGAAATGGCTTGTTCGCTCCCTCGGGCCGATAATTTAAAAAGGCCGGAGTGTCTCCCATGTCGCGGATCAACTTTTCCGCGTACAGGTCCAGTTCTTTTGTGGATATTCCGGCTGTGACTTTTTCTTTTACCTTGTGTAGCACTGTGGCGAGCCTTCTGCCGCACTCGCGTATTATTTCTATTTCTTCCGTAGTTTTAATTATGACCATCCTAGTACTAAAATTTTAAAGCTTTAATTATATCTTTATGCACATCCTCCACGCTCTGCTCGCCGTTAATAGTGTAAATTTTGTAACCATCTTTCTCTTTAAAATAATCCATCGCAGGCAATACTTTATTTACATATTCATCAAACCTTTTTTCTATACCCTCCTTGGTATCGTCATGCCTGCCCCGCAAAAGATTGCGTTTCATCGCTTCTTCTTTTCCTACTTCAATATAAATAATTTTTATGTCTTCTCTTTTATAAAACTTGAGCATTTTTTCAAAGTTTATAGATTGAGTTACCTCTCTAGGATATCCGTCAGCTACCAAATGATTTTCTGGAGCTAAAGAAGAAATAAGAATATTGGCGACAATGGCATCGGTTAGAAAACCGGGCTGAAGATGTCCCATAGAAACGGATTCCTTAATGAGGGTGCCGGTGTAATTTCCAGAGTTTATGAGTTTTCTATACTCATTGCCTGGACAAACATAGATACATTCTCGGCCGTCTTTGGCTTTGAGATAGTCCATAAGGAGCTTTACCTGCGTCCCCTTTCCCGAGCCCACTATTCCAAAAAATACAAAAGTCTGCGGTTCCATACATACTACAATACCGAATTTAAGCCCATAAATCAATGGCCTCTCCCCGTCTGCCTGAAGCAGCCGCCCCTCTCCATTTTTGAAATGGAGAGGGGCTGAGGTGAGGTGAATTTAATTTACAAAAATGCTTTAATTAGTCTATGCGTAAAGAAATCATCACCATCACCGGCACTTTAGGTAGCGGCAAGTCCAGTACGGCAGACAAGGTTGCAAATGAGCTCGGTTTTAGACATTTCTCTTCTGGTGACTTTATGCGACAACTTGCAGTGGATATGGGTATCTCGCTCAATGAACTTGGTGAAAAAGCACAAACAGACGACAGTATAGATTTAAAAATAGACGACGAAGTAAGAAGGGCTGGAGCTGAAGAAAAAATAGTTATTGATTCCCGCCTCGCCTTCCATTGGATACCGGAATCTTTCAAGGTTTACCTAGACCTGTCACCCGAAGTCGCCCGCGAAAGAATTCTTAACAACCTCAACGAAAACGCGCTCAGAAAAAAGAGCGAGAATTCCTCTTCCCCCGAAGAAATACAGGCAAAAATAGACGCACGGCTCCAGAGCGAGAAAAAAAGATACAAAGACCTCTACGGCATAGAGAACCATACCGACAAAAAGAATTTCGACCTCGTTATTGACACAAACAAAAACAACCTGGAGCAAGTTGTCGATCTCGTCGTTTCGGAATACAAAAAATGGCTCAGCCGCTGATGTTTACTATACTAACGGCCGTCAGTATGGTAAACATTAGTACTCGCACATAGAGATCTGGGCGTCCACTTTTTTCATTAATAATAAAATATTTCGTTTAATGAGTAAAAAATTTCTTTTAACTGTTCATCTGTTATTTCACCGATTTTTTTAATCATTCTTTCTTTGGCTATCGTGCGTATCTGAAAAGATATGGCTTCAGAATCCTCGGCGAGTTTGTTGATTTTATTTTTCGGGAGTTTTACGCAACCGGCATAATTTTTAATTTTGCTCGAAATCGGGCAAACGATAAAAACGCCGAGATTTTTATTCATAGTGTTGCCGGAGATAATAACTACCGGCCTTCTGCCCTTTTGCTCTTTCCCCCGAGTCGGATTTAGGTCGGCCCAATAAATTTCCTTCTGAAACATTTTATTTTTCGAGGTAGGCAAGTTGTTTGAAATAATCCCCGAGGCCATCCTCTGCCATACCCTTCACATCTCTATCTAGAGATGCCTTTTTAAACGAGTCGGCAAATTCCTTTCGGCGAACTGATTTGCGAAATTCCATAAGAGCTGCTTCTATGACAGCCCTGCGAGTCAGCTTCTCGCGGGCAGAATACTTTTCTATCCATTGCATGAGATCATAGGACATATTATTTGTGAATGTTACAGGTTTCATTTTTTCTAGCGTTTTTATTATATTTATAATATATACTTATCATACGTAAATATCAATATTTTGCAAGAAAGTTATCCACAAACCCGGAGTGAGGCAGTAGTGTTTACTATCTTGACGGCAGTGAATCCAGTAAACATTAGTATTCCCGCATGGAGATTTGAGCGTCCACTTTTTTCATAAGGTCTAGAACCACAGAGACGACGATGAGCACAGAGGTGCCGCCGATGGCCAGTGTTGCGATGCCGGTCACCCGTTGCATGATGAGCGGCAGAACCGCTATGAAACCCAAGAACACGGCACCCAAAAGAGTGATGCGAGTCAGCACTTTGGAAATATATTCCGAAGTGGAAGGACCCGGCCGAATGCCCGGAATGAAAGCCCCGTTTTTCTGGAGGTTTTGGGACAGGGCTTCCGGGTCAAAGGTGACCGCAGTGTAGAAATATGTGAACAAGAAGACGAATATGAAATAAAGAACAGCGTAAAGCGCGGAGGTCGGGGAAAAGGCCGACAGCACGCCGGAAATTTTTACGATGATAGGATTGGAGAAACGCGCCAGAAAAGTCCCTATCATCTGCGGGAAAAGCAGGATGGACAGAGCGAAGATGATGGGGATGACGCCGGCCTGATTGACTCGGAGCGGCAGATAAGTGGAACCGCCGCCGTACATTTTGGCGCCTCGGACCCTTTTGGCATAGGTCACGGGTATAGGCCGCTCAGCTTCAGTGACAAGAACAATGGCAGCTATAATGAGCACGCCCGCTATGAGAAATCCAATCAACGTAGGCAAGATACTGGAATCAAATGTAGGATAAATATAGGTAAAAATAAAAGTACCTATTGTTGACGGAAGCTGGGAAACTATACCAGCGAATATAATTAAAGATACTCCATTTCCTATCCCAAATTCAGACACAAGCTCCCCTATCCACATCAAGAGCACCGAGCCCGCAATGATTATAAATAGGTTAATGATTCTGTCAAACGCGGTTAAGTTTACTAAAATGCTTTGCTGTTCTAAGATAAACAAAAGGCTGAATCCTTGGATGGCGGCAAGCGGTACGGTCAAGAGTCGCGAGTATTGCGCAAATCTTTTTCGTCCGGCCTCACCTTCTTCATGGTAAATTCTTTTAAGCGCGGGAACCATAATAGTCAGAAGCTGCATGATAATAGAGCCGGTAATATAGGGGCCAACGCCGAGCATGATAATTGAAAGATTTGTTAGTCCTCCTCCGGAAAATATATTTAAAATTCCAAAAAATTGGTTGTTTGAGAGAAACCTGCTGAGCGCAAGCGTATCAATTCCCGGTATCGGAATAGCCGCAAGCAATCTGAAAATCACCAAAGCAAAAAGCACGAAAACAACTCGCCTTCGCAGACTTGTGTCTGTCCATATTAATTTTAGTTTATTCAGGAAATTGTTCATGTTACTTAATTCTGATCTTTTTGCCCTTCAAACCTAATCTTTTTCTGATCTCAGAAAACTTTTCCCTCTTGCCGTCTTTTTGGGAAACGAGCTTGCTTTTTTCTACCATCAAAACTTTCTGTATGGACTTAAACTGGTAGCCTCTATTCTTTGGAAGCTTCTTAATGATATCACGAAGCTCGGGACGTCGCTTATTTCCCGCTCGGGCTGTCTGTCCTTTGCCTCCTCGGCCGGATGTTTTTGCATGCTTGCCGCCGCGCCCTACCAGCCTGTGTCCTTTATTCTTATGTTTTCTTTTTAAATTATGTATTTGCATATGATTAGGTATTAGGTTGTAGCTTCTAGTGTTTAGTAACTTCTTCTCCCGCTACAACTTCTTTATTGGCTACAACAACAGTTTCGGGAGTGGATTTTGTATATCTTGAAGAAATTTGAGAAAGCGCGCCCATGACTGCCTTTGCGTTGTTGAGCTTGTTCTTGCTGTTAGATAAAATCTTTCCGGTGATATCTTTCATGCCGGAAAGTTTTATTATGTCCCGAATAACAGAACCCGCCACGAGTCCTCGCCCCTTGTTGGGTATTAGCTTCACGGATGAACTGGAAAATTTAGCGGAAAGCTCGTGGGGAATAGACATAGTTTTCGTAAGGTTTAGCTTGACCATGTTTTTCTTTGCGTTCCGAAGAGCTTTATTGATCGCAAGCGCCGTGTCTCCCGCTTTTCCAAGACCCAGACCCACGCTCCCTTTCTTATCTCCGGCAACAAGAGCCACAGAGAAAGAAAATCTGCGCCCTCCGGCGACGACACGAGTCACGCGCCTGATATCCAAGATCTTCTGGTCAAATTCCGGCTTCACTCTGTTGAAAGAAGAGCCTCGTCTTCCGGAATTTCTTTTTTCTCTTATTTCTGTTCCTGTATTTTCTTTTGGTTTTGGTTTATCCATATAATTAAAATTTAATCCTTAAAACTCAAGACCATTGCTTCTTGCAGCGTCCGCTACTAATTTTATTCGTCCAGTATATTTAAATGCGTTGCGATCAAAAACTACTTTTTTGATTTTCATCTTTACGCAAGCTTCAGCAATCATACGGCCTACTTCTTTTGCTCGTTCTGTCTTTGAGCCTTTTGTAAGCTTTACGCCCGCCTTGCCTAGTCGAGGCAGGTCGCTCGCTTGCGCCAAGGTCTTACCTATAGCGTCGTTAATAACCTGCGCATATATAAATTTATTTGAACGGAAAACAGTCAGGCGCGGACGCGCTTCAGTACCGGAAATTTTTACCCTTATTTTTTTCTTCAGTCTTGTTCTTTTGTCATTTTTGTTTTGCATATTTTTATTATCTTTCGGGTGTCCAACACCCGAAACTTTTATACAGTCTTCTTTCCTTGTTTTCTCCTGATAACCTCATTCTCGTAGCGCATGCCCTTGCCCTTATATGGTTCCGGCTTTTTAAGAGCTCGCACCATCGCCGTAAAGCTTCCTACTAATTCTTTGTCTACACCGGTGATTGTTATATTATTTTTTTCTGCTGTCGCTATGATTGTATCCGGGATTGGAATTATGACCGGATGAGAAAATCCAAGCGCGAAATGAAGTTCTTTCCCCCCGCCTGCGCGGGCGGGTTTGACTTCCGACTTGAATCCAACTCCTTCCAATATCAATTTCTTTTGATATGGAATCGCGACGCCTGCTATCATATTTTTTATGTGGGAAGCATAAGTGCCCCAAAGAGACTTGGAAAATTTATCGTTGCGCTTGATGTCGAGTTTTATGCCCTTGTCGCCCACGGAGATGGTGATGTCGTCGCGGAAGATCTTGGATAGGTTCCCTTTCGGGCCGGCCACGGTCAAAGTATTGCCGCCAGCACTAGCTTGCTGTGAGATTTTGACGCCTGCCGGTATTAAAATTTCTTGTTTGCCGATTCTACTCATAATTATTCACCAAATTTTAAATAAGGCTTCACCTCCGACCTGCTCTTTGCGCGCCTCTTTTCCTGATAAAATTCCTTTGGGTGTGGAAAGCACCAATAATCCCGACCCGTTACGAATCGTGTGAATATCCTTCATTTTAAAATAAACCCGGCGGGACTGTTTGGATATTCTCTCAACTTCCGTGATCCTGGGTTTTTTGTCAGTGTATATGAGCCGGATCTCGAGCACTGGATGGCCCTTCTTTACTTTTTTGGCTACCTCGGAAATATAGCCCTCTTTTTTGAGACACGTTCCGATGGCGTCCTTCAGTTTGGAATAAGGAACGGTCGCGGTCTCAAGGCCTGCGAGCTGGGCATTCTTCATTATTATAATCATGTTTGAAATTGAATCCATTATATTATACGAAAATTATTCGAAAACTTACGAAAGTCTGCGAAATTTTTTGTAGTTTTTTGTAGCGTTTGCATGTTTTTCGTATTACCAACTTGATTTCCGGACTCCCGGCAGCATGCCTTCATTCGCCAATTCTCTGAAGCAAATGCGGCAAATGCCGAAGTCCCGCATGAAAGCGTTGCCTCGCCCGCACTTAAAACACCGGTTTTTCGCCCTAGTGGAAAATTTCGGCTTTTTTGCCGCTCGCGCTTTGACGGATGTTTTGGCCATAAGTAATTTGCGGGACTGCTCTGTTAATATCTCACTTTTTTTCTTTAAACCCCTCTAGTCTCCCCTTAATAGGGGCGAAAAGATTGAATCTAAAAGAGAAAAGCGGATTAATCAAAGCCCTATCCCTTACAAGCATCCTAGCAAATAATTGCTTTTTAGTCAAATATAACGCAGGAACAATAACTCCTGAGTTAACTCAGTAATTAAAAAAACTAGCCAGGACAAACTAGCTAGGACAGTCCTTGCTAGTGAAATATAACAGCTTACTTTACTGTGCTACTACTGCCCAACACAATAATTCATTCGGGCAGCCACAGAAAATGTCGCTCGATAATTATCATATTGGCTAAAATAACAGGAATTTTGCGTGGCAATATCTGCAGCCGTAGGATTTTCCAAATTTATCCAAAAAGTATAGTGGCTTGCATTTGCATAGACCATATAGCCCGAGCGGGTAGTGCCGTTTGATGTTATTTGTCCGGAAGGATCTATAGTAACTCCACCGATAACCCCAGCATCTTTCAATCCTTGCGCAACCGAACCCGCAGACCCAGGATAAGAGTAATTAAACCATCCTGTACCATTAGAGCCATATGCTGTCCCGGTACAATTTTGTTTGACAATGTAAGTGCCACATTTTGCATAATATAATTCAAGCGCGGTTCTAACTTGCGTAGTATCAGCTCGGCGCCTTGCATCCCTGGCTTTCGCCCGGGCGCTATTCAAGGAAGTCATGACCACGCTCGCCAAAAGGCCAATAATGGATACCACGACCAAAAGTTCAATCAAAGTAAATCCTCCTGTTTTATGCATTTTATACTTGAGCATAAATTTTGAATAAGCCGCATCAGCGGGAAACCTGGTTTAATTCTGGCCCAATTTCTACCTCCATACCTTTTTTGAATTGTTGACCATTGCCGCCAAAAAATAAAAACAGAGAAATAACCGTAGCCACCGCGGCAAATGCTAAAAGCGCGTATTCTGCTATTGCCTCATCCTTAATTACTCCTCCAGAGTGCTTCACTACCCAGCCTACCAGCCCGAGACGCTCATAGTTTTTGGAAACTACGGGCGCATTCTGCGCCGCTTCCTCCGTGTTCTTGGCTTCAAATTCTTGCAGGGCCTGATTTATTTCCGCATCTTTACTTATATCTGTATTCTCATTCATCTTCCGTCTTATCAATTATACCTTATTTCTAATATGCGCACATAGGTAAACTCCACCAACTATTATTTCCTGAAGCGCATGTCGCAGATGGCCCTCCGCACACATAGCAATCCGGGGTTCTAATTTCGTAATTTATTCTTATGGCGTAAAAACTTGAATTATTGTTGTTGTAATAACGATATACGTACGGTTCGACATTCGTAGGATCCTTTGGCATCTGACTTATATAATTTGGAGTCAAGGCAGCAGTTACTACTCCACCAGGGAATGGACTATCAGGGCTAGCGGGGTAAAACCCTTTAGTATCATAATACAACTCTAGGGCTGTTTGAACTTGTTTGATACTAGAAATTCTTTGGGCGTCTCTAGCTTTTGCTCTTGCCGTGTTCAGTGAAGCCATAACAATAGAAGATAGTAGTCCTATGATTGCAACTACTACAAGCAATTCAATTAAAGTAAACCCCTTAATGGTTTTTGTGTTTTTCATATATTAGGGGGTACTGTATCTATCATTATTTGTGGCGGTATATTTTCACTTTTTCCTCCAAAAACTAAAAACAGTGAGACGGCAATCGCCGCTACAACAAACCCCAAAAGAATGTATTCCATTTGCCTTTCGTCTTTTATCAACCCGCCGGAGTGCTTCATGGCCCAGCCGACCAGCCCGAGACGCTCACTGTTCTTGGAGACTATGGGCGCATTTTGCGCCGCTTCTTCCATATTCTTGGCTTCAAATTCTTTCAGTGCTTTATCTATTTCCGCATTTTTGCTCAAATCCAGCATTTCGTCACTCATATATAAATTATAACACCTTTTAAATTGAAACAAAAATCCCCTGACTGCCGGACAGGCAGGCCTTTCGGAGTTCATTCTCCTCTTGAGGAGTACTCCGCTAGGTCTTGCCTAGCGGAGGGAGGTGGAAGAATTATTTCCTCTTTTTAGTCTTCGCGTCAATAATGGAAACACCGCGGGCGACACGTTTAACGACGACTCGCTGTTTTTCCCGCCAGCCGAGCGAGCGCATAATTTCAGCCGGAATCACTATTGAAAAAGATTTTGCTCTACCGACTCGCGTTATTTTTCTAGTTGAATTTGTAGGTCTTGCCATAACTCATGAGCTAACTCAGTAATTAATGTCTTGCTTTTAATTCTATTTCCTCTTTTTGTAAATCAAATTTAACAATAAAATTTTCAAAAAATCCTTTTTGTCCCACGATTCCATACGGAGCAGAGCGACCAGCGATAGTAGGAAGAAAACCAATCTCCATGTCATGGTCCCAGCCACCCACTTCCACAGAAACTTTATGCAAAAAATATTCGGAAGATTTTCCACCGACTCCGGTAATAAGCCCTTTTTTACATTTACTTAAATCAATACCGAGGGCTTCTGCAACTTCTGAATGGAATAAACTCATGTCTGCGCCAGAATCCACAAGAACATGATATTTAATTGTGTGAGAATTTGATTTTATCTTTACTTCTATAACTGGCCTAATTACATTAGGACCATAGCGTTTATAGTTGAATTTCATAAAAAACCAACGTAGGGAGAAAGATTATCCGGCATACGGTTCATGATAGGATCAGCATATCCTTTTTTGTGCGCCTTTGAGAGGGCTTCTTTGAGAGTTTTACCACTACCAACTACAGTCTGTTCGTCGTCTAACATAGCGACCCACAGACCTTTATATTTCTTGTATATTTTTGACCAATCTTTTGCCATATTTATATTATAAACCCACAAATAAATTAAGCAAATTTATGAGTTAACTCAGTAATTATTTTATTCTTTCTTGAACGGCACGCCGAGATTTTCAAAAAATGCTAGGCCCTCTTTTTTATTTCTGGCCGTGGAAATCAGGGTAACCGACATGCCGAAAATATCCTTGATATCCTCGTCCGCAGTTTCCGGAAAGATGGTGTGCTCTTTGATGCCGATGGTCAGGTTGCCGACGCTGTCTACCGCATCCCTCTTGATGCCGCGAAAGTCTTTGGTGCGCGGCAAAGCAACGTTTATGAGCTTCTCCAAAAAGGCGTACATTCTTTTGCCGCGGAGGGTTACCATGGCCCCGATCGGGTCGCCCTGGCGAACCTTGAAAGAGGAAATTGACTGCTTGGCGCCCCGGAGCGATGGTTTTTGGCCGGTAATTTTTGCCAAGCGCAAGGTGATGACCTCGTTTTTGTTCTTGTCTTTCTTCATGGCGGTGCCGGTGCCGGTATTTATCACTACTTTCATAATTCTCGGGGCTGCCATAGGATTCTTGTAATGAAAAACTTCCTTCATTTTTTCATACGCTCCGGCTTCTTTTTCTTTTACAGTTAAGTGCTTCATTTTTTTATTTAACCGGCTTTGTGACATTGGAAACGTGAATAGGCATCGCCATATTTATCATGGTGCCTTTTTCTCCGGACTTCCTGGGGCGCTGGTGCTTCTTCATCATGTTCAAGCCTTCCACTACGACTTTATTTTCTTTCGGCATGGCACGGACGACTTTGCCTTTTTTGCCCTTGTCTTTGCCGGTAATTATTATTATATTGTCTCCTGTTTTGATTTTCATGTTATTATACTAAAATTATTCGAAAATTTACGAAAATCTGCGAAAAATTTTTGTTGTTTTTTGTAGCTTTCGCATAATTTTCGTATTATATGACTTCCTGCGCTAAAGATATTATCTTCTGGAATCCTTTTTCTGCCAATTCCCTCGGGATCGGACCGAATACGCGTCCAGCTTTTGGATCTTTCTTTCCTTTTTCTAAAATTACTACCGCGTTATCGTCAAAACGAATATATGAACCATCCTTTCGTCTGTAAGCTCCGCGCGTGCGCACGACGACAGCCTGATGCACATCTTTCTTCTTTACCATTTTTCTGGGACTGGCTACTTTAACAGAGATGATAACTATCTCTCCCAAAGTCGCATATCTCTTTTTGGAGGAGCCTAAAATCTTGAACACCTTTCCTACGGTGCCTCCGGCGTTGTCTGTTATTTTTACTAATGTTTCGTTTTGTATCATGATTAATTTTATTGAGCGAAGCGATTATAAAATAATCACCCTGTTAAATCCGCTTCGCGGCGCCCTTAGGGCGATTTAACAGGGTCGGGTCTCAAGACGACCCGAAATCTCTTATCTTTGGAAATAGGCTTAGTTTCAATTATTTCCACATGGTCTCCTGTTTTAAACTTGTTTGCTTCGTCGTGCGCCTTGTATTTTTTGCTCACTTTGTAAAACTTTCCATAGAGCGAATGCTTGATAAATCTAGACACTGAAACGACAACAGTCTTATCCATCTTATCAGAAGTAACTACGCCTTTTAAAATATTACCCTGCCTACCGGCAGGCAGGCTTTTCTTTTCTGTATTCTCTTGTATTTTTTTTGTTGTCATAAAATTATTTTGCTTGCTTCATATGAGTTAAAACTCGAGCGATTTCTTTTTTTAAGCCCGCAAGCTCTTTTACATTCTTTGAACGTGAGCCTTCAGCTTTAAAATGAGTAACGCGAACTTCTTCTTTTAAAGCAGTGAGTTTCTTTTCTAGCTCGCCCCTCTTTATTCCTTTTAAATCTTCTTTTAATTTTTTACTTGCTTTTGCCATTTTATTATTTTTACTGATTATGCGCTCGGCTGATTATTCTCGTCTTCACCGGAAGCTTGCTGCCGGCTTTTCGAAGCGCTTCGTGGGCAACTTTTTCTTCCGCGCCGTCAACTTCAAAAATAATACGGCCGGGTAAAACATCAAAACAATATCCCTGCGGATCTCCTTTTCCCTTTCCCATGCCCACTTCCGCGGCTTTCGCGGTAAAAGGCCTGTCCGGGAAAATCCGCACCCAGTATTTGCCTGTCTTCGTGAGTGTGCGGGAAATAACTTTTCGGGCGGATTCTATATGGGTAGATTTTATGCGGGCTTGAGATTCGGATTTTAGTCCGTAAGAACCGAAAGCAAGCTTTATGCCGCGGGTGTCGCGAGCCTTGGTAGTCTTTTTAAGACTGCGTCCGGTCTGCCATTTTCTAAATTTTACTTTTTTGGGTATTAACATATATTTTATGGTAAGCCTGCCGAACTACTAATCTGTTTTTAAATTGCTTTCTTTTTCGCCTTTAGGAGAAGTGGAATAAGCGGTCTTGGCAGGCTTTTTATCCGCGAAAATTTTACCGCGATATATCCAAACCTTGATGCCAATGGTTCCGTAAGACAGAATCGCGCGTTCCCGCTTAAAATCTATATCCGCGCGGAAGCTCTGGAGCGGGACGGAACCCCTCTTAAGCTCCTCCGTACGGGCAATTTCTGCTCCCCCCAAGCGGCCTCCCAATACTATTCTTGCTCCTTCCACTCCGTGCGCCTGTATCACTTTTTCAATTATCTGCTTTATAACTCGGCGATAAGGCATTCTCTTTTCTAGTCCTTCGGCAATCATATAGGCAACAATAGCGGCATCAGCTTCCGGATTTGAAATTTCCATTATTTCCAGTTTGAAATCTTCCGGTCTTGGAAGTTTCAGATGATCCATCTTTTTCAAAATTTCTTCCTTAAGTTTTGTCGCGCCTTCACCGGACCTGCCGATGATAAGCCCCGGACGAGAAGTTTTTATTATAAAACGAGTAGCTTTTCGGCTTCTTTCTATCTCAATAGTAGATACATACATTCCGCGCAATTTCTTTTCCAGCCATTGCCGTATCAAAACATCCCCCTTCAAATAGGCGACATATTTTTTCGGATCAGCAAACCAGCGCGACTTCCAGTCTCTTAGTATTATCAATCTATGCGCATATGGATGAACTATTTTTGACATAAATTATTAAATGATAAATTTCCAATGACTAATGACGAACTTTCTTTTTTGTTTTGATAATTGGTAATTTGTCATTGGTCATTGCTCGTTCCCCAAGAACGAGCTTAATGTGGCTGGTGCGCTTGTTTATCCTGTGTCCGCTTCCCATGGCCGCCGGCATCATCCTTTTCATCACTATTCCCTTGTCTACCCGCAATTCTTTTATAAATAAATTTTCCATTTCTACTCCCTGTTGTTTCGCATTGGCCACTGCTGAAAGCAGAAGTTTCTTGATCGGAACTCCTGCGCGCTTGGCTAAGAAATCCAATTCAGCCACTGCATCGCTTACATTCTTGCCTTTTAAAAGTCCCGCTACGAGGCGGACTTTTCTGGGTGATTGTCTGTAATTTTTTAAAAAAGCTTTCATCCCGTACGAAATAGGGCGCGTACGCTTACGCGATACCCTTTGTTTTGTTATTAATAATATTTTTTATACTTTTCATAATTTTGTTTATTTTATGCGTCCGCGATTTCGTTCGGGATTCATATCCTTTAACTTTTTTTCTTTGCGTCGTCTGCTGCTGCAGTTGCTCCCTTAGCAGCCGCTATTTCTGCTTCCTTCTTTTTCATTTCAAGCTCTTTCTGCATCTTTCCTCCGTGCTTGATGAATTTCTTTGTCGGGGAAAATTCACCAAGCCTGTGCCCCACCATGTCTTCAGTAATCAGAACCTCCAAATGGCTCTTGCCGTTATAAACGCCGAAAGTAAATCCTAGCATTTCCGGCGAGATGACCGAAGCCCTCTGCCAGACCTTGATCATAGGGGTTTGGAGCGGATTTTTGCCGGCTATCTTTTTTAGCAGGCGTTCGTTGACATAAAGTCCTTTTTTAATGCTTCTGGTCAATATTTTTTCGTTAAACAAATAAAACGGCTCTCATTTGAGCCTTGAATGATACTAACAAATTCAAGAAAAATGTCAATAAAAATAGGTAAAAAGAGTGATGGCCGTTCAGCTGGGAGCTAAACGGCCGATCGATGGGAAGGACTAGAGGACTGTGGCGTCCCCGGGTCGTCCTTCCCGGCGGGTTACCGGGAGGGGAGGGAACGGGAGACCATCCGCGCCAATATGACGCGGTGCGGCCAGCCCCAGGGGGCTGACCGGACGACCAGAACGGGGAGAGGTCGGGCCGGCGGTTTCGCCGGCGGAGCGCTCTTCTTGGTCATCGCCTTCCTCCTTTCCGCGGGGCACGCTCCCCGCAAATTTTTTTTCCCGCAAAAAAATCAGCCTTTGAGCTCCTTGCGGAGTTCGAGCTTGGCGTCGCGTCGCTCGCGACGCCGGGATTCCTTTGCCTTTGACATTTTATCACCTCCTTTCACTTATATTCTAAGCAATAAATCAAATATAATGCAATAGCTCATGTGGAAAAGAAATACAACCCCCTAACCCCCTTGTCAGGGGGAAACCTCTCCCCAGCCCCTCTCCATAATTTAAATTATGGAGAGGGGTGGATGCGAAGCATACGGGGTGAGGTTATTTATTCTTTCCGGTCTTTCTGCGGGAAACCATAAACACATTGGAATATTTTTTCGGATGTCTTGTCTTGCGTCCGCCGGTCACCTTGCCCCACATGGTTTTCGGCCTCTTGGTGCCGCGGCCCTGCCGGCCCTCGCCGCCGCCGTACGGATGATCTACGGGGTTCATGGCTGTACCGCGAACTGTAGGACGAATTCCTTTCCAGCGTGATCGCCCTGCCTTTCCGTAATTTTCCAGATGATGTTCTTCGTTAGAAACAGTTCCGACAGACGCCCAGCATTCTTCATTTATTTTCCTTACCTCTGAAGAAGGCATTTTCAAGTTTGTATACCCGTCTGCGTTGGCTACAACTTGCGCAAAAATTCCTGCTGAACGGCCGATCTTGGCTCCGCCCATGGGTTTTATTTCAATGTTGTAAACAAATGTTCCTACTGGAATGTTTTTAAGAGGAAGCCTATTCCCTGCTGAAAGAGATGCTTTAGCGGATACAATAAAAGTGTCTCCCGCTTTTACAGATTTTGGAATAACCACATACCTCTTTTCTCCGTCTTTGTAAACCGCGAGGCCAATGAAGGCGCTTCGGTTCGGATCATACTCAATAGTTTTTATTTTCGCCGGAATATCTTTTTTATTATATAAAAAATCCACGTCTCTATATAAGCGCTTGTGGCCGGAACCCTTGTGGCGCATAGTGATGCGTCCGGCGCTGTTCCTGCCGACCGCGCGCCTGAATCCGTAAGTCAGAGACTTGGTAGGACTAGACCTTGTCAAAAAATCCCTGTAGTTTACATTGGTCATTTGTCTTCTGGATTTTGATGTCGGTTTGTATGTTTTCATATTATACTAAAATTATTCGAAAATTTACGAAAGTCTGCAAAAATTTTTGTTGGTTTTTGTAGCTTTCGCATAATTTTCGTATTAAATAAATTCTATTTTGTCTCCCTTTTTCAAATATACCAGCGCTTTTCTGCCTCCGCCTCTTACGCCTTCTTTGCTTCTGTTCTTCATAATCGTCTTTTTAGGCACTCTTAGAACATTTACTTTGAGAGGCTTTACCTTATAAAGAGCAAAAATTGCTTTCTTCATCTCAGTCTTGTTGGCAGATTGCGAAATATCAAAAGTGTAGACATTTTGTTCTAGAGAATTAGATGCTTTTTCAGTTATTCTTGGATTTTTGATAATTTGCGTATTCATAAAATATTTTATATTCTTGATTCTAAAAATTTAACTGCTTCTTCAGGATTTTCAATTAAAAGATATTTGTGATTCAGCACATCCAGTGGGTTTAAGTTTTTAACAAAAACGATTTCTAGTGTTGAAATATTTCTGAAGCTCTTTTCTGTTTTTTCACTGCGATCGCTTAAAGCCATAAGAATTTTAGGATTTTTAGTTTTTATATTCTTGAAATTTCCAGCTTTTGCTAAATTTTCCATAACTTCTGCGGCTTTCTTTGTCTTTATATCAGCTGGGGCGAGGCTATTAACAAAAAGGATTTCATTGTCTTTTAGTTTTTTAGAAAGCACGGAAAAAAGAGCCTGGGCGCGCATTTTCTTGGTGATTTTTCTCTTATAATTCTTCTCCGCAAGCGGTCCGTGCGTAACGCCTCCGCCTACCCAGATCGGGCTTCGTGTAGATCCATGTCGAGCCCGTCCTGTGCCCTTTTGCTTCCAGGGCTTTCGTCCTCCGCCGCGAACTTCTCCGCGTCCTTTGGTGTCAGCAGTACCCGCGCGCTTGTTTGAACGCATGCCTTCTACCACTTGATGCACGAGATCAGAGCGCCACTTGACAGCAAAAACCTTTGCCGGAAGATCTATGCTTCCTGCTTCGGCTCCTTTTTGACTATATATTTTTGCTGAAATTTTTGCTTCCATAATTTTCTTTTCTAGATAGAGGTTTAGCCTCTATCTGGCCACTACCTCTACCAAAGTTCCGCGCCTGCCGGCTACTGCGCCCTTTACAAGCATCAAATTATTTTCTTTATCTACAAGAACTACTTGTAGATTCTTCTGGGTGATTCTATCAGAACCCATTCTTCCTGCCATTCTCATTCCTTTCGGCACATGCGTACGCAAGCCCCCTCCGATAGATCCAGGTTCGCGCTCTGAATGCTTCTGTCCGTGCGTACGGGGACCTCCGGCAAAGCCGTGCCTTTTGACCACACCCTGAAAACCTTTACCTTTGGAGACACTTGAGACTGTTATCTTGTCGCCAGGGGCAAAGCTGGAAACATCAATTGCGTCTCCTTCTTTCATATCCACTTTGTCCGCAGGTTTAAGTCTGAATTCTTTTAGTTTTTCTTTTTTTTCTTTTCCAAATTTCACTTGCACTGAATCATAGCCATCTTTTTCTTGGGTGAATATGCGTTTTATTGTGACTGGAGGCGCAGAAACTATCGTTACCGGAACGACTGCTCCGTCTTCGGAAAAATACTCCGCCATATTTTCTTTTGTTCCTAATATGAATTTCATTGAATTTTAAGGACAGTCCTTGGGGAAACTCTCTTAAGGACTGTCCTTGTAACTACATCATCTTGACGTCAATATCAACTCCGGAAGGCAGAGATAAATTAGTAAGGGCCTCGACGGTCTTTGTGTTCGGATTTATAATATCAATCAATCTTTTGTGCACTCTTATTTCAAACTGTTCTCTTGCGTTTTTGTAAACAAAAGAAGAGCGATTGACGGTATATTTTTTTATTTCGGTCGGCAGCGGCACAGGACCTACGATACTCGCATCGTATCTCGTTGCGGTATCAATGATCTGTTTAACAGAAGCGTCCAAGATTTTGCTCTCGTAAGCGCGAACTCGGATGCGAAGAACCACTTTCCCCTCTGCTTTTTCTGCCTTGACAGCTTTAGCCTTGGTCCCGACCTTTTTCTTTGTCGAGATCCCGACTTTGGTCGGGACTCTTTTTGTTTTTGTCTGTGCTGTTGTCATAGTACTCAATTACCAACTGACAATTACGAATTTCAAATTTTTATTCGTAATTTATAATTATCCTAATATCTTTGTAACCACCCCTGCTCCCACTGTCTTGCCTCCTTCGCGGATAGCGAATCTCTGGGCTTCCTCGAGCGCCACCGGAGTAACGAGCTTGACTGTAATTTTCACTGTGTCGCCGGGCATAACCATTTCCGTGCCTTCCGCAAGAGCAACATCTCCGGTCACATCCGTGGTGCGGATGTAGAACTGAGGTTTGTAACCCTTGAAGAACGGAGTGTGGCGTCCGCCTTCCTCTTTCTTCAAAACATAAATTTCAGCCGTGAAGTTGTCATGTGGAGTAACTGTCCCGGGCTTGGCCAGGACCTGTCCGCGGGTAATGTCTTCTTTCTTGAGACCGCGGAGCAAGACACCGGCATTGTCGCCCGCCATGCCTTCTTGCAGGTTTTTGTTGAACATTTCAATTCCAGTCACAGTCGTTTTTTGAGTAGGCTTGATTCCAACTACTTCCACGTCTTCGCCGACTTTGACCACTCCTCTTTCAATCTTGCCGGTAACCACCGTGCCGCGGCCTTCGATGGAAAAGATGTCTTCCACGGGCATGAGGAAAGGCTTAGTGGTATCCCGTTCCGGAATCGGAATATATGTGTCCAGCGCGTTCACCAATTCTAAAATTTTCTTGGCCCATTCGTCGTCAACAGATTTTGCTTCAAGAGCTTTGAGGGCGGAGCCGCGAATAACCGGAACGTTGGCGCCGTCAAATCCCTGCTTGGTCAAAAGCTCGCGTATTTCTTCTTCCACGAGGTCAATCATGTCTTTGTCGTCAACCATGTCGCACTTGTTGAGCACAACCATGGCTGGTACCCCTACCTGCCGCGCCAGCAGGATATGTTCGCGCGTCTGCGGCATCGGGCCATCGGGTGCAGACACGACCAAGATCGCGCCGTCCATCTGGGCGGCACCGGTAATCATGTTCTTGATATAGTCGGCGTGTCCCGGAGCATCGATGTGCGCGTAGTGGCGGGCATCGGTGGCATATTCGTTGTGGGATATGTTAATGGTAATGCCTCTCGCCTTTTCTTCCGGCGCGTTGTCGATCTGGTCGACTCCGCGCAGGCGGACCTGCTTGCCCGCCATGTTCAAAACATGGAGGATCGCCGCGGTCAGGGTTGTTTTGCCATGGTCGACGTGGCCGATGGTGCCGACGTTAATGTGCGGCTTGTCTCTCTTAAATTCTTCTGCCATATATTTTTTATTATTTCAGCCAGAGGCTGATCCGCCTTTGGCGGAAAATTACTAATAATGCCAAACCGCTCCCGCAGCCGTCCCGTCAGACGGGACATATAGAAAAACTGCAGAAAGTGCAGTTATTTAGATAATAGCAGATTGTAAATCCTTGTCAAATATAGAGAAGAGAGTAAACTCTATATATGAACATAGAAATGCCAAGTAAAAATAAGCCAAAGGAAACAGGAGAAGATTCGGAAAGAGCCAAGGCTGTGGAAGAAATTTTCAAAAAATACCACAAAGACTTAACGCGCTGGTGTATTTACAAGTTAAAAAAGAGTGGCTATTCTAACCCCGAGAGGGATGCGGAAGAAATTTTGGCACATGTTTACCAGAAGCTTTTGATTCAACAGAACCCGCTTGATTTTAATAGAAAAGAACATGAAATACAAAAATATTTAAATATTCACTTAGATCACGCCATTGCGTCTTTTTACACTAAAAATCACAGAAAAAAAAGAATACCCCCGGAAATATTGGTATCGCTGGAGGAAATGTCAGAAAAGGAAAAAGAGAAAAGTATGCCTCGCCAAGAATTTATAAACCCGATCGAAGAGCTAAAACATGAAAACAGACTGGAACAAATACTTACAGAGTTCGAGAAAAAAGACAAACGTCTAGCTGAAATTATTAGGAAAAGGTGGCTGGAGGGAAAAACACTAAGGGAAGTTGGCAATGAGATTAATTTATCACGTGAAAGAGTGAGGCAGCTTGAAGACCGAGGGTTAGTAAAATTAAAAAAGATCGCGAAGTTGCAATCAAAATAGGATTTTAAAAAAACCTTGTCAAACAGCGTATTTGGCCGCCAAGCTATCAACGAACAGCTCAACGGAATCATCGCCTGGAAAATCATCTTGGGACAGATCGGGGGGCTGGTCGTAGCGGAAGCCACTACCGGAAATAATGTGAAATACTTCCCGTTTTCGGTGGTCAGGATACTTGTCCTGTAAATATACAGCACGGTCATTAATCTCTTTTATAAGTTCACGTATTTTTTCCTGGGGGAGCAGATTAAAAAGCTCAGTTTTTTTATCCTGTATTGCCTGGTTTTTAGGAGAAAAGGGCATAATTCCTTCTCTTCTTGGTCCTTGGTTGAATTTTTGGTCCATAAAGTGATTATATTACGGCTTTCGGCATTGTCTAATCTCCTCGCAGAGTTTTTTTGCTTCGGCTTTAGGATCGTCCGAAAAAATTATGCCGCGAGAGGAATTGATGATGAGGCCCAGTCCCTCACTATTCAGGCCATTTTTTACCACGGCTTCCAAATCTCCGCCTTGCGCGCCGATGCCGGGCACGAGAAATGTCATTTCCCTAGAGATATCCCTAGGGACTTCCCTAGTGATTGCTCTTATTTTTTTCATTTCTTCGGGGTAAGTCGCGCCGACTACCAGCATGCAATTTTTATTTTTATTCCAAACTTTTGAAACTTTTTCAGCCACAACTTGCCAAAGTGGCTTACTTAAAAAAACTGGCCAACTACCAAAAATATTCGCTAAGTCGAGCAACCGGTGTTGTATTTTTAAATCCTGGAATTCCCCAGCGCCCGGATTCGAGGTCCGGCATAATACGATGGAGCATTTATCCTTCCGTTCAAGGAACGGCATGAGAGCTTCTTGCCCCAGATAGGGATTGAGGGTGATAGCGTCAAACCCGAGCCAGTCAAAAGTAGATTTTACATAACCATTGTTTGTATTGCCGATATCCGCCCGCTTGGCATCAAGGATTGTAAAAATGTCCGGATGATTTTTTATCAGGTAATCCATCGTCATTTTTAACTCCCGTAAACCTTTGTCTCCCCTCGCTTCATAGAACGCGCTATTCATTTTAAACGCGGCGGCGAACTCATGAGTTAACTCAATAATATACTTATTAAACTCGTACTGCGGAAATTCGAATGACTTAAATTTTTCCGGAATTTTTTCATAATCCGCATCCAGCCCTACACAAAGTAGTGAATTTATTTTCTTGGCTCTTTGGTTGTATTTGTCTATTATCACTTTTGTCCGGTCGTCAAATATGTTAATACTAATTTTTAGACTTTAAAAATTTCTTGCCGTGGCCAAATTTGATATTTATGGGAATATTATTTTTACACAAAGGGCAATCTTTTTCGTCATATGTTTCAACTTCTAGTTCGCCTAGCGAATTAAACGGCGCGCCAAATAAATCGCTATTCACCCCTTTTGGATTTTTGTTGACCATCACTGAAACAGCGACGACATTGCCTCCGACTTTTTTTACGCTTGCGGCAACTTTTTGCACGGAACCGCCGGTAGTGGTCAGGTCTTCCAGCACAAGCACATTTCTGCCTTTTACATATCCGTCGTAGCCTCGGGTAAAAATTTGGTCCGAGTCGGGAGTTTTTTCAGTAAAGACTGCAAGTATTTCCTTGCCCTTTATTTGGGACAGAGCATACGCTGTGCCTTGGGCTAAAATAATCCCGCCGAGAGCCGGCGCGGCCACGACGTCAATATCCAGATCTTTATTTTTTTCCGCGAACATCCGGCAAACTTTTTCAACCTCAAGCACATGGGGAAACAGCGCGTCTTTGGTGATGTAAGTATCCATGTGCCGGCCGGATGCCCCGACGAAGTGGCTCCCTGGCAATATCGCTCCGACGTTTTTTAAAATAGAAATTACATCCATGTTATTACCCCAGCACTAAAATTTTAATAATTAACTTTATCATAATATCATGTAATCAAAAATTTAGTGCGGGGCAGGTTTTAACTTTTCTTTAATCTCCTGTGCAAGGTAGGGGTTCCACATTGCGCCTGTCGCAGACATTACAAAATCCGCACCGGCTTTTCGGTATTCAAAGAAATCTTCAGGTGTAGTTACCCCGCCGACGCCAATGATTTTAAAATTACCCCCTGTTTCTTCTCGCGCTTTTTTTAACTTCTCTGCCATTTCAAGCCCCGCCCACTTGATGGAAGCTCCGCAAACGCCAGACTTTAGCCTATTTGGCCCCGGCAATGCCTGCTTCCCTTCTTTATTCACAACTTCTGCGGGAATGGTATTGATCGCAGAAATAGCCTGCGCATATTTTTTACAAATCTCTGCCAGCTTTTTTACATCTTCGTAATCTTTATAATAACCGACTTTCAAAATTAAAGGCGTATCCCCGATTTCCTTTCGTATTGCCTCGCAAACTTTTTCCGTCATATCCAAGTTGTAACAGACAAGTCCTTCGTTGCCGATGTTTGGACAGGACAAATTTGTCTCTAAAACTTTTACTCCGGTTTCTTTTGCCTGTCTTGCTGCCAAAGCGTAATCGGCGATAAATTCTTCTGCTGTTTGGCCTTCGCGAACTGTGCCCATAAATCCCAGAATTAAAACTTGGCCTTCGCGAGCATAAGAAATAGCTTTTTTTACATCTTCCTGCCAGACTTTTGAATCTCTAGAAGGCACACCGAAAGAATTCGTAATAGAAATAGGTTCGTGATAATTATTATCGGCTACTAACTTACCTTGCGCTTTTTCGTATGTTAAATCTCCATCAACTTTTACCGCTAAAACATTTGGAAACGGATGACAAGGATATGCGCTAGAACGGACCGTCTTGTAAACGCAAATATCAAAACCTTTTTCAAAAGCAGCCTTGCAAAAATTGCTGTTTAGTAAAGGTCCTGCTGGAATCCCAAAAGGCGAATTTGCTTTAAAACCCAAAAAATCCCAGCCAGAGGCTGGTCCCTGCCCGCCGTATTTGGCAGGCGCGGCGCCTCTGGCGGGAAAAACCTTACCGTCCGCAAAAGCCCCAAAAGGCCCTTCTTGAAAATTTTCTTCGTAAGATTTATCGGGGTCATAGAAAGGTGTGTGGAACATGAACACATTCTAGCAAAAAACTGCCCAAACGGGCAGTTTTTTATTTCCTTGCTGCAATAATAGTTTCAGCAACGTTTTGAGGCACTATGTCGTATCTGAAGAATTCCATAGTGAATGAGGCGCGGCCTTCGGTCATGGAGCGGAGACCGGTCATATAGCCGAACATCTCGGAAAGAGGCACCACAGCTTTCAATACTTTGTTCATACCGCGGTCTTCCATGCCCTCAATAAGTCCGCGCTTACTGGAAAGGTTCCCAGTGACATCGCCCATAAATTTCTCGGGGGTTACCACTTCTACTTTCATCATAGGCTCGAGTATCACCGGCTTGGCGCTCCGGCAGGCATCCTGCACGGCCATACTTGCGGCAATTTTGAAAGCCATTTCGTTGGAATCCACTTCGTGATAACTGCCATCCCAGAGATCCACCGACACATTCACAATTTTAAATCCGGCAAGCACGCCGCGATCCAATCCTTCCCGAAATCCTTTTTCGCAGGGCGCGATGTATTCTTGAGGAATGACGCCGCCCTTGATGTTGTTGACGAATTCAAAATGCTCATCGCGCTTGGTATTCTTCGGAAGGTCTTCCAGCTCTTCTTTCGTGAGCATCGCCATAGGCTTGATCTTAATCTTCACATGTCCGTAGTTTCCACGGCCGCCGCTCTGCTTGATGTATTTGCCTTCGGCGGAAGAGTCGGCAGTAATCGTCTCACGATAAGCTACCTGCGGCTTGCCGACATTGGCTTCCACGGAAAATTCTCGCTTCATGCGATCCACGATTATTTCCAGATGGAGCTCCCCCATACCCGCGATGATGGTCTCACCGGTTTCCTGGTCGGTGGAAACTTTAAAAGTCGGGTCTTCCTGGGCCAGACGGTTGAGCGCCATGCCCATTTTCTCCTGGTCCGCTTTGGTCTTGGGCTCAATGCGAAGCGAAATGACCGGCTCCGGGAAAACTATGCGGTCAAGTTCTATGGGTTTGTCTTCATCGCAAATAGTGTCCGAGGTGATGGTGTCTTTTAGACCCACGGCCGCGGCAATCTCGCCGGCAAAAACTTTCTTGACTTCTTCACGGTCATTGGCATGCATGCGGAGAATGCGCCCGATGCGCTCTTTGTTGCGGGTTCTGGGATTATAAACATAGCTACCGGCCACGAGAGTTCCGGAGTACACGCGGAAGAAAATTATCTGGCCCACAAAAGGATCGGTCGCGACTTTAAACGCTAGCGCCGAGAATGGCTCCGCATCGGAAGCGTGCCGTACGGCCTTCTCGTCCGTATTGGGATCGATACCATTTATCGGCGGAATATCCAAGGGCGATGGCAAATAGTCTACCACCGCATCGAGCACGAGCTGGACGCCCTTGTTCTTGAGCGCGCTGCCGGCAAACACGGGGAAAATTTCATTGTCTATCACCGCTTTGCGCATGGCCTTTTTGAGCGAATCGATGTTCGGGATCATGCCTTCCAGATATTCGGTCATCATGACATCGTCCGTTTCCACTATTTTTTCTATCAATTCGTGATGGTATTTTTCCGCCTCGGCTTTTAATTCTTCGGGCAAAGAATCTAAGCCTTTTTCGATGACCTTATTACCCATTTCGCCTTCAAAGTAAAAGGCTTTCATGTGAAGAAGATCAATGACGCCTTCGTGCTTTTCCTCCAGGCCGATAGGTATCTGCATGCGTACGGCTTTCTTGGTAAGCCGGTCTAAAATAGTTGCGTAAGAATGTTCAAAGGATGCGCCGGTGCGATCCAGTTTATTTATAAAGCATACGCGCGGCACCTTAGCTTCATCCGCGTAGCGCCAGTTGGTTTCCGACTGCGGCTCTACGCCCGCCACTCCGTCAAAAACTACGACGGCGCCGTCCAGCACGCGAAGCGACCGCTTCACCTCCACAGTGAAATCAATGTGGCCGGGAGTGTCAATGATATTGAAACGGTGTTTAAATTCTTTGGTCGGCTTGCCCTCCGTAGCCTTGGCGTAGGAGGGAGTCCAGAAACAAGTGACTGCGGCAGAGGTAATGGTGATGCCGCGTTCGCGCTCTTGTTCCATCCAGTCGGTCACCGTGTCGCCTTCATGCACTTCGCCGATTTTGTGCGACACGCCGGTATAAAAAAGCACGCGCTCGGTCGTGGTCGTCTTGCCCGCGTCAATATGCGCGATAATTCCAATATTCCTGACTTTTTCTAGTGGATAGTCTCGTTCCATGTTTACCCGCACACTTAACTGTGCGATGCACCAAAGGTGCGTTATTTTAATAACCTCGCACTATTAAGTGTGCGGGTGTACCAATAAAAAAGCGCCCAATGCGCTTTTTGTAATATACATTATTAGATGTTTTTTTGCAAACATCTAAAATCTACTTAGACTGTGCTTCAAATTTTGCAATAATAGATAAAATCTCATCCATTTCGCCATTTTGCAACAGATTTAGTTTTGACTTTATTTTTTCTATTTTGGAATCTCTCTCTTTATTATAATCCGCAACACCAAGAGGATCATATTCTAGGTCGGGCATGTTATCAAATCCCATAAATTTTTTGGTTAAATATTAATACCCAAATAATACCCCCCCCCGATAAGTTTTGGCAAGGACGAGTTATGCACAGGGCAGTAGAGCATAGCTCACTACCCCGCAGGCACCCAAAGAACCTACTCATTTCCAGCCATGGCAGAATTTGAGTAGATTATAAAAAAATCTACGCTATGGCGCAGATCACACCTACCCTTCGACAAGCTCAGGGTAATTTTTTGCTGTGCAAAAAATTACCAAGCAAAATGCGCGAAGGCTTTGTAGACTAGCTAGGACAGTCCTCGCTAGCTATTTATTTTTAGACTAGCTAGGACAGTCCTCGCTAGCTATTTATTTTTATAATGTTTGCGCATTAATTTTTTGTTTTAATTTTCTATTTAGATCGTAATAGTGACCTTTTTTATAGCTAAGCTAGAATTTTCTTGTGTCTGCTTTTATCCATTTCTTTTCTTGTTTCGTTTTATAAGAAGATTCTTTTTCATAGCAGTGCGCCCAAATTCCGTGGTTTTTCTTAAAATAGATTTCCGCCAGCTTGCCATTTACTATGGCAAAACACCAACCATCGTTTCTGGTTAAAGATTTAACAAGCTTGTAAGAGGGTTTTACTGACATATATAGGTCTTTATAATTCCAATAAAAAATAATTCCAATAAAAATTATCTTTTCTTGTAGGATTTGCTCCGATGTCCTATATATCTTATGATAATTAAGTTACGTCCCCAGTCAACTTGATAGAAAACTCGCCAGTCGCCAACTCGTAGCTTGAAATAGTCTCGGAAGTCGGCCGTCAAAATAGAGGGCAAAGTGGCATCAAAATTTTTCTCAAGCCATTCTAGTTTCTCAATTATTCTCAAACGAATACCCCGATCCAAACCGGCCAGATCTTTCTCCGCTTCCGAAGTAAACTCTACTGACCAATTCGGCATCTAGAGGTACTTTTTCTTAATCTGAGTAAGTGAAACTGTCTTGCCTTTCAAGGGCGCGGAGAGTCTTTTCTTGACCTGAGCGCTTAAATTGAGGCCATAATCTGGATCATTTAGCACATCAAAAACCGCTCCAAAAACAAGAGCTTTTATTTCGTTACTGATTTTGTTGATTGCAATACCATTCATGTAAATAATGCTATTCCAAAAATTACAAAAGCGCAAGCTCGGCAAGGATTCCTCTTGCCGAGCCACTTACTTATCAAGCTCAGGGTGATTTTTGCTACGCAAAAATCACCAAGCGAAGTGCGCAAAGGCCTTGTTGGCTTCGGCCATGCGATGAGTATCTTCTTTCTTTTTAACCGCCGCGCCTTCGTTTTTGGAAGCGGCAATCAATTCGTCGGCTAGTTTCAAATGCATCGGGCGACCCTTGCCATTTCTCGCGGCATCTCGGATCCAGCGCATAGAAAGCGCGAGCCGGCGTTCCGGCCGGACCTCGATAGGCACCTGATAGTTAGCGCCGCCGATACGCTTGGAGCGGACTTCGGTCATCGGGCCTGCGTTCTTGAGCGCAAGATCAAAAACTTCCAGCGGATTGGGATTCCCGGTTTTTTCTTTTATTACATCAAAGGCGGCGTACATCACTTTGCGCGCTGTCTCTTTCTTGCCGGACCACATGATGTAGTTTATGAACTTCTCGAGTTTTTGCGAGTTGTATATGAAATCAGGTTCTACCGGATTGCGTGTTTTTACTTTTCTTCTCATTTTTTAGAAATTAGTAATTAAAAATTAAAAATTTATTTCTTTGCTTCTCTGGGCTTCTTGTTACCATAAAGTGACCTGCCCTGTCGGCGCTTCTCTACGCCCTGCGTATCGAGCACACCGCGCACAATGTGATATCGCACTCCGATTAAATCCTTCACACGGCCACCGCGGAGCATGACCACGGAGTGTTCTTGCAAATTGTGTCCTTCGCCGGGAATATACGCGGTAACTTCCATGCCGTTGGTAAGACGAACCCGAGCTATTTTTCTTAGGGCCGAGTTTGGCTTCTTGGGAGTAGTCGTGGAAACTTTGACACAGACCCCTCGCTTGAAGGGCGCGGGATAAAATACAGGTCTGTTTTTGAGAACATTAAAACCCTTCGCCAAAGCTACAGTCTTGTGTTTAGAGTGAATTTTTACTCTATTTTTCTTTATTAATTGGTTTATTGTTGGCATAACTAAATACAGGCTCTAGGCTCTAGGCACTAGCTAAAGCGTAAGGCCTCACGCACCAATTTACTATAAACCGCCTTAAAG
>JACPLQ010000014.1:0-6530 GCA_016186435.1 Candidatus Nomurabacteria bacterium | reverse complement strand
CGGTCAGGAGATGAAAGAGGAACGCGAGCACCGGATATAAAATGTCAGCGAAAAGAACTACGAAGACAAGCAGAAGAATGAGCGCATACTGCTCGATGGCGTACATGGCGCCCATAGCGGAATCGGGCAAAAGAGAGAAAAGGATCTTGGAGCCGTCGAGCGGCGGAATGGGCACCAGATTGAAGATGCCCAAAGCTAGGTTCACCACCACGATGATGGAGGTTATGAAGTAAAAACTTGGAGATACTTCAAAAAATTCCGGCGCGAAACGAAGGACCATGCCAAAAATTATACCAATGAAAAAGTTAGCGGCGACTCCCGCGGCCGCCACGGCCAGTGTTCCGGTCCTTCGGTTTTTAAAATTGCCGGGATCGTAGGGCACCGGCTTGGCCCAGCCAAAGAGAAAACCCGCATGCGTAAGTATCAGGACCGCCGGTAGCAGTATGGAACCGAAAAGATCCAAGTGTGGCAGGGGGTTTAGGGTCAGCCGCCCCGCATTCCGGGCGGTATTGTCCCCAAAATGCTCCGCCATAAAGCCATGAGAGACTTCGTGAATCACAATGGACATAATAAGTATAGCTATGTAAAAGATAATATCTACCGTTTGCATAATCGCAGATTTAATGATAGCATACAACTCGTTACCTGTCCCGTTAGAAAATCAGCGGACTTGTAGAAAGTAGTAAGTTTATTATTTAAATTTTTTAATGGGATGAAAAAAATCTGCGCAATCACAAACAAGGGCTCAATTATCGGTGGGGGCTACTCAAACCGCACCCGCGCCACCAAATTCAATCCGACCGGCAAGAAACGCAAATATCCAAATCTTCAGAAAAAGAAGCTCTTTATTCCTGAACTAAATAAATCCGTCAATCTGGAAATCTCCGCCCGCGGCCTGCGCACCATGAAAAAGCGCGGCGCCTACGCCACCCTCCTCAAAGCCGGGTTGCTAGAAACGAAATAAAAAATCTCAGCTAAAAAAATCCGCCAGAAGCGGATTTTTTTAATGGAGTTTTTATGCCGGCACAAAGGTAAGAGCGGTGCCGGCTTTGCCTGAGCGGCCGGTTCGGCCTATGCGGTGCACGTAGGTATCGTAGGTTTGGGGCACATCGTAGTTTATGACGTGAGTGACATCCGGAATGTCTAATCCCCTAGCGGCAACGTCGGTCGCTATCAAAATATTTATTTTATCTTTTTTGAAATCATCAAGTATGCGAATACGTTCGCGGCTCCGCTTGTTGCCGTGAATGGTTCCTACTTGGAAGCCCGAGCGAGCAAGTTCTTTCGCCAGAGCATCCGTGGCATGCTTCATCTCGCGGAAAATTAAAATTTTGTCAGAGCCGTCTTTTTTTAAAATTTCCTGAAGTTTTGCCAGCTGTTCCTCTTTGCCTTTGTACCGCACGACATCTTGATCAATATTTTTTGCGGTAACGCCCGTAATAACAGAGATGAATACCGGCTCTTTCAAATATTGCTCGGTGAGTTTTTTGATATCGGGAGATAACGTGGCAGAAAAGAATAGTGTCTGTCTGCCCTCTTTTGGAGTTTTGCCGATGATGTAAAGCATGTCGTCTCTGAATCCCATATCAAGCATTCGGTCTGCTTCATCGAGAACCACAGAGTGGCAGGTGGAAAGATCTAAAACTTTTTGGTTAATAAGATCTCGCAGTCTGCCCGGAGTGCCGATGACGAAGGAAACACCCATTTTAATTTCGCGTATTTGCTTGTTGATAGGCAAGCCTCCGACGCAGGACACGGAAAACATTCCGAGCCCGAACGCGAGATTCTTAAAATCGGTTTCTATCTGCATGGCGAGTTCTCGGGTGGGCGCCATGATGAGCACTGTATCTCTTTTCTTTTGCCCTTTGGTCTGGGCGATTTTTTCAATGAGCGGCAGGAGGAAAGCCGCGGTCTTGCCGGTGCCGGTATTGGCCATGCCAAAAACATCCTTGCCTGCCAGCACTACCGGTATGGCTTGGTCTTGAATGGGCCTCGGGTGCATGTAGCCTGTTCTTAATATATTTGTTTGAACTTGCTCGTTAAAAGGAAAATCCGCAAAGGTGTGTGTCGCTACGTAAGGCTTTTCTTCCACATATACTCCTTTTTTTACGAAACGAGAAAAATCTATTCGCTCGCCGCGGGATCTAGCGGTTCTTTTTCTATTTTGAAATCTAGGTTTAAAACTAGAACGCCCGAATTTCTTCGGACCTATTGAGTGACGTGTGTACATACTTGCTTGTCCGCCTCTGGCGGGATGGGTCACTCCCAATACGTATATAGAGAGAATGATGCACAAAGTATAGCATTTTGGCATTAAATTGTCAATATTTTTTTGATCTTGAAAAAAGTTATACTGAAAGTATGCAGGGCAAACATGTAGATGAATCATATCTAGATCTTCTTGAGCACATCATAAAAAACGGCGCAGTGAAGACTGACCGCACGGGCACCGGCACCAAAAGCGTGCTAGGTTATCAAATGCGTTTTAATTTAGCCAACGGCTTCCCTCTCCTTACGACCAAAAAGGTTCCAATAAAATCCATAATTCATGAACTTTTGTGGTTTATGCGCGGTGACACCAATTTAAAATATTTGGCGGACAACAATGTGCGCATTTGGGACGAGTGGCCCTACAAAGCCTATTTGATCAGAAATAAAATTCCTGTACCGCAAACTGGTAGCGAAGAATGGAATGCAGGCATTAAAGAATTTATAGAGAAAATAAAGACAGATGATGCTTTTGCGAAAGATTATGGAAATCTCGGCCCTATTTATGGCTACCAATGGCGCAGTTGGCCCGCCTACGCCGAGGCTTCGGCGGGTAAACCCGCTCATAAATATCACATTGATCAGTTGCAGAATGTGGTAGATGAAATAAAAAGGTTCCCGGATTCCCGCCGGCTCATAATCTCCGCCTGGAACGTCGCCGACCTTGAAGAAATGACCAAGGCGGGACTCCCGCCTTGCCATGGTTTGTTTCAATTTTATGTGGCGAACGGAAGGTTATCCTGTCAGCTTTACCAGCGAAGTTGTGATACTTTTTTAGGTGTGCCTTTTAATATTGCTTCTTACGCGCTGTTTACCATGATAGTCGCCCAAATCACTGGGCTTGAGCCCGGAGAGTTCGTCTGGACCGGCGGCGATGTGCATCTTTACTTGAATCACATGGAACAAGCCAAACTTCAACTCTCGCGAAGAAATGATATCAGACCGATGCCAAAAATGAAAATAAATCCAAGTAAAAAAAATATAGAAGATTTTACAATTGAAGACTTTGAGCTGATTGATTATAATCCGCACCCGCCAATCAAGGCCCCCATTGCAGTGTAAATTCATTCTATAATTCTATAGAATATTAGAATATGATTTCACTAATAGCAGCTATCGGTAAAAATAATGAAGTAGGAAAAGGTAATGCCCTGCTGTGGAACATGCCGGCGGATATGAAGCACTTTAGAGAAACCACCGCACTGCATGCGATAGTTATGGGCCGCAAAACTTTTGAGTCTATCGGCAAACCTCTACCTAACCGGAGAAATGTAGTTATCACGCGCGATGTAAATTATAAAAAAAACTTGCCCGCCGGGGCGGGAGGCATAGAGATAGTGCATTCTTTAGCCGGAGCACTAGATTTATTTCCGGATCCGAACGAAGAAATTTTTATCATCGGCGGCGCGGAATTGTATAAGCAAACCATGCCGATAGCAGATAAACTCTACATAACGCACATCAATGCCGAAGATAGGAACGCGGACGCCTTTTTCCCAGAAATTATCCCGGTAGTCTGGAACGAAGTGTCTCACGAAGAGCACGAAGCTGACGAAAAGAATCCTATCCCCTATACTTTTTCAGTGTACGAAAAGTTTATTTAAATTCTTTTGCGATTTTATATCCCTTACAATGAGAAAGAATCCCCAGATAAGAGCACTTTGATCCTTTTGATAAATGTTTTTTAGACCGGCGCAAAATTCTTTTCTTTGTGCTCGTGCGCAAAACTCTATAATGCGGAAGAATAACATAACCTAGAAAATCTATACCTTGCGAAACTTTTCTAATTTCAACTTTTTTGGGATGCAATTTTAATTTAAGTTTTTGATCTAAAAATTCGGAAATTTTAGGTAAAAGCGACTGCAGAAACTCTGGGTTTTCAGAAACAATAAGAAAATCATCGCAGTAACGAATATAATGTATGGCCTTAAGTTCGTGTTTCATAAACTGGTCAAAAACATTCATATACACATTTGCAAAAAGCTGACTGGTCACGTTGCCAAGTGGCAATCCTTTGCTTTTTTCTTTTTCGAAACTTTTAATTATATTTTCTAATAGCCACCTCGTTTCTATGCATTCAATCTTTCTATAAAGAATATTTTTTAAAACTTCGTGATCTATCGAATCAAAAAACTTGGCGATGTCGCATTTTAAAACCCACGCGTTACGCGTATAATTTTTTGTTTCCTTGCGCAAAAATACTTCCAGTTTGTTCACGCCCGCATGCGTACCTTTTTCAAATCTGCAGGCATATGAATCGTATATAAAACATGGATCGAAAATGTGGTATAGCTGGCGAAAAATGGCTTGATGCACCACTCGGTCTCGCACATGGGCTTTATGTATATGCCGGCGTTTTGGATCGTACACATAAAATGGCACATACGGCTCATTTAGATACGTTTTTCTTCGTAAAGAAAAATGAATATCCAAAATATTTTTTTCAAGATTAAATTCAAATTTCTGAATATCCGGTTTTTTATTTTTACTTCGTCGAAATTCCCGCCACGCAGCAAGAAGATTTTTTGTAGAAATTATGTGATAGAATAAATCACTATGAATAACCCCCCCCCCGTTTGCTTCCAGCAATATTATTGAACTCCCTGTTATTCTCCATATCAAAAGATTATACAGAACAATATATCAATTGGGAACAAGAATGCCAAAGCAAAATAAACTTGGCATACATAAGAAAATAGAAGAATGTGCTTTAAGTATTATGACTCTCCTGATAGATTCTGCATTTCGCAGCAGATCCGACAAGATACACACTCTCAATCAGGCTCGAAGAGATATTGAAATTTTGAAACACCTTATTCGCTTAGAATATGAACTTAACATCATAAAAGAAAAATCATATATAGGCATGTCCCACATGCTCGAAAATATCTCTATGATGACAACAGGCTGGATAAAATCCTTAGGAACACAAAAGCCCCTCTATTAAGGAGCTTCTGTGAGAAACTTCTGACGGAGACCGTTGTCGGGGTTGCGGTTGTCACGATTGTCGTTGCTGACGTTGAACTGACCATTGTCGTTGCGGTTCATGTACATCGCGTTGCCGTCCGTATCAAGAGCCTTTTCTGCGAGAGTCCGTCTATGTCACCACATGTCTTTTTCAAAACATATTGAGTTGCTCCGGCTCTGTAGCCGTCTCTGTTTGGAATTTTATATTCCAAGATTCTCACAGGCAGTTTCTACTATATGGCAAACTGTCATCCATTTTTATGCGGATCAGCTTAACAGCCAATTTTAGTATAACAAAAAAGTGCCCTCGGAAAAAATCTTCCGAGGGCACCAAGGGAATTAGATACAAGCTAAAAGAATTAGAAACTCACCTGACGGAGACCGTGGTCGGGGTTGCGGCTGCCACGATCGTCGTGGCCGACGCAGAACTGACCATAGTCGTAGCGGTACATGTACATCGCGCTGCCGTCCGTAACAAGAGCCGAGAAACGAGTGAGCCCTTTGACGTCGTACATCTTCGACGTTTCCACCCGATGGCGGAACACGGCGATGAGGCCTTCTTTCGGCGTCATGAACTTGATGCCGGCGTTGATGCCGTCATCATAGCTCTTCCCGGGCAAGTCGGCTTCGTCCCCGCCGACATGGCAGAACGCGTAGTCACCGTCTGGACGAGCCTGCTGTTCGCGAATGGAGTTCGTGATGCTGTCATAGTACTTCCAAACAGCGTTCGTACCAAACTTCTTCGCATACGCCGCTAAAATCGCGTCCTCGGTGATGTCGGCAAACACTACTTCGAGACGGTTCATGCCGTCCTTTTTCGCCGGCAGGGTGATCTTGGTCCAGTCGATCGCGCGGTTGAAAAACTTGCGGTAGAAATTCTCAATCCGCTTTTTTTCTTGCGCCCAAAGATCGACTTTAATCGCGAATACTTCTTCGCAGAACTTCTCGGTGAGCTGTTCGAGAATCTTCTCGTCGCTCAAGATGACGTTGTCGGCCTGCTCAAAACTGAAACCGCCGTCGCCAAGCACACGAGTGATGGTGCCGGCAATTTTGAAACCTACTGCAGAAAGCTGCCCCGGTGTTGCCATGCGATTCGTCATTTTTGACTCCTCTTTCCTTGTTTATGTTTATAAGTAACATCACTGGAACTGCCAGAGCAGTGCGAAAGACACAGCTTTGTGGATTTACCTTTGAATTCGAACACTTGTAAAATTAAGAAATGAAAGGATTTAAGCATTTTGATTTAAAAGAGCGAGAAAAAATTGAAAAGTTTTTGAGAAAAGGGAAAAGCTTGA
>JACPLQ010000013.1 GCA_016186435.1 Candidatus Nomurabacteria bacterium | reverse complement strand
ATAATCGCAGGAGTAGTATATATGATGAGCAGGCCTGCCGACACATCATTAAATAATGGTCCGGGTAATAACAACAACGCAGGCACAAACAATGGAGGCGCGGAGGCAAGCGGAAGAGTGATTTTCTCGGTGACTGACGCAGCTGCCGACATGAGCGCAGTGAGCGAAATAAATATGAAAGTAAACAGCGTAGAAGTCTATAGCGCGGCTTTCGGATGGGCGACTGTATCCACCGCCCCACGCACGTATAGCCTGCTTTCTTTAGACAAGAGAAACGAGTCTGAACTTCTGGCTGAGGTAGATATAAAAGCCGGAACTTACGACCAGATCCGCCTAAACATAGACTCTGTCGCGGTGATTACAAAAGCTGGGGCTACTAAGATAGCAAAACTTCCTTCTAGCGCGCTTGCAATAGGCTCCAAATTAGTCGTAAATGCAAATGAGACTTCCAGCGCAAATTTTGATTACAACTAGCGGAGAATATATTTTCGCTCCGGTCGTGAAAACCGAAACCAGAAGTGGTTCCACTGTAAGCATAGATGCTGAGAGCGTCGTAACTATAAGCGGCGGAAGCGTGGATGACGCTATCACCGTAGGCATGGATATAGATGGAAGCGTAAAAGTTAACTTCCAAATCAAGAGCAGCCAAAAATTAAATATAGGCACCGATAATATAATCAAGATAAGCTTATAGAAATTAAACTAAAAATGGTTGCGGTGCTGCCATAAAAAAGCGTCGCGGTTGTGGCGACGCTCTCCCCGAAAAAAGGGACTCTGAACTGATAGGAACTACTCTATTCGGAACGGAATTCCACCTGCCTCGAACTAGCAAGGACTGTCCTAGCTAGTATTTCCCCTCGCATCTTAATTTTAGCTCGGCGAGATCTGCTTCTGTCAGATTCGTATTATTCCCCTGATTAAATTCATACATTATGGCTTTCGGATCTTTCACATGATCCAGCCGGAGCGCGTGACCGAGCTCGTGGGCAAGCACGCGCACGAGCTTTTCTTTAGTACTAAATTCATATATATCTATTTCCCTTTTGATCCCCTCTTCTGCATAAACTCCTTCCTCAAAAGATTCCCCGCGAGCGATGTTTATGTCATTATATTTTTCTACGGAAAGATTTAGGATTCCCGCGAGCCTGTTAATAGCTACGACGAGAGCATTTATTTCTTCAGCCGTATTATTCACCTTATTTTGCATTGTTTCTAAAGTCTTAGCTTCTGCTTGGAGAGCAATGCGCTCCTGTTCTAATTTATTAAATTCTCCCTCCGGAGCTCCGCCTTTTTTATTCCAAAAATTCACTTCTTTTTCGTATGCCTCATTTCTTTGATTAAAAGCCTTCACTCGCGCATTGAAAATACTTTTCTCTTGCTCGTACTCTTTTTTAAGCGCTTCAAATTTCACTTTCAGGCTATCATACGAGGTCCGATTGTCGTCTACCACGATTCCTAATCCGGCAAGCTTCTCCGTAGCCTGCTGGCGATAATCATAAATTAAATTTATTTTCAAATCCCGAGGGGAACCCTCGGGAACATACACAAAAAGATCTTTATTATACGGCTTTTCCCAAATAACTTCAGCTTCTTTGAGCGCGTCTAGGAAATATTTTTCCGAAATATTAAATTTCTTGTCAAAAGTTCCGAGACTATACGGCATCGGCTCCGTACAAGGCACCGGCGCCGAATATGGAATATAATCCCGAAATGCATAAACTAATACCCCGAGAAAAATCAGAGTTACAAAAAATTTTAAGATACTTGAAATCAAGCGCATTTATTTTTACTTTTCTGTCAAAGCATATCTATCCAAAATCGCTTCAAAGATAAGCGGGGCGACGATGGTCGCATCAGATTCTATGACAAACATAGGCGTATTTTTGGTGAGTTTGTCCCAAGTTATTTTCTCGTTCGGAGTCGCGCCGGAATACGAGCCGTAAGAAGTCGTGGAGTCGCTGATCTGGCAGAAATAGCCCCATGGACGCACGGGCTTTTTCAGGTCGTACTTGATGGAAGGCACCACGCAGATTGGAAAATCTCCGGAAATTCCTCCGCCGATCTGGAAAAAGCCGAGACCTGCGCCGTTCTTTGAAAGCTCTACATATTTATCATACAAATACATCATGTATTCCACTCCGCTTTTCACCACGGATGGATTTACTTCGCCTGCTTTGCAATATCCGGCAAAAATATTTCCCAATGTGGAATCTTCCCAGCCTGGCACAACTATAGGCAAATTCTTTTTTGCCGCTTCAAGAAGCCAGCAGTGTTCCGGATTGCCCTCGTATTTGCTTGCCCCGCCACCGGCGGGGCCTGAAAGTTCATCGGATAATAAAATCTGGTAAAAATATTCGTGCGGAAAAAAACGCTGGCCGTTTTTTTCCGCCTCCCGCCACTTTTTCAAAATTATGGGCTCCACAACACGAAAAGCTTCTTCTTCCGGAATAGATGTATCCGTCACTCTCCTTTCTCCCCTCTTTAAAATAGCTTCATCGTCTTCTTTGGTAAAATATCTGTAATCCGGATAATCCTTGTAGCTATCGTGCGCCACCAGTCTGAAGATTGATTCTTCTAAGTTTGCACCGGTGCAGGATATGATATGTATTTTACCTTCCCGAATCATAGGCGCCAGTGTTACTCCGAGCTGGGCCGAAGACATCGCTCCGCCCATGGCGAGGAGCATTTTGCCCCCGTCGTCCAAATGTTTCTTGAAAGCCAAAGTAGCGTCCTTCATCTGCCGGGCGTTGAAGTTGTGGAATAGTTTTTTAAATAAATCTAAAACAGACATTTTGTACTCTTTATTTTGCATAAAATTATTATACTAAATAGAAAGATGCAGTCAATTTTATGTAGTTGCCTTTTGAGACCCAATATGCGATACTGGGGGCTATGAGTTTAGTAGCGAATATTCTGCCGTATGCGCAGATAATTCTTTCTGTAATATTGGTGGTGGCAATTTTGCTTCAGCAGTCCGGCGCGGGCGTTGGAGGCGCTTTGGGTTCCGGTGACACGGAATCCTTCCATCATACCCGCCGAGGCTTTGAGAAGTTTCTTTTTTACTTGTCCCTTGCTTGCGCCATTCTTTTTGCATTATTTGCTTTGCTATCTGTGCTCTTGAAAGCAAGCATCTGAACTTTGTTTTAAATTTCTTGTATGGAAAACCCCAACAGACGGATACGCCAGTTAAAGCTTACTGGTAAATTTCCGAAAAAAGATGAAATCAATAAAGCGCTTGCTTCATTTTCAAAAAAAGAAAGAATAATTTTTGGTTCCTTTACGCTCCTGCTTATTTTTAGCACTCTCGCGATATTGCAGACAGTAAATAAATCACAGATGGTAGAAGTGCCTTTGCGCGGAGGAACTATTTCTGAAGGAATTGTAGGCACTCCGCGGTTTATAAATCCAGTATTGGCTAGTTCCCCTGCCGACCGCGACATGGTTTCTCTAATATATTCAGGACTAATGAGGAAAAAAAATGACGGCACTCTCGTCCCTGATCTTGCGGAAAAATACGAAATGTCTAAAAACAGCTTGGTTTATACTTTTACGCTTAAAGAAAATATATATTTCCACGACAATAAGCCAGTAACAGCAGATGATATTCTATTCACAATTAATAAAGTAAAAGATTCAGTTATAAAAAGCCCGTACAAAGCAAACTGGGACGGCATAACGGCAAAAAAAATAGACGATAGAACGCTAGAATTTACCTTAAAACGGCCTTATCCGTTATTTTTGGAAAATGCAACGCTCGGAATAATGCCGGAGCATGTGTGGAGTAATTCTGCAATAGAGCTGAATGCCGCGAATACTTCGCCTGTAGGCTCAGGCCCGTATATGATAGAAAGCGTGGCCAAGGAATCTTCAGGAATAATTAATTCTTATGAATTGCAATCGTTTGAAGAATTCGCATTAGGGGAACCTTATATCAAGACAGTAAATTTATATTTTTACCCAAATGAAGAAAAGCTCCTGAGCGCTCTTCAAAAAGGAGAAGTGGACCAGATAAGCTCTATAACTCCTGACAACGCAAATATGCTAAAGGAAAAAAATTATCAGGTTAATTCTTCGGTCCTTCCGAGAGTATTCGGGCTATTCTTTAATCAAAACAAAAACCAGCTTTTCTTGGATAAAGTAACAACTCGCGCCATAGACCAAGCGATAGACAAAGACAGAATAGTCCGCGAAGTGCTTTACGGATACGGCGTCGCCATAGACGACCCTATCCCGCCAAACATGATATCCTACCAAAAGCTGGCCGTAGAAAATAAAACTCCCAGAATAGACACACTGAAGAATGTGGAAGAAATGCTGTCAAAAGCCGGCTGGACAAAGGGAGAAGACGGGTTCCTGCAAAAAACAACGACAAATAAAAAGTCTGGATCCGCCTCTGGAGGAAAAACTTCTGTACCGCTTCAATTTTCTATTTCAACAGGAAATGCTCCGGAACTGGAAAAAACTGCTGCTCTTATCAAAGAGGATTTGGAGGCTATTGGCATGAGAGTGGATATAAAAACTTTTGAAGTGGGCAACTTAAACCAGAGCGTAATACGCCCCCGCGAATACGATGCGCTTTTATTCGGGCAGATTATAAATCACGAGTCAGATTTGTTTGCTTTTTGGCACTCTTCGCAGAGAAAAGATCCGGGGCTCAACGTCGCTATGTACACAAATGCAAAAGTAGATAAAATTTTAGAAGATGCATTTATCACGGTAAGCGAACAGGACAGAATTAAAAAATATGCTGAATTTGAGAACGAAATAAAAAAAGACATGCCGGCTGTTTTTCTTTACAGCCCTAATTTCATATATGTTGTTTCTCCAAATTTAAGCGGTATTTCTATAGATCACATTGCTACGCCTTCTGACCGTTTTGAAAATATATACTCTTGGTATACAAAAACAGAAAATGTTTGGAAAATATTTAAAAAATCATGACTAAAAAAACAAGACTATCGTTTAGTTCTCTAAGTATTGAGCCTGCCCGAAACGCCGCGCCCGCCCGCAACGATTCGCGTAGCGATTCGGGCAGGCATAACGCTACAGGCGGGGATGAAAGAGTTCAAAGCTCCAAACCTCATATCGCTAGAACAAATTCGCAGCATAAAAGTTTTGACAGAAAAAGAACTTCTAAAAGTTCAACGTATCAGTATTCCAACAAAAGCCACGGCGGAAAAAAGGGCCCGTATGGCAGTACTAATAAAAACAGTAAATATAAAAACGTAAGCGAAGCCAAAATTCCCCCCGTTGAAGACGGAGTAATACGCATAATCCCCTTTGGCGGCGTGGAAGAAGTCGGCCGAAACATGCTTATAGTGGAGTCCAAAGACGACATCATAGTTTTGGACGTGGGATTCCATTTCATAGATGAAGATCAGGCTATGGGCGCAGATTTCACTTTGCCAAACTTTAAATATTTAGAAGAAAATAAACATAAGATACGCGCCGTTGCTATAACTCACGGACACTTGGACCACATCGGGGGTATTCCATTCATCATGGACCGTATCGGCAACCCTCCAATTTATGCCCAGTATCTCACCACCTTGATGATAAAAAAACGCCAGGAAGAATTTTTGGGCAAACCTCCGCTTGCGCTAAACGTCGTTGACGAAAATAGCAAAGTAAAATTCAATCAGCTCACGCTGGGATTTTTCCCTGTTTTTCACTCTATCCCCGACTCCATGGGCGTCATAGTGGGAACGCCATATGGAAACATCCTAGTATCGGGCGACATGAAGCTGGAGCACGAGAAAGGCAAGCCGACAGCTAAAGAAGAAAAAAAGTGGGGAAACTTGGGAAAAGAAAAAAACTTGCTGCTTATTGCGGATTCTACAAACGCTGAAGTGGCCGGATTCTCAATAGAAGAAAAAGAAGTTCAAAAAAATATTGAGGAAATAATCAGAACTATCAAAGGCAGGCTGATTATTGCGACATTCGCGTCGCAATTTGACCGTATGATTAAAATTGTGGAAATCTGCGAGCGTTATAATAAAAAAATCGTTGTGGAGGGCAGAAGCATGAAGACAAATATAGAAATTGCAAAATTAGCCGGAATAATGAAACCAAAGGCGGATACATTCATAGAATCGCAAGATATAGACAATTATCCTCCGGGCAGAATTGTGATAGTTACAACAGGCGCTCAAGGAGAAGAATTTTCCGCGCTGGTAAGAATGGCGACCAAGGAACATAAATACATAAAGTTAAACTCGCAAGATACAATTATGTTTTCTTCATCCGTTATTCCGGGCAACGAAGTAAGCATCCAGAAACTAAAAGATAATTTATACAGAAACGATTTAAAAATCATTCATTATGGCATGGCCGAAATCCATTCCGGAGGTCATGCAAGGCAGGAAGATTTGATTTGGATCAACAAAACCGTCAATCCAAAATTCTTTATGCCGGGCTACGGCAATCATTCCATGCTCCGCATCCACGCCCAGATCATCCGCGAACGAAATAATTTTCCTAAGGAAAATATTGTAGTGCCGGACAACGGCACTATCGTAGAAATAGTTGAGAACGGTTCCCGGATAACCGTACGCAAAGAAAAAGCTCCAGCTAGCCTTATGGTCGTGGACGGACTTTCGATTGGCGATGTGCAGGACGTAGTCGTCCGCGATCGCGTAATGCTGGCTCAGGACGGAATGTTTGTTATCATTGCTCTCGTAGATCAAAAGACCGGCAGGCTGAAGAAATCTCCTGACCTTATTTCCCGCGGATTCGTGTATCTGAAAGAAAATCAGGAGCTATTGCGCCAAGTCCGGATCATTATAAAGAAATCCATAGAAGATTCTACTGCCAAGATGCCCGCCCGCAATGCTTCGCATAGCGATGCGGGCGGGCGCCCGATAGATTTTGATTATATAAAATCGGGCCTCGGAGAAGATATTTCAAAATTCTTATATCAAAAAACCGCCAAAAGACCCTTGGTGATACCTGTAATATTAAGCGTCTAAAATGAATCCCGTTAGAAATAAAGTAAACATTGAAAACGGGTTATGTAGTATGATTTATTATTACTTAGTATAAATTTCTAACGGGATGAATCACAACCGAAAAATAATATATCTGGCAGGGTTCCTGTTTTCAATGCCAGTCGCTTTGATGCTCTATATAAACTCGAGCTTTCTTTCTACGTTTGTAAAAGAAGAACTGATGAGTCTGACTTACACATTGGCCTCAATTGCTTCAATATTTGGACTTCTGCTCGCACCGACAATATTTAGAAAAATAGGCGGGCATAAATTCCTGCTTTTGGTAATTGCTGCCGACGCTTTATCTATCCTATTTTTTGCATTCTCAAAGAATGCATGGAGCGCTATTCCTGTATTCATTATCGGTTTTACTTTGAATACTTTGGTTGTCTTTTCTCTGGATGAAATCTTAAAGATATTTTCAAAAGATTCTAAAACCGGAAGGATCAGAGGCATATATCTTTCAGTGGTTCACCTCGCCTTCATCAGCTCCCAGCTACTTTTGGGTATAACAGTTTTGGGACATCTTCCCTTTCAGATAATCTATATTGTTGCATTTGGCTTCATGGCGCTATTTTTTCTGCTGGCTTTTTTTGGTTTAAAAGATATACCAGATCCCGAGTATGACAACTTTAAAACTTTTCAATATATTAAAAAATTTTTCGGGAATAAAAAACTGTTTAGAATATATGGTATAAATTTTTTACTCCAGTTTTTCTATGCATGGATGGTAATTTACACACCGATATATCTTTCTGTTCATCTTGGCTTCACGTGGGCAGAAATCGGTATAATCTTTGCCATCATGCTCACCCCTTTTATTATAATTCCGTTTCGTATAGGCAAATATGCGGATAGGGCAGGAGAAAGGAAAATATTGATGTTTGGGTTTTTAATAGCGGGAGTGGCAACTTTATCGCTCTTTTTTGTACAATTACATTCAGTGTGGATATGGGCTGTATTATTATTTACGACTAGGATCGGCGCTGCGACGATTGATGTCATGAGCGATGCTTATTTCTTTAAGCATATAAAACCTGAGAATGAAGAGTTCGTGGGAGTTTATCGCAGTGCCCTGCCCATATCATTTATCATTGCGCCTATTGTAGCTTCTCTTCTTTTCATATTTGTTCCAGCTTTTAATTTTATATATCTTATCCTCGGAGCATTTATGCTCTACGGAATTTATCTTTCTTCCACTATCAGAAAAAGCGATATTTAAAATTCCCAAGATTTACGCATATGCGGAAATTCTAAGCAGATTATCTGGCGTTTTTTAACAGATGGTTTTTGTAAATTTTTTCTTGATAGGGCTTCAGGCGGATAATTTTTACTGAAAGATTTTTAGCTTTCAGATCTTTTTTTAAATTTTTTACATATGCTTTTTGATCATATCCGAGAGCAATAATATCCGGATGTTCTTTTACTATGTGCGGAATGTGATTTTTTACACCGGATAAAACTACTTTATCTGCTAAGTTGCTTTTTTTTACTAACAACATTCTTACTTTTTCACTATTATGCGAATGTTTCCCTTTTATTTTAAAAACATTCTTATCCCGGGCAATTGAAACTATTAAATAGGGGTCTCGAGCAAGGCTTCTCGCCTGTTTGAAAAAATTCAAATGCCCTTCGTGTAACCCGTCAAAGGTTCCAAATACCATTATTCTTGCCCGCCTTCGGCGGGTTCTTTTCTTGTTTTCCACAGTTTTTTTTGACATAAGTTGTAGTAAGTATATACTAAATATGTTCTTCCTAAAAATTTAAAGAAGTGATTGGGGAAACCGGTTCGATTCCGGTAC
>JACPLQ010000006.1 GCA_016186435.1 Candidatus Nomurabacteria bacterium | reverse complement strand
CGTACTTGGAAAGAGCAAGGGCTGTGTACACTGATGACCAGTCAAACTCCACTGAAGAGCCGATATGGTACGGACCAGAGCCGAGCACCATGATTGCATTTTTGCCGGAAGGTTTTACATCATGATGCCCTCCATGATATGTGAGATATAAATAATTAGTTTTTGCCGGCACTTCACCCGCCAGAGTATCAATAGCAAATACATATGGCGTTATACCAAGCTTTTTTCTTAAGTCGCGAACTTCCAATTCTGTTTTTCCGCAGAGCTTGCCGATTTTTCTATCCGAAAAGCCCGTTTGCTTCAGCTTTAGAATATCTTCTTTGTTTAAAAATTTCTTGCCCTTCCGTAGCCTTCGGCGAAGGAGGGTTTCTGTGTTAACTATATTTTCTATCCTATATAAGAACCAGGGATCAATGCCTGTCAGCTGGTGAACTTTTCTTACTGTTACTCCCCTTTTGATATTTTCGGCAACCGCAAAAATTCTTTTTGGGGTAGGTGTATACAAAAAATATTTTAATTCCTTTTTGTCTTTAAAATTGTGATCTGTCACACTTTCAAAAAGTCCTGACTGCATGCGTACAGCTTTCTCCAGCGCTTCTTCAAAGCTTCGCCCGATAGCCATCACTTCCCCCACGGATTTCATGGCACTGCCTATATGCTCAACTGCGCCAATGAACTTAGACAAATCCCACCTCGGCATTTTGACGACCACATAATCAAGCGCTGGTTCAAAAAAGCTCTGGGTGACTTTAGTAATTTTATTTCCTACCTCAAGCAAACTTTTTCCGAGCGCGAGTTTTGCCGCTACATATGCGAGCGGATACCCGGTAGCTTTAGACGCGAGCGCGCTTGAACGAGACAACCTCGCATTTACTTCAATTACGAAATAATCCATACCCCTACCCAGCCTCCCCCTACCGTAGGGGGAGGAGAAAGGAGGGGGTAGGGAGGTCGGGTGAGGATTGAGCGCAAATTGCACATTGCACTCTCCGACTATCTTTAAGCTTTGCACTATTTTGATGCTGGCTTCCCGCAAGCCATGGTATTCGTCATTGTTCAATGTCTGGCTCGGCGCGACGACAATAGAGTCTCCCGTGTGTATGCCAAGCGGATCTAAGTTTTCCATATTGCACACCGTAACGCAGTTTCCAAATTTATCGCGAACAACTTCATATTCAATTTCTTTGTAGTGATGCAGGTATTTTTCTATTAAAACTTGCGGGGAGACTGAGAGCGCGCCGGAAACTATTTCTTCCAACTCTTCCATATTATTTGCCACACCGGATTTTTGTCCGCCCAAAGCAAATGCCGCGCGGATCATGAGAGGAAATCCAATCCTCTCCGCAATTTTTTTTGCTTCTTTAAAAGAAGTCGCGCTACCGGAAGGCGGAACTGGAATATTTATACCTCTTAAATGCTCTGCGAATTTTTCACGGTCTTCGGTAAGCTCTATGGAAGATATCGGGCTTCCTAAAATTTCTACTTTATATTTTTTAAATATGCCCTCTTTGTCCAATGCCAGCCCGCAGTTTAACGCAGTCTGGCCTCCAAAAGAAAGGCATATCCCACCCGGCCTTTCTTTCTTTATAACTTTTTCCACAAAATATTCATTTATCGGCAAGAAATAAACTTCATCTGCAAAAGTTTTTGAGGTCTGGAAAGTAGCGATGTTGGGGTTAATAAGAATCACTTTTACTTTTTCTTCTTTGAGCGCTTTGATAGCCTGGCTGCCGGAATAATCAAATTCCCCCGCCTCGCCGATCTTGAGCGCGCCGGAACCGAGGACCAATATTTTTTTGAATTTATTTTTCATTAGCTTTTTTTAAAAAATAATCAAATATCCAATCCGTATCAAGCGGTCCCGGTGAACTTTCCGGATGAAATTGGACTGACATTATTGGTAAATTCGCATGAATAATTCCTTCATTGGTATTGTCGTTTGCATTCACAAACCATTCTCTAAAACCCTTAGGAATTTTCTTTACAGCAAAGCCGTGGTTTTGCGTAGTTAGAAAACAGGTCCGTGTCTCAAATTTTGCGGGCCTGCCCGTCGAAGCTTTAGCGAAGACGGGTTGGTTCTGGCTTCTGTGCCCGAACTTCATTTTGTAAGTTGTGCCTCCGAGCGCGAGCGCGAGTATCTGATTGCCCAGGCATATGCCCAGAGTCGGTATCTTTTGCGAAATTATTTTTTTAACGTTTTCGATTGTCGCTTTAACCTTTTGCGGATCTCCGGGTCCATTCGAAATAACTACAGCTGAAAAAGAAAAATCTAGTTTTGTAACATCCGTATCCCACGGAACAACCGCGACTTTAAATCCACGCGTAGCAAGACTGCGCACGATGTTTTGTTTTGCGCCGCAATCTATCAACACTATTGTCTCCCCTCCACCAAAAAATAAGATTTCTTTGGTGCTTACTTCCGCAACTAGATTTCTCAGATTAGGGTCCTCAAAAGAAACATTTTTACCATCAATAATTATTTTTCCAAGACTTACCCCTTCGTCTCTCAGTTTTTGTGTTAACATTCTGGTATCTTTTATCTCCAGAAGCGGCACATCCTCTTTTTTGAACCACTCCGCCAAAGTCATTTCGCTTGCATGATGCGACGGCGTGGCTATGTAATTGCAGACGACCAAACCGGAAACTTGTATTTTATCCGACTCCCAATCTTCTTTTTTAGTAACTCCGTAGTTTCCAATTAAGGGGTACGTCATCACCAATATCTGCCCCTTGAAAGATGGGTCTGTCAGGGCTTCGGGATAACCGGTCATTCCTGTCGCAAAAACCACTTCGCCGGCAACTGATTTATCAGAGCCAAAGCTTTTGCCTTCAAAAGTTGTTCCGTCTTTTAATATTAACTTCGATATTTTATTTATCATGTTGTTTTAAAATTTCTTGTCCCGTACCAAGCTTGCTTTGGTATGGGATGCCTTTAATTATTGTCATAGAAACACTTCCCGGAAAAATCACTCCTTCAAACGGCGACCACCCGCATTTTGTTTTTAGCATTTCTCCTGTGACTGTTGTCGGTTTATTAGTATCAATAATGGTTACTGAGCCTATATATCCTTCTTTTATCTCTCCAAATTTATTCTCAAGAAAATTGTTTAAAAAATTAGCCGGGTTATATGCACAAACTCTCGCAATTTCTTCGGGTGTAAAATTATGCTCTTTCATAAGCCATGTAACAAAAGGTCCATACGTATCAAGGTGTGGCATGCCTGAAATTCCTTTTTCTTTCTCTTCTTTTGTGTGCGGAGCATGATCAGTCGCTAAGAAATTTATATCGCCATTTTTCAAAAGTTTTATCAGGGTTGCACAATCTTCTTTGGTTCGTATTGGCGGGTTCACCTGCAAATTTTTATTTGCTTTGGCAAAATACAAATGATGCGGCGTCACCTCTACTGCCACTTTTACCCCTCTTTGTTTTGCTTCTATTATTTTTTGTATTCCTTTCGCCGTAGATACATGGCAGATTTTTCCAAAGATATTATATTTTTCTATTAGTTTTAGGGCAAAATCTATACCGGAAATTTCCGCTTCCGGCGGGCGGCGTAACTCATGAGTTAACTCCTGAGTTTTCTTTTCCAAGATTTCCGGGTCTTCAGAGTGAAAGCTCACATATTGTCCCGAATAATTTTTGATTGTATTTTCGAGTTCCTCTTTCGCGTTGAAAAATAAATCCCCTACCGATTTTGTCATAAAAACTTTATACGGGATTTTCTTTGTAAGGGGTTTTGTGTTGTGGCCGATAGCGGCATACAAGAGAATATCTACTGGCGACTTTTTTGCCAAATTATTTTTCGCCTCATAGCTGGCATCATCAATGGGCGGAATAGGATTATTGGGCATTTCCGCGAACGCGACCACGCCGCCATTTATCGCCGCCTCGCCGGCTGTCGTGAAGTTCTCTTTGTAATCCTCTTGATGCGTAGTATCCTCCCGGGCGTGAACGTGAAGGTCGATGAATCCCGGGAAGATGAGTTCCTCTCCAAAAATAAAATCGGCTGCTCCAGTCGGAGAGCCGATTTTATTTATAGTTCCGCTTTCATCAATTTCAATCCGTCCGCGGAAAACTTTATCTGTATTTACTATATTGCCTTCTATTGAAAGCATGTTTTTACACATTTAATTAGACACATTAGGTAGAATAGTATCACTTTAAAAAGTATACACAAGTGGAAAAGTGGGGCAATTTATGCTACAATGACACTCATGTTAATACCAACCGTTATAGAAAAATCGCAGTTCGGGGAACGGGCTTATGACATTTATTCCCGCCTTTTGCGCGAGCGCATAGTGTTTTTAGCCGGTCCGATAGATGACAACACGGCAAATATCGTCATAGCTCAGCTTCTTTTCCTTGAATCTGAAGACGCTAAGAAAGATATTTACCTTTATATTAACTCTCCGGGAGGATCAGTGACTTCCACCATGGCTATCGTAGATACTATGAACCATGTGCGGCCGGATATTTCCACATTCTGTGTAGGTCTTGCCGCGTCGGGAGCGGCGATAATCATGTCTTCCGGCAAGAAAGGCAAGCGATTCATGTTGCCGAATGCGGAAATAATGATCCATCAGCCTTTAGGCGGAGTGGAAGGACAAGCTACGGATATTGCCATTACAGCAAAACATATTTTAAAAACCCGGGACAATCTAAACAAGCTTTTAGCGAAAAATACGGGCAAGTCTTTGGCGCAGATTGAAAAAGATGTGGAACGCGATTTTTTTATGGACGCCGATGAAGCAAAACAATACGGGATTATTGACGAAATAGTCACGAAATCAAAAATTCCATCTCCAAAACAGCAAAACTAGACCCGGTAGTGAGACTTTTTCTAAAGCTCTACTGCCGGGTAGACATAAATCATTAAATTTGGTACACTTTTAATGTTGAATTTTACAAATTTATTTCACTTAACTAAGTCGTTTTGCAGGAATATTCCATATATATGAAGTTTTCAAAAGAAAAGATAAGAGCTAGTTTCCAAATCTTTAGCACGAGGCAAGAAAAATCTAAAATATAGTGGCTTGTTCTTGTAAGCTGACACAGAGCTTATGAGTATAATAATAATTCTAGTCGGAGTCGGAGTGCTCCTTTTGGGCGTGATAGTCGGATACTATCTGCGCCTTTTGGTCGCTCTAGGAAAACGCAGGTCTATTGAGATAGACATAAAACAGATGATGGTCGGCGCCAAAGAAGAAGCGCAGAGAATCACGGATGAAGCAAAAAAGAAATCCGAGGAGCTGGTTAGCAACTTAAAAGAAGAAGAGAAAAAGAGAGAACAAGAATGGAGGGAAACAGAAAAAAGACTCATTAAAAAAGACGAGTTTTTAGATGCGCGTCAGGTAGAAGTAAATAAAGAGGCCGAAGTAATAAAACTTCGCGTAGAAGAAGTCAAAAAAATACAGGAAAAAGTATTAAAAATAGAAGAGGAAAAAAGAACCGAGTTAGAGCGCGTAGCGGAGCTTACCCAGATACAGGCAAAAGAAGAGCTTTTGCGGGATGTGGAGAAAAAATACGAAGAAGATATCATGGTTCGCATACAGAAATTGGAAAATAGTAACGAAGAAAAGCTGGACCGCCGAGCAAAAGACATATTGGCGACTTCAATTCAGCGCCTAGCCGCAAGTACTGCATCCGAACTTATGACCACGGTGGTCTCTATCCCAAATAATGAAATAAAAGGAAAGATTATCGGGAAAGAAGGCCGAAATATCCGCGCTTTTGAAAGAGCTGCCGGAGTGGAGCTCATCGTGGATGATACTCCGGGATCAATTGTCATTTCTTCTTTTGATCCTATCCGAAGGCAAGTTGCCCGCTTGGCTCTTGAGAACCTAATCTTGGACGGACGTATTCAGCCTGCAAAAATTGAAGAGCTGGTAGAAAAAGCCAAAGAGGATATAAATAAAATAATTAAAGAAAAGGGAGAGCAAGCTGTTTATGAATGCGGAATATTCAATTTTGATCCGCGTATTGTCGCAATTATCGGGCGATTGTATTTCCGAACAAGCTACGGTCAGAATGTTCTTCAGCATTCTACTGAAATGTCTCACATCGCCGGCATGATCGCCGAAGAGCTCGGCGCAGATGTGCAGATAGCTAAAGCCGGAGCGTTGGTGCATGACATCGGAAAAGCTTTGGACCATGAAGTGCAGGGCACGCACGTGGAGATCGGCATGCGCATACTCCAGAAATTCGGCGCCGACGAGCGCATAGTGACCGCGATGAAATCCCACCACGAGGATTATCCTTATGAAACAATTGAATCCATCATCGTCCAGACCGCGGATGCTATTTCCGGAGGCCGTCCGGGAGCTCGTCGAGACTCGGTTGAAAATTATCTAAAGAGACTGCAGGAGTTAGAAGCTCTCGTAAACCAATTCCCTGCCGTTGAAAAATCCTATGCGCTCCAAGCTGGACGCGAAATCCGCATATTTGTAACGCCGGAGAAGATCTCTGACGCCGAAGCAAAGATAATGGCGCGAGACATTGCTATAAAAATAGAACAGGAACTTAAATATCCGGGAGAAATAAAGGTCACCATGATCCGTGAGACCCGAATTGTGGAATATGCACGATAGTTGCGCTAAAAAACCCTTGATATATAATGTATAGAGAGTAATTATATAAGTAATTTGGTCGAAAGATTTATAAAAATAACCAATTTATCCCGCTAAGGCGGGGAAAATATATGAACAAACAAGCATTAGCTGAATGGGTACACGGAAAACTAGGCGGTACAAAGGTGCAGGCTGAAGAACTCGTAGACGGAATGTTTGATGCTATCATCCAGACTTTGAAAAAAGGACAGGAAGTATCAATCGCCGGCTTTGGAATCTTCTCTGTAAAATCCCGCGCCGCTCGCATGGCTCGCAATCCAAAGACCGGCGAGCAGGTCAAAGTGGCCGCAAAGAAAGTGCCAAAATTCCGACCTGCAAAAGGTCTGAAGGATATGGTTGCATAATTTTTTATCTCGCGAGAAAAAAAATAAGCAAACAAAAAAGCCCCTACAAGGGCTTTTTTGTTTGGAGATTATTATAAATTCGTTTTAAAATAAAATAATTTCCCTTTTCCAGTCTACATAATAATATTTGTAAAACAAACAAAACTTCTCTTTTTAGTAAATTTTTTCTATCTTTTTTACTGTGTGTCTCTTTTGTTATAAATTCCCATTCTCGATTTAAATTAAAAGTAATCATAAATTTATTTTTTAATATGATTTACCATATCAACAGTTTCTTTTATAATATCTAGAATTTCTTCCATAGTATTTTTACTCCCACTTAAAAAATCCCAAAATTCACTGGCTACAAGTACTTCGTTGGGTGCAAAAAATTTTTTAAATTCTATAAGATAATTAAAAAATCTTTCCTTATCATACCCAACAGGAGTATTTGATGTTGGGTCAAAAGGAAAACACAGAAAATATTTAACATCTTTATCAGGATGCAATAATTTAAGAGCCGCTTTTGCATATAAAATTTTCTGCTTCTCTCCTCTTCCTTCTCCTGAATTCGGACGTACGGATTTCAGTTCTATGGCAATAATTTCATTTTTATGTTCAATATAGCAATCCACGGTAAATCCTAACGAGTCTATTTCCGAATCATTTTTGGAATAATCAAAAATTAAATCTTCCTCTCTAGAAGAATTAGGCAATTGAACTCCGGATTTTAAATCACGAATAATGTTTTCTATTTGAGAAGCCTGGGTCATTTTAACCTTCTGTTTAAATACACCGGAAAATTTGCGCTTATACCCGCCAGAAAGTATATGAGATATATTTTCAAAACCTGATCCCATAGAAGTATTAAAACCTTGTAACCAGCTTGTAATTGCGATTAGATAGGGTATTTGAATGTTCAGTGGTTTTAATTTTTCTTTGAAACAATCTAAAACTGCTGAGTGAAATGGGGCATTTCTAATTTGAGTATTTAGATCAGGAAAACTTTCTATTCTACTCAATAAAATTTTCTTTATTTCTTCGCTTATCCGATTTCTTTGATCTTGTGTTAATGCCATACACTTATATCGCCTTAAAATGGAAAATTATTTCTGAATATGGGTTTCGATCTCGTTCCGTTCGATTCAATACGGGTCGCTTAAACTGATTAACTATTCTCATTCCTGATTTTTCTGCAATTTCTGGATATAAATTATATTTATCATTTGCTACAAGAAAAATATCGAAGTCGGCTTTAAGATATTGTTTGCAATTATTTAATACGTCAGCAATCCCTTGCGCGTACGAACGTCGCGCTTCTAGCCCTTGTCCCTTGTACAGCGGGCCTATTTCTAAATCATCCTTTCGTTTAAAACCCAAAAGGTCGTATGCGTAAGCATGTTGTTCATGATAATCAATTTGCCCCACATATGGAGGAGAGCAAAAAATTCCTGCTATCTTTTGCTTTTTTAAAATTTTAGAAAATGCTGGATTTTGTTTTTCTATTTTCTCAAAAATATTCATTGTTCTTGAGTCCCCAGCTAAAACAGAGTAGTGAACTGGTTTACGCAGAGTATCAAATTCACGGATTCGGCTCAATGTGTCAAGCGCATAGCGGTTGAGCATTGTTTTGATAGAGAAAAGCGGTTTGCAAATTTTCTTATGCTTATAGCAATAGTAAGTCGTAAGTTGTGGCTCTTTAAGTGTTGCCAAATCGCTATGCGTTGTTGCTCGGCATGACCTAATCGTGCGACTTAAAATAAGCGCGAGGATTTTGCGGGTCTTAACATCTTTTTCTTGTTTGATTATCTGAAAAACATGATCTATCTCTCGGCGAACATTATCCAGAAACCAAATATCAAGAAAAGAGCCTGATTTATCTTGTTTTAGTTTGATTGCGTACTTTTTGAGTAACTTTTGATATACAGGCAAAAACTCGCGCTCTTTTTCGATAGAGAATTTTTTTTCGTCAAAATTTCCTTGATTTATTTTGTACTTAAAATCATAGCCGGGGAAATGTACGTTGTTGAACTTGGCAAGCTCGATTAAAAGCTCAATTTCAAATTCTTGGATTTTATTATTATGCTCAAATGTATCTAACGCGGAGAGCATCTTTTTGATTGCTTTTTGCAAATACTCATCGTCGTAGCGCGTTGCCTTACAACTGGCAATCATGCAATTAAATTCTGACACATCTATACCAACAGAGTGGATGCCCATTTCCAGCGATTGAATAAGTGTCGTTCCCGAACCTAGAAATGGGTCAAGAATAATATCCCCAGATTTAAAATATGCTTCTTTTTTAAAATCATCTGTGTGCTTATCTATAAAATACTCAACTAGCTGAGGGATATATTTCCCTTTGTAAGGATGAAGTCGGTGAACGTGCTTCGTGGTGTCTTTCTCTCGTAAATTATCAAAGGAAAGTGTCCAGTTTAAATCATTGCCAAGATTTTTTTTCCAACTTATTTCGCGCTTCCCATTATAAGATTCGTAATATTTTTTTAAATCACCCAAATCAACCAGTGTTGAGCCATTTTCGCCGTGTTTTTTCACTTTGCCATACTGCACAAGGTAAGAAATATTTGTAGGCATAATTTCTTTATCAAGAAAATCTGATGCCCACTTCGATGCTTCTGGTATAGATACTAAGGACATAAAAATATTATAGCAAATAATAGAATAAAAACTTAGTATTTCCTAATCACAGCCTTCACCGCTGCATTTATATTTAAAGAGTGTTCCGGATAGATCGGCCTGTAGTTTTTATTGGCCGGTTCTAACCAGCATTTGTTTCCAACACGCCTAAAATATTTCATCGTAAACTCGCCGTCCACTTCGGCGATGACTATCTGCATATCTTTGGCCTGATTAGTTTTCTCCACGAGCACCATATCCCCTTTCGCGATATGTGCATCAATCATGGAGTCGCCATCCACCTCCAGCATATAGGTAAATGCTTTCTTTGCTATCAGCATGTCGTCGAGATTTACCGTGTCCGTCATTTCTTCTTCCACCGTTGCCGGAAATCCGGCAGTCACAAATCCGAGCATGGGCACTTCGCCGAAGGTCTGCGAGGGCACGAGCCGGCCCAGATGGTCTTTGGCAACAAGCCCTGCGTCAATCAATTTCTCCACGACTTTAAAAACCGCATTCTTGGATTTGAAGCCGAAGAGTTTCAGCATCTCCGAATATGTTGGCATGCGATTATTGTTCCTATAGAAAGTCTCGAGTTTTGCTTGATACTGACTACGCATAGATATTGGTTCTAAAAAACAAAGTAACCAATCTACTTAGTAATCCTCTCCTCGTGTGATAGCGCACTTTGCGAAGAAGAAGTTTGTGATCTCTCGCCTCTCGGAAATAACTTTCTCCTCTTAATATTTTAAGATCTATCTTCTTATTTATTGCCTGGATTTCCCTTTCCAACATTTTTAAATATTGTGTTTGTGACATAATTTTAAATTTTATTTATTAATTCCCCTCACCCCTTGGCCCCTCTCCATAATTTACTTATGGAGAGGGGTTGGGGAGAGGTCTTGCGACCTTGATATAGTATAAGTGAACGAGCGTTCACTGTCAACAAGTTGGCTGTGGATAACCCCGAACCAGAGCAAAGCTCGGTACGGGGCAGGCTAGGAATTAACCTTCGGCCGATATTGTATAGCCTCCAGTATATGATTCGCTTCTACATTTTCGGAATTCTCCAAGTCGGCAATAGTGCGGGCAATTTTTATTACGCGGTGATAGGCGCGAGCGGACAGACCCAAATTTTCGGCGCTGTTGTCTAAAAGTTCGCGGACTTTTGCATCGAGTTTTGCCACAGTGCCTAAGTCTTTCACATTCATCTCGCTGTTTGTTGTCATTTTCTTGCCGAATTTTTTTCCTCCAGAGGCGGATCCGCCTTGGGCGGAAAATCTTTTTTCTTGTATGAGCCGCGCAGCTTTTACGCGTTCCCTTATCGTTTCACTGCATTCGCCATTCCCCTCCCCACCAAGTTTTTTGTAATCCACGTTGCCGACTGAAACCCAGAGGTCAATACGATCCACAATCGGGCCGGAAAGTTTCCGCTTGTATCTGTCCAAGTCGGACGGCTTGCAGATGCAGGCTTTTTGTTTGTTGACGGCATTTCCGCACGGGCAGGGATTCATGGCCGCGACTAAAATAAAATTAGAAGGAAAAACTGCTGTGCCTTTGGCGCGAGAGATGGAAACTATATTATCTTCAAGCGGTTGGCGTAAAGATTCTATGACTCTCTTTTCAAATTCCGGAAACTCGTCCAAAAACAAAACTCCGCGATGCGCTAATGTTACTTCCCCCGGTTTAGGATATGTTCCCCCGCCAATAATAGATACATAAGACGAAGTATGATGTGGAGCGCGAAACGGCGGAAAGCAGACGAGCTCGCCCTGAGTGCTTCCTGCCACTGAATGAATTCCCGTAAGCTCCAGCACTTCGTCTGTCGGCAGATCAGGCAAAAGTTGAGAAAATGCGCGAGCCAGCATCGTCTTCCCCGTTCCCGGCGGGCCGTACATGGCGATATTGTGTCCTCCAGCCGCAGCTATTTCTAATCCTCGTTTGGCGCCTTCCTGTCCGCGAATGTCAGAAAAGTCTGAACCTTTCACTTCTTTTTTGTAATTTACTTTTGTCTGCGGCTGAACTGGGATCTTCTTCCGCTCCCCCTGCGAAGGGGGAGATGTCCGATTTTTATCGGACAGAGGGGGTCTTTTATACTCATCAATGTGCTCCACCACTTCCTCTAAGCTTTCTGCGCCAAAAATTTTAATCCCTTCCACAAGCGCCGCCTCCGATGCGTTTTCCTTCGGCAAATATATTTCTTCAAATCCCTTTCGTTTTGCTTCCTGCGCCAATGGCAAAGCTCCGCGAATTCTCCGCAAAGTGCCGTCTAGCCCGAGCTCGCCCAGAAATATTTTCTTCTCTGAATTGAATTTTATATCGCCTGCCGCTTTCATATAGGCTAGAGCAATTCCGAGATCAAAAAATGGCCCTTCCTTTTTCAAGTCTGCTGGAGAAAGAGAAACTATTATTTTCTGATTTTTAGCTTTTGGGGACTTGAAGCCGGAATTCTTTATCGCTCCAGACACCCTGTCTTTGGACTCATCTACCGCTTTGTCCGGAAGCCCCACGACACTGAAAGAATGAAGACCTCTGGAGAGGTCCACTTCTATGGTCACGATAGCTCCGGTAAGTAAATTTACTTGCGCTGAGTATATTTTGGCAAAGGCCATAAATTATTCTTCTAAGTGTTTTTTGCAGGTTCTCGCTGCGGGGTTCGCTTCCAAGCGCGCCATTTCAATATCTTTTTTGCAAACTTTACATGTGCCGAATGAGTCATTATTGAGCGACTTCAGCGCTTTTAAAATATTAGTAAGCCGAGGCTCTAGAGTTCTGATCATTGAGCTTCTCTCTTCAAAATCCTCAAACCTGTCGGCCATATCATTCTGATCGGATTCAGGAAAAGTCTGCTCTTCTGGAGTTGCTTCCCATTCTCCAGTCTCCATATTAAGCTTGCCCATGTCTTTCATCTCGGCGAGCAAAACATCGCGCTCTTTTTCCAATTTTTCTTTTATTTTTTTCTTGTCCATGATGCGCTAATAATAGCATTTTAATTTCGCATAGCAAGCCCCCACACCTACTTTTTCAATGCTCTTTAAGAGCGTTTTGAAAAAACTTTAAAAAAGTAGGTGTGGGGGCAAGCCCTGCTTCATTTCTGTTTTCATGCTAAGATAAATCCTATGAAACACAACATTAAAGATATTGAATTGGCAAAAAAAGGCCTAATAAAAATAGAATGGGCCCGAAATGATATGCCCGTGCTCTCTGATATCGCGGCAGATTTTAAGAAATCCAAACCATTCAAAGGCATCACTATCGGAGCTTGTCTGCATGTAACCGCCGAAACCGCGAATCTCATGATTGCGCTCAAAGAAGGCGGGGCTACGGTCGGCCTGTGCGCTTCAAATCCTCTATCCACTCAGGATGACGTGGCCGCGGCGCTGGTGAAAAATTTTGGCATCCCCGTTTTTGCTAAAAAAGGCGAAAGTAAAAAGGAATATTTTGAACACCTGCGCAATGTACTAGAAATGAAGCCGGATATAACTATGGACGATGGCGCAGACCTTGTCGGAGAATTACATACAAAAAAACAAAATCAAATACAAAAAATAATCGGCGGCACAGAAGAGACAACCACCGGAGTCTTTAGATTAAAATCAATGGAAAAAGAAGGAACACTTATGTTCCCTGTCGTCGCAGTCAATGACTCCATGACCAAGCGCTTCTTTGACAACCGCTACGGCACAGGGCAATCCACTCTGGATGGCATCATCCGCGCCACCAACAAACTTATCGCGGGAACTGTATTCGTGGTTGCAGGCTACGGCTGGTGCGGCAAGGGACTCGCAATGCGAGCCCGGGGCTTGGGCGCCAACGTCATCATAACAGAAATTGACCCAGTCAAAGCGATGGAAGCGCTCATGGAGGGCTTTCGGGTCATGCCCATGTCGGAAGCAGGCAAAATCGCGGATTTTATCTGCACAGTCACCGGAAATATAGATGTAGTAGGTCGCAAAACATTTGCAAATATAAAAGACGGGTGCGTAATTTCCAATTCCGGGCACTTTGACGTGGAGATTGATTTAGTTTCACTCCAAAAAATAACAAAAAACAAAAAAACTTTGAGAGACTTTGTAGAAGTATATACCTTGAATAATGGGAAAAGGATTTTTGTTCTTTCCGAAGGCCGCTTGGTCAACTTAAGCTCCGCAGAAGGCCATCCGGCCTCGGTCATGGATATGAGCTTTGCCAATCAAGCGCTGGCAGCAGAATATATTTTAAAAAACAAAGGCAAACTCTCAAATGCGGTGCACATTTTACCAGAAACCTTAGACAGAAAGATTGCCACTCTAAAGTTACACAGCCTAGGTACAACTATAGACAAAATATCTGAAGCTCAAAAAAAATACATGGCGGGCTGGCGAGATGGCACAAAATAAATAAAATGAAAATTGTAATTACTGGAGCTCAAGGGGTTGGTAAAACTACTTTGGCAGAGCAAATAAACAAAGATTATCCGGATTTAAAAATCTTACCTGAGGCAGCACGCCTCGCCAAAGAGGCAGGATTTAACCTCGATGAAACTGCGACGACAGAGACGGAGCTTTGGCTGATTGCGAAACAAATTGAATTGGAAAGTACGGCGAATAAGTGGATAGCGGACCGCTGTAGCATAGATCTGCTCGCATATATACATCACTTATTTAGAGAAGAATCAGCTTTAATTGAATTTGCGGCCAAAACATTGGTGCCGAGATTTAGCGATTATGATTTGATTTTATATTTACCCAGCGGAGAATTCGCGATTGAAGATGACGGCGTGCGGACGACTGACGTGAAATTCCAACAAGCCATAGACCAGCGAATTAAATATATTTTGGAAAAGCATAAAATTCCATTTGTTAAAATAGTTGGTTCGCCCGAAGAGCGTTTATTGAAAGTAAAAAGTTTGTTTAAAAATTTATTGTAGTATAATGGATTGCGTATTTTATTTTTACTTGTCCCGTACTAAATTTTTGATTAAAAACAATGACCACTATAATTAATAGCTTAAAATTTTAGTACTGGGATGTTCTATAAGCACAACGACAACTATACAGTGGAGAGCGTAACTTCCGGACATCCCGATAAAATCTGCGATCAGATATCGGACGCTATTTTAGACGCATATCTAAAACTGGATCCGAGAAGCCGAGTCGCCGTAGAGACCTTTGGCGGGCATGGCCGACTTACCATCGGCGGAGAAGTAACTTCGAGTGCAAACGGAAAAGTGGATTATATTAAAATTGCGCAGGATGTTTATAAAAATATCGGCTACGAAGACGATCTCGAGATCACCGCGCGGATCGTGGCACAATCGCCGGAGATTGCTATGGGCGTGGATACGGGAGGCGCCGGCGATCAGGGCATAATGTACGGGTTTGCTACGGATGAAACGCCAGAATTTTTACCAAAAGGCGTAGTACTTGCCCACAAACTTGCTAAAAGCTTAGAAGAGGCACGGAAATCTGGAAAAATAAAATGGTTGCGGCCGGACGGCAAAACACAGGTCACTTACGTGGGCGGCAAACTCCACACTGTGCTGGTCAGCGCGCAACACTCGCCGGAAATTTCGGAAGAGGATTTAAAAAAAGAAATAAAAGAAAAAATCATTTTTCCCCTGCTTTCCAAAGAAGAAAAGAAAAATGTAAAGATACTAGTAAATCCGACCGGCCAATTCGTGCACGGCGGTTTTGAGGCGGACACCGGGCTCACGGGACGGAAAATAATGGTGGACACTTACGGCGGCATAATTCCCCACGGCGGCGGCTGTTTTTCCGGAAAAGATGCGACGAAAGTAGACCGTTCCGGCGCCTACATGGCGCGCTTCGTCGCAAAAAATCTTGTCGCCGCCGGCTACGGCAAAGACGTGCTCGTATCCGTAGCTTACGCCATCGGCATGGCCGAGCCGCTCATGATAGAAGCGATAAATGAAGAAGGCGAAGACCTTTCAGAAATAGTAAAAAAGAATTTTGATTTCAGCCCGCATGCGATAATCAAACGCCTGCACCTAAACGACCCGATTTTCAGCCAGACATCCGCCTACGGTCACTTTGGCAAAGAAAATTTGCCGTGGGAAAAGATAGAAAAAATAAACCCGCACACTTAAAATAAGTGCGTGGGTAAATTAACTTATGCAAAAAGATAAAAAATTTACTGTCAGAACAAGAGGCATAATATTGTCTGAAGGAAAACTTTTGACGGTGAAACATCCGCACGATATGAGTTTTTGCGCATTGCCGGGCGGACATTTAGACTGGGGAGAAGATATTAAAAATTGCCTTGAGCGGGAAATTTTTGAAGAACTCGGAATTAAACCAGAAATCGGCCGGCTTCTTTATATAAACAATTTTCTTGATGGAGAAGCGACACAATCCATAGAATTTTTCTTTGAGATAACTAACAGTGATGCTTACAAAAATTTAGAAAATATTACAAAAACGCACGCTCATGAAATAGGAGAGGTATGCTGGATAAGTCCCACTGACAATATTCCCCTGCGGCCCAATAGCTTATGGGAAGATTTTAAATCCGGAAATATTATTGCTGATCAAACTAGGTTTATATCTATAGTTGTGTAAATCATAACTGCTTTTAATTTTGTGGTTACTGATCCTAATATAATTTTTTTCTTTTAATCTCTAACCATTCTGGCACGGGAATAAAAGTAACTTCTTCCCAGCTATCAATTTCTTCTTCAGTTATATTAAAAACATCTTGATAAGCCGTTTCCACGCTTCCGTGTAAAGCTTTGTTCCAATCAAAACCAAGCGAGTTTGAAACTTTATGTATTTCTTCTTCGGTTTCTGATTCTATTTCTACAAAAGTTGGTATCCATGGCCAAGTATCAATAGTTATCTCTGATTTCCCTAATATCCATTTTTCTCTCGTTGTTTCTTGATATGATTTACTGTCAAAACCACAAGCGTAAAGAAAATCGCACATAGTTTCAAAACTACTTACATCTAAGGTTATTTCTTTTGTACCGTGAAGTGTCCTGTCTACAAGTTTTTTATAGCTCAGGGTTATCTTTCCGTCGCCTTCGTCTCGAACTCGCACCCAGGCACCTTCTTTATATAAGCTAGCATCGGGATAATCAAAGACTTTTCTTTTGATTAAACGCTCAGGGTATTGCAAAACAGCCCATATCTTTTTCAATTTAGTTCTAGTTTCTTCTATATTTATATTTAAAAATTTTGCTTCAATTTCAGTTTTCATACTACATAAATGTATTTTTATTTTATAATTTATATTCCCATCCTGGTTGCCATTTAAAATGAGAGGAGACAAGTTGCTCAAGGGATACATTATTAATCAAATGCTCTAGCCCATATTGCGTAGCCCTATGTCCTATTATCATAATTTTTTTACCGTCATATTTCTTTGCAACCTCTTCAAGAAAATTTCTAATTCTTTCTGTTATTTGATTATAACTTTCCCCATTCGGAAAAGCGTTTTCAATCCTTCGTGATTTTTCTTTTTCTACGATTTCAGACGGTTTTTGGGTAAAATCACCATAATCGCATTCTCTGAGCCGAGCGTCTTTAACGATCGGAAATTTATCGCCAAAAGCTATTTCTGCGCTTTTATACGCTCTCTGTAGATCGGAACAAAATATAGCCTTAAAATACTCATTCTTGTGACGTTCCCCCATGTCTTTGGACTGTTGCTCCCCAAAAGGAGATAAGGCCACATCATTGTGACCCGAGGCCAAACGAGCTTCATTATCAAAAGTTGTTCCGTGTGCCTCAAAAATTATTTCAACCATATAATTCTTATTTTTTATAAATTAAAAGCACTTTTAATCTTATGTGCAACATCTTCTGGACTTAAGTTTGTGTTGTCTATTCTAATATAATTTTTTTCTTTTATTTCCCCTTCTTTTGAGTTTAATCTATGCTCTAATCCGCTCTTTTTTAGGTTATTTTCTGACCATTCAATATTTCTTTTTGATGGTTTGTGCCGTAGCCTATGTTCTGTTTTATTCCTATTTAATCTCTCCTCTTCGTTTGCTTCTAATTCTACAAAATATATTTCTGCTCCTTTGTCTTTAAAAATCTTTATTACTTTTTCTGCATAATCCCAGTCCTCCTTGGAGTCGAAATACCATAAAAATGTAAAAATTAATCCTTCTAGCTCACTCGAAGATACTTCTTTAAAAATTTCTTCACGGAAAAGGTTCACGAGTCTTTTGGCGGTTGGGGTGCTGTAATTAAAAAATGGAGAGACTAATTCAATTGTCATATGATTATGGAACAATTTCAAATTAGTTATTTTTTCCAGCTCATGTCCAACCGTCATTTTGCCTATAGCCTGTGGTCCAAACAAAAGAATAAATTTCATAGTTTAATTATACCAAAATCTAAGATTTTTTATTTTTTACGTCATTTTTTATCATCCTCACAATTTCTGGGAATTTTGTTATTCTAAAGTGCCCATTTTTGCTTTTGTAGATTATAATTTTTGGATCTTTTAATTTATTTCTGTATTTTTCGGAGTGCGATACAGGAACATCATCATCGTCTTTTGAAAACATCAAGGTGAGGTTTTTTGAATTCTTCTCTATCAAAGATAAATCTTTTTTAAGTTTAAATCCCCCGACTAAATCTTCATCGAAACAAGTATCATCGAAAGGCGGGCAAACCAAATAAGTAGCCAATATTTTCTTTGGAAATTTATGTTCAGACAAATATTGAGCAAGGAAAATTCCACCCAAAGAAGTTCCAATTAAAATTACATTGCTTCTCAAAAAAGGTACGTGCCTTTCAAAATGTATTTTCCAGTCACTATACTTGGCATTTTCTTTGAGGGGCATAGCAGGCCTGATAATTTCAAAATTCTTGCCTAAATTTTTATCCAAATATTCACCAGACCAATAATTTTTCTTTTCCAATTTTATTTTTCTAGTTTTCAAAAAACGCAGATAATCCTTCTGCTTTTTAAAGGTCATTCCTCCATGGATAAATATTATTTGCATTTTGTGTTTCATTTTTTAATTATACCAAAATGTTCTCTACTCTCCCCCTTTGGGTTTTACAATACCTTCGACTTCTTTAATGAAAAAATTGACTCCATCTGAAAGCACTTTTACGTACCCGGCATTTTTAAAAGAGCCCCCTGGAAGTTCCCTTTTCATAGCATAGCCTGTTTTTGCCAAAAACATCCTAAGTGGACCGCCGTGGCTAACGACTAGCACTGTTTTATTTGGATAAGCCATAGCTATTTCTCTCAAATGAATTATAAGCCTCGTGACCATCACTTCATCTGTTTCCACATCTTCGTGAAGCTTAAAATCCCAACTTTCCTCGTCGGGCAAAATTTCTTTTCAATCAGAAGAAAAAATAGCATCAAATTTTATATCTTTGAGCTTTTCGGCAGTTTCCTCGGCTTGCCTGATTCCATTTTCAGTTAAAGTTGATTCAGATTGACCTTGAGTTATCTTTTTTACATTCCACTCAGTCTCTCCATGCCGCACTAAATATAAAGTGCAGTAATTCGCTTCCTCTTTTTGCATGAGCTCATGATATCAAAAAATAGCAAGAATTCATATTTCAATGCTTATTTTTCTTGGCAAAAACGTAAAATGTGTGTATATTTAAACATAATATGGACAATATAGTAAATACATCTTCATCCGTAGAACAACAGGCCATGAATGCCAAAAAGGCATCCATGGTGTTAAGGCAAGCTTCAATAGAACAAAAGAACAAATTTTTGATGGCACTAGCGGCAACTTTAGAAGAAAATGAAGAAGAAATTCTTAAGGAAAATACGAAAGATTTAGAAGCTGCTAAAAACATTACTTCTGCAATGAAGCGCCGGCTGAACCTCACGAAAGAGATAATTATGGGAATGGCTAAGAGTGTTAGAGAAATTGCTGAAGCAAAAGATCCTGTCGGGAAAGTTGTTACGGAAGTCATTCGTCCTAATGGGCTCGACATTGTACGTGTGCGCGTGCCGATCGGCGTCATTGCTGTAATTTTTGAATCTCGCCCGAATGTAATTATAGATGTTGCTGCGCTTTGTGTTAAAAGCGGCAATGCTGTTATTGTTCGCGGCGGAAAGGAAGCCATGCTTTCCAATAATGCTCTAGCTATTTGTATCTTAAAAGCTTTAGAGCAAAGTGGTCTTCCTGTTTATACAGTACAGCAACTTGAGGACAAAAGGCACGAAGCTATTGGTGAATTAGTTCAACTGGAAGATTATTTAGATTTAGTCATTCCCCGCGGAAGGGAAGAATTAATTCGCATGGTCTCCGAAAAATCCAAAGTAGCAGTGATTAAACATGTGCGAGGCTTGTGTCATCTATATATAGACAGTGAAGCTGATGCAAAGAAAGCCATACGTATAGCAGTAAATGCAAAAACCTCTAATCCTTCAACCTGCAATTCTATTGAAACTTTATTAATCCACAAAGATATTGCTGGCAAAGTTATGCCTGAATTACTTAAAAAGCTTTTTGAAAAAAATGTAGAAGTTCGCGGTGATAAAAATGTATGCAAATATGACCTTCGCTGCGTTGTCGCAAACGAGGAAGATTGGTCTACGGAATATTTAGACCTTATTTTGTCGATAAAGATGGTAGATTCTTATGAAGATGCTGTCGCTCATATTCAAAAATACAGCTCTGGGTTAACGGACGCCATCATTACGGAAAACAAATCGCGAGCCGAAGACTTTTTGAAAGTTATTGATAGTGCCACAGTATTAGTAAATGCCTCAAACAGGCTTACCGACGGTGGTGTTTTTGGATTAGGAGCAGAAATAGGTATCAGCACCTCTAGAATTCACATGCGTGGTCCGATGGGACTAGAAGACCTAACCGTTACCAGATATAACGTACTCGGAACCGGGCAGATTCGCGAATAAAAATTATGAAAAACAGCATTACTATAGTCAAAATAGGATCTAATACCATCGTTGATGAAAAAGGGTCTATTAGGACGGAGATAATACAAGACGTCGTAACAATTTTGCGCGAAATAATGAGTTCAGGAGAACGAGTAGTACTTGTAACTTCGGGTGCCGTTCAATTGGGGCGTATTCTGCTCGGAAAAGAAACTTCGGCGACTGTCGCTGCGAGCGTCGGACAAACTCATCTTTTTGATGCATATTACAAGGAAGCCGAAAAAGTTCAGCTGAAACTTGCTCAATTTTTATTGACTAGACCATACATTGTCACTCGTGAATATTTTTTAAATTTACAAACCACTTTTAATTCACTTTTAGATCAAGGCATCTTACCCGTTGTAAACGAAAACGATGCTTTAGTAGCACACACTGATTGGAGTTTTGGAGATAACGACTCTCTGGCGGCGGCATTAGCTATTTCTTTAAAAGCGGAACGGCTTATTATTTTAAGTCACATAGAAGGGCTGTTTGATACTGATCCAAATAAAAATAAAAATGCTAAATTAATGCGTGGTGAAGAAATCGGCACTGTTTTCCTTCCTAGAAAATCCGACAATAAAATAAGCAATCGCGATCGCTGGCTTTTAGCCGCAAAAAATTCAGCCGGAAGTATTGAAATTGATTCCGGAGCAGCTATCGCTCTTAAAAAGGGAAAAAGTTTGCTGGCCGTCGGAGTAAAAGAAGTAAACGGCCAATTTAATAAAAAAGAAATTGTGGAAATAGTTGATGCCGAACATCAAGGTATCGCCTTTGGTATTGTAGACTATTCGAGTCAAGAAATTAGTGAAATGTTACGTGCAAACAAGCTCAAAGATGTCCAATTGATGCATACCGATAATATGATAACTATATGCGTGTGCACATTAACCTAAGTCTATTGCAATATTTCTAACCTGTGGTAAAATATTTTACAAAAGAGAATTCACCGTTCACTGTGGATTTCTTAAGTTGCACTTTAACAAGAAAGGAGGAGAACGATGGACACAATGGCCGTTTTGATAACACCTGATTCAGTGAGAGATAAGATAGACCATCTTGTTCTCGCTGACCTAACTACTGCCCTGAAAGCTACTGTGATTTTTCAAAAGTATCTTTCAGTTACCAAAACAGACGTAGAGAGTGTTTATCAAAGATTAGTTAAAAGATGTTTCTTTTCAGCCCTTGTCCATAACACGTCTTCCGGCCTATCGTTGTTTGTTGTTTTCCAAGGGCAAGAACTTTTTCCGCAGATTAAAGCGGTTAAAGGAATGTTTAGGTTGAAAAACGGCAGAATAATATGCAGTGGTCTTAGATTAAAATATCAAGGGAAATCACTTGATCAACTGACTGAAGAGGGCTACAGAGGAAAGCAACTCTTTTATCGACTATTTGAGTTTAGACTGCATACTACCGACAACGCGGAAGAGACCATAAAGTTGTGCAGATTAGTCTTATCTCCTGCCGAATTCTCATCTGTGTTGAAAAATACAGAGCAGTATCAGTTTTCTTAGGCCGCTTGTTTGCAGGTGGCCTAAGAAAACACAATATAAAAAAATGACACATACAACATTACCATATAAGCCATTCAATAATGAAACACAGCATTTAGCAATAGTCGATACTCAAGGAAAAATAAAAGAACTCAAGAGTATTTTTCCTAAGTATAAAATTAAAATTAAACCAAAAGGACACCTTCCTAAAACTGGATGTTTGATGGCCGATGTAATGAAGCGGTCATCTTTTAAGAGCTTAATAACGCTTGATATAGGTACTGGAGAATCTGGCTTTCTTGCTTTAAATATGGCTGCATTGGGGGCAAGGCGAACTATAGCAATTGACGTGGATAACGAAGCAATAAAATGGGCAAGGTTGAATATAAGGCTTAATCATTTCGAAAAGAAAGTTAGTTTGGAAAACTATGATACAGATATAATTTTTGATATAATAACTGCCAATCTTCCACAAATCCCTTCAAATTCTTTTGGCTCTTCGCACGACGACGGAGGCCCCGATGGAAGAAAATTTATAAATCAAGCTATAGAATTTAGTTCGAAACACCTTAAGACCAAGGGTAGGTTATATCTTACTGCTTTTGATTTTTTGGGAGTTGAAAAGAAACTAAATAAAAATAATACAATACTGAATTGTCTACAGGGTTTTGGATTTAAGGCTAAAGTTGCTAAAAGGCAACTTAAAGAAATAACTCTTAATAGTTATACAGCTAAAAAATTGTCATGGATAAAGAAACAATACCCGCTCTTTAACTTTCACCCAACTAAAAGCAGTATGGGAAAATATAACGTACTGATTATTGAAGCAATAAAAAATTAACTGCAAAATTTAAGTAGCGAAATATCATTTTTTTTACCATTCAACCATCCCCTGATAGCAATAAATGCTCTTTCATTCATAAAATCATCCTTTTTCATTTTTCTAAGCTCTTTTTTTGTGTAAAATTTAACTTCGCGTATATCTTCATTTTCCTTAAGTTGGTCACCCCGAGAAGCTATTTTTAATTTCTTACTGGTTAAATTAGCGATTAAGTTTATTTGTATAGTTATACCACCTTTTTTACTTTTTGTAATTATATTCAGAAAACCTTCAATTGATATCTTTACCCCCGCTTCTTCAATAGCTTCTCTGTGAGCTGTTGCTAAGATATCTTTATCTTTTTCGGAATCAAAGGTTCCTTTTATTATATTCCAATAATATTTCTTATCTTTTGAATTTATTTCTTTAATCAAAAGCAAACTGCCTTTGTGGGATGCAAGAACTCCAACTTTTAAATTTATATTGCTCATTATTGTTTTTGTGCTAAATTAATTTTAATGACCAAATTATATAGGATAAATAAGGTAATATCTAATCCTTTATGTGAGACATGCCTGACAACCATTATATTAAATCAGTTAATCCCATATAAATACCCTAGAAGCCGCTCTGTTTTAACAAAAAAATTAAAGCCTTTGATTGTTGATGGCACCATTCGTAGGAGGGTGGTATATTCATTAGTCAAACCCAAAAAAAGTATATTAGATTTCTGTAAAAAAGCAATTAAATTAACAGCTGATGAAATAACAGAACTTGTTGTTTTGCTTGGAGATAAAATTTTAAATAAGATAAAAAGAAACAACATAGTGCTTATTGCTGTGCTCAGAAGTGGTTTACCATTAACGCAACTACTACAATATTATTACTTCAAAAAATATGGTTTAAAAATAAAAGCAATATCGCTATCCCCAAATTATATTGAGAGAGTTTATGACAAGTTGTTGTTAACTAGCATGGCTAATAAAAACAGCGAGTTTGTTTTTGTTGATGGCTGGGTTTCTACAGGGTTGACCTATAAGATTCTACAAAAAAGCTGGAAAAAAATTTCCAGCAATAAACCTTTTCATTTTGCTGCTTTAAGTAATCTATCAAATATAAAAAATAGGAAAATAATTAGTTCCGCCAAAGAGGATATTTTAATACCTTGGTCTATTAGTCATACTGAATATACAGAGTTAAGTAATTTTTTCATTGACACTATTTCAAACGAAAGTAGTGCCTTTATTATAAAACATTCACCTATTCAAAAAAATAACTTTTCCACTTATAAATCAAAAATTGATAATATAGTAAAAGTACATGATAAAAAAATAAATAACATTTACCAAAGAACATCAGACTATGGGGGTAATAAAAAAAGAGTGGTTGGTGCAAGTAGAAAAATTAAAATTGGCATAAATGAGTGCATAAAAGCTATTGACAAGAGAGACAAAATCACTTTATATGTCGGTAGTAAATCAAGATATAAATCTCTAATAATACAGTACACAAATTTAAACAGACTAAGGCATACTATATTTGTTGGCGATTATGTATATATCATGAAAAATATTACTCAATAGCAAGTTATTCTTGAATCCGCCTCATTACGAAAAAGTTGACTGAACGATATTTTAATGTAAAATATATGGAAATACGTACATTGAACAATAGCCAAAAAAGGAGCAAGTATGAAAACCGTATTCGGGATTGATTTTGGCACAAAAAACAGCGCCTTGGCAATCGGTCGTGAAGGAAGGGTGGAGATCGCTAACGTCAGTGGGTTTCAGAAAGGAAATGGAACGATTCCGTCAGCGATATACTTTCATCCTAATGGTGAAGTTTTTGTGGGTCAAGATGCTATTGACGAGTATATGTATAACAATCACGAAGGTCGACTGTTCCGAGCAGTCAAATCTCTCCTGAAGAATGAGAGGAAGGGGTTTTACCTAATTAACAAAAAACCCTATAGTCTCGAGCAACTCATAGGACTACTTCTTCGAGTTATCAAACAACGTGGAGAGGAAATCGTTCAAGAACAAATCAACGATGTCGTGATTGGCAGACCAGTGATTTTCTCTGACAATAAAGAGATGGACAAAGCCGCCGAAAGGAGGTTGACAGACGCAGCCATATCAGCTGGGTTCAAGAATGTAGTATTTGTATTTGAACCAGTTGCTGCGGCACTTGCATTTCAACAATCTGAACAAACAAACGGCGAGCAAATTGTGTTAATTTGCGATATTGGTGGAGGCACATCAGACTTTGCAATAATCAAATTACCCGCATCTACCGATGTCTTCAACATCAGCAAGTATTCAATATTGTCACTTGGTGGTGCGTATATCGGAGGAGATGATTTTGATTCCGATATAATGCAAACTAAGATGATAAAGTACTATGGGGCAGATGCTCAAGTTCTGGGGGAGTCAAATGAATGGTTACCTGTACCTCATAGCCTATACCTATCTCTATGCCGGTGGCATTTGATTCCTGACCTTCGTGAAAGTAAGACACGAGAGATTATTAGCCAGATCAGGTCTCGTTGCAACGATCTCGAGGCTCTTCGGAGATTTGAGGATTTAGTTGACAGCAACTACGGTTATGAACTATTTCAACAAATTGAAGTAGCCAAGGTTGCAGTGTCATCAAATTCTGAATCAAAGATTATGTTTCGTGAAGGTCTTTCTGATATTAAAGAGACTCTGACACGAACAGATTTTGAGAAGGCTATAAAAAACCGTGTAACAGAGATGAATCTTTGTGTGGAACAGACCATTAGCGATGCGGGTATTTCTGTTGCCAACATCGACAAGATTTTTATTACAGGAGGATCTTCACAGATTCCAATAATCCGACAACTGTTTCTCGAGAAGTTTGGGGAAGAAAAAGTGGTTCAAAATGATGTATTGACCGCTGTTGCCAGAGGACTCGGAATTCACGCAACCCGTTTGTAATCAAAGGAGCACGACGGACGAGACTATTTTCGCAGGGTCTCGTCCGTAGGGGCAGAAAACTAATTAGTGATAAAAAATCAACCGTTAGGGAACTTCGTTTCTTGGCGGTTTTCTACTTGCGTTTACTCTTAAAATTATTTTTTAAAATCAATATTAGTATTCCATAAGTACAACACTAAGGATTTATATTATTCACTCAGGCGGATTCAAGAAACTAGCGCAACTTTTCGACCGGTGATTAATTTGTAAAATTTCTCGGATGGCGTGTAAAAGCCAAGGGTTTTTCTCGGTCTTGAGTTCAGTCTCGCTTCCGCTTCCCGTATGGCAGAGAGCGGCAC
>JACPLQ010000009.1 GCA_016186435.1 Candidatus Nomurabacteria bacterium | reverse complement strand
AAAGTTGGGGAACGAGTATCTATTAACGGCTGGTATGTCTGCGTGCCGTGCGGATACAAACTGCATCTCTATGAAGGTGATATCTTTCCGTCCTGTATCAATTGTATGCGCGTCAGCCGGCCCGTGAGTGAGAGTGAACTCTTTGAGGCGGCGGCAATAGGCGAGGAAGTGGACGAGTTTGATGAAGGAGCAGTTGCCGCCAACATGGAACTCTGGGAGCTCAAACGCAAAGATCGTATCAGGAAAGAAAAATTGTGATGTAGATTACGGAAATAAAAAACAACTTAGCGTATACTTTACATATTACTAATAATGATAATTAAATTATATGAAGAAAGTAACTATTTACACCACCCCGACTTGTGTTTATTGCAAAATGACCAAAGCGTTCTTCAAGGAACATAATGTTTCCTATGAAGAAAAAAATGTCGCCGAGGACGCGGACGCGCGGCGGGAGATGATTGAGAGGAGCGGTCAGATGGGCGTGCCGGTTGTTGATATTGATGGCGACGTTAGCGTTGGTTTTGACAAGGAGCGTCTTTCGCGGCTGTTGAACATAAAATAATATGATTTACGATCTTATCATCATAGGTTCGGGCGCGGCAGGTTTTGGAGCCGCGGTTTATGGCGGCAGATACCGCATGAATGTCCTTGTCATTGGCAAGGAGTTCGGCGGCGAGACCGCCAAAGCGGGCAACATTGAAAATTATCCCGGTTTCTTGTCGGTTGACGGATTTGAATTGATGGATGCCATGAAAAAGCAGGCGGAAAATCTTAAGGTTGAGACATTGGATGCCGAGGTAACCGAAATCGCAAGGGAAGAACATTGTTTTGAAGTGAAGGCGAATAATACGACTTATCAAACGCACGAGATCATTTTTGCCGTGGGGGCCGAACGCCGGCGGCTTAATTTGCCAAACGAGAAAGAGCTTACCGGCAAGGGTGTGCATTACTGCGTTACCTGCGACGGGCCCGTCTATAGCGGCAAGACCATTGCCCTGGCTGGCGGGGGCGATGCGTCAATAAAAGGAGCTGTTCTGGCCGCAGAATATGTCAATAAAGTATTTCTTATTGTGCGCGGCAAAGAAGTCGCGGCGGAGCCGATAAATCTGGAACGAATGAAAAATCTTGGCGATAAAATTGAAGTATTGCTTGAAACCGAAGTGAAAGAAATTATCGGCAAGCAAAAGTTAGAAAAATTACTTCTTTCCAAACCATTTAAAGGTTCTGATAAATTAGTGGTTGACGGCCTTTTTGTGGAAATTGGCGCGATTCCTAACGTGGAACTTGCAAAATCTCTCGACGTGGAGCTTGACGAGCGCGGCTATATTAAAGTGGATAACATGATGCAGACCAACATTGACGGCATCTTTGCCGCAGGCGACGCGGTGAATCATTTCGGTTCGTTCAAGCAAGACATTACAGCGGCGGCCATGGGTGCGGTTGCGGCCACATCGGCCTATAACGACCATAAAGTTCATGGGGAATTATGTCCATTTCATGCCCAACCAACTATGGCTTCGGAGTAATAAAGGTCGACCCCGATAGTAGAACAAAGTTCACTACGGGGCAAGAAAATTAGTCAATCAATTTAATCAAAAAATATTATGAACGAATCAGAACAAAAGTGTGCAAAATGCGGAGGTAAAGTTTCGGGGTATAAGTGTGATATGTGTGGCGCAGAAGCCGAGCATCACGACGAGAAGCATAGCTGCGGCGGTGGTCACTGTGTAGCCAAATGTTCCGGTTGCAGAGAGTCAGAGACAAAGTGCATGTGTTAATCATGAAAAAGGTTTTAGCCATCATTATCGGTGTCTTGATTGTCGGGGGCGTTGGCTGGTTAGTAATTTCTAACCGTACCGTCCCTGATGAATCAAATCGTCAGGCGCAATTTGAGAAAGCCCCTAATTTTGCTTTGCAAGATTATGACGGCAAAACGGTAAGTCTTGCGGATTTTGCCGGTAAACCAATCGTGATTAATTCGTGGGCGGCATGGTGTCCGTTCTGCCGCAAAGAGCTGGTCGATTTTGCGACAGTGCAAAAAGAGTTCGGGGATAAAGTGATTTTTATCGCCGTAGATCGAGCAGAGTCGCTGGACGTTGCAAGGCAATACACCGATGAGCTGGGTGTCACGGAAGATATGGTTTTCCTTCTTGATCCTACTGATAGTTTCTACCAATCTATCGGCGGTTTCTCGATGCCGGAGACTATATTTGTGGATTCCAATGGCAGTATTGTTTTTCACAAGCGAGGGCCGATGGATATTAATGAAATACGCGAAAGAATTCAAGAGTTTGTCCTACTAAAATAAATTTATGACAAAAATAATTCAACAAAATAATAAGACCTTATACCAATGCGAGGAATGCGGTTTGAAGTACGCTGAAAAAGAAATTGCCGAAAAATGTCAGGCGTGGTGCAGTGAGCACAAAAGCTGTAACCTCGATATCATCAAGAACGCCGTAAAAGAGCCTACAGATGGTACTGAAAATTAAATCTATGGACATCGACCACTCACAAATCAAAGAACTGGAATATAACGAAATTGCCGATGGTATTTATATCGGCACAAATCAGTGCTGCCAAACGCACTTCGATGAGAAATTAAAAAAAGAAGGCATTACCGCCGATATCTCTCTGGAAGAAGACCGGCTCGATGCTCCATTCGGTGTTGATTTTTATATTTGGATACCTGTACAGAATCATACGGCTCCCAAGCACGAGCATTTGGAATTCGGCGTTTCGGTGCTTGAGAAATTGATATCAATGGGCAAGAAAGTATATGTACATTGCAAGAACGGTCATGGAAGAGCACCAACGCTGGTTGCAGCTTATCTTATTAAAAAAGGTAAAAGCCCGGCAGAAGCGGAAGCATTTATAAAATCACGGCGTCCTTCTATGCATTTGGAAGATATACAGCGACAAGCACTGGCTGATTTCAGCAAAAAATAACTATGGAATTTTCACTTATCATCCCGGCATTCATAGCCGGCATTCTAACCTTCCTCGCGCCATGTACATTGCCTTTAGTGCCGGGTTATTTAGGGTTTATCAGCGGAGTTTCCGCCAGTGATCTGCAAGACCCGACCAAAGCAAAAATCGCGCGAAGGAAAATCTTTTTAAACGGCGTTCTGTATGTGGTCGGCTTCAGTTTGGTTTTTATAGTTCTCGGCAGTCTTTTTGGGCTCGGCGGTGCCGCGCTCGTCAAATACCGGCTTTGGTTTTCCCGGATCGGCGGCATTTTTGTGATATTTTTCGGTTTGTTTATGATGGGCATTTTGAAACTGCCGTTTTTAAATGTTGAAAAGCATATTACCAGCGTAAGAGCTCTTAAGCCGGGCAACCCCGCAAGCTCCCTTATTTTCGGTGCCGCATTCGCTTTTGGCTGGACGCCGTGCGTCGGACCTATTCTCGGATCAATACTCACTCTTGCCGCGTCTACGGCGACCATCGGTCAAGGCGCGTTTCTTTTGGCAGTATTTTCCCTTGGTCTCGCCGTACCGTTTCTGGTCATTGCCGCAGGTATTGGGTCTGCATCCAGACACCTCACAAAGTTAAGCAAATACCTTAACGTCATATCAATCATTGGCGGAATATTTCTTGTTTTCCTCGGCATTCTTCTTCTTACCAATAAGCTTGGGGTTTGGATTGCTTATTTTTATCAATGGTTTGATTTCATCAATTACGAAAGCCTGCTGGATTATTTGTAGCAGGATAAGTTTCGTATTGTGGTCGCCATTTTTCTCCTTATTTGTCTTGTAAATAAGTGCGAGCTTGGTGTCCTCGCCGGGAGTCGAACCTGGATCAGCTCGTTAGGAGTGAGCCGTTCTATCCATTGAACTACGAGGACTTCTATCTAATCTAGCATATTAGGAGTTCTTTTGGAATTAATATTCAAATTTATAGCAGACGATTTGTAATAGTCTCTCTGTTCACTCGTCTGGTAATTATAAGTGATTATTAAAGTGGGGTTAAATTTTTTGTATGAAGATGTTTATGCCAAAAACGAAGAAACTGATGCTTGTGATGGTCCTCTCCCTCTTATCCTTTTCTAATGCTTCCAAAACTGGAGCCGAATACCCCATAAAAGAGCGCGATAGCCTATATTTATATTATGCCTTGGAAAACCAAGCCTCTATAGAAGAAATGCTGGCGCACAAAGACATAGCGATGCTCTTAGAAGGAGACAAGTCGTTGGAAAAGTCTTTGCCGTTTTCCATTCGGTCAATTTATTCAAACAAGAAATCTGAAGTGCTGGATCCCGCCGATTTTGAGAAAGCGCTTAGCGAACTTACCGAAAAACAAAAATCCGCTATAGAACAAGCGGAAAGTGCATTAAAAAAAGTAAGCAGAAAAAACGAGTTTAGTGCAGTCATTTTGGGTAATAATTTAGGGAAACTAGAATACCAGCTGGTGCAGATAAAAGGCCTGCAGGCCCTTCTTAATTCTATGATTCCAAAAACAGTGGATGTAACAACTAAAATGCAGATCCGAGACCAGATAGAAACGCTGAAAGACGAACAGAAAAAAATTGAAGCTTTTATTAACGAGAAGGCAGATAGGTTTAGCTTGTTCGGATGGCTCGTGGCTGCTATCTAACCCAGTTAAAGCCCCAGCATCTTTGCAATTTTCGGCTTATCAAAGCCCACGGTAAGCTCATTCCCTATTACAATGACAGGCACGCCGAGTTGTCCGCTTTTTTCCATCATTTCTTTTCTTTTTTCAAGATCGCTGGCTACATTGTGCTCGGTGTAAGTGATATTATTTTCTTTAAAAAATTCCTTGGCCATATGGCAGAAATGGCAGGTAGGAGTCGTGTAAATTGTTACGTCTTTCATGATTTTTTCTATTTATTTTCTAATGTTTTAATTATATCATACTTGTCAACCCATTGAAAAAACGTTATATTTTGTATTGCCAAAGCAAGTGAAGCGGGCCTGCCCGCCGAAGCTTGAGCGTTGAGCGGGATTGGTCTAGTGGCAGAACGAGTCCTTCCCAAGGATTAAACGCGAGTTCGATTCTCGCATCCCGCACAAAATTTAATTCACTAAATTAACCGGAGCACCAGAAATAAATCCTTTAATATTTTCTACCGTCGTTTGCATAATTCTCCATTCAGCCTCTACGGTATCAAAAGCTATATGCGGAGTCATGACAACGTTTGGCATATCAAGCATAGGAATAGTGTCCCCTTTTTTAAATTTCCCCTCTCCTTCAAGCACATCCAAGCCCGCGCCGGCAATGATTCCTTCTTCTAGAGCAGACAGAAGGGCTTTTGTGTCAACGAGATCTCCCCGCGCTGTATTTATAAGATAAACCCCTTTCTTCATTTTTGAAATATTTTCTTGGTTTATTAAATGAAAATTTTCTTTAGTAGATGGCGCGTGCAGGGTAATAATATCAGACTGTGAAATAACTTCGTCAAAAGTTTTATACGCAAAATTATTTTGTTTGGCAAATTCCAAATCAGGATGCAAATCGCAGGCCAGCACATTCATGTTGAAGCCTCGGGCAATACCAATTACATTTTTGCCGATTTTCCCAGTGCCGACGACTCCAAGAGTCTTCTCGCTAAGATCAAAACCCTCTACATTTTCAGGAACAGAATAGCTCCCATTTTCTTTTAGAGCGCAAGTTGCTTCGCGGACTTTTCTTGATAAAGTCAAAAGCAGGGCGAAAGTAAACTCGGCGACCGTGCGCGAACCATACGCCGGCACGTTTGAAACTTTAATGCCTTTCTCTTTTGCATATTCAAGATCTATGTGATCAAAGCCCGTAGATCGAGTAACGATAAATTTTAGACTTGGCAATGCATCAATAACTGCTTTATTTAATGTTGAACACGTAAAAACAGAAACTATTTCGGCGTTTTCTGCCTTAGCTACATTGCTTTTATTTAATTTTTCCTCTACAAACACCAATTCCGCACCACCAAACATTCCCTCAAAAACAGCCTCGTCTTCTTTACATACCTCAAAAAATGCGATTTTCATAGACACATTATATCATATTATTTACTTAAACAAATTCCTAAAAAATGAGAAAAATCCTCCGGAATCTTCCTCTTCTTGTTTTTCTAATTTTTTTTCTTCCACTATAATTATCATCTGCTCCCCTTCTTTAGCTAAACCGTAATTTTCTCTGAAAAATTCTTCTTTGCCTTCTTCGGTATTCAGGCTTTCCAAATCAAGCATGAGCTTTTCTTTTTTCTCCCGAAGCGCTGTGACCTTATCTTCAATTATTTTTTTATTTTGCCCCGTTTCCTGCATTTTATTCCAAAAACGCAATACGCTCCAAGCAAAAACTAAAATTAAGAGGCCCAAAAATATTAGGACGGGTTTGGATTCCACCACTTTTCTCCATGTTATTTTCCGCTCGTAATTTCTCATAATTTCTTACATATGTTATACTGCTTAAATTATATGCTTTTCAATAAAAAACACCAAAAGAAAATCCAATTCGCCTGGGCGGTAGTGAGTGTTCTAATAATAGTCAGTATGATACTGCTCTATTCTCCTATTTTTCGCTAGTGCGCATCATCTTCAAAAACACATCTTGAGGAATGTTTACTTTTCCGCGTTCTTTCATTTTCTTCTTTCCTTTTTTCTGCTTTTCACGCAATTTCATCTTTCGGGTAATGTCGCCTCCGTACATGTGCTGAGTGACATCCTTTTTCATTCCTGATAACGAGCGTGAAGCAATAATGCGCCCGAGAGCTTTGCCCTGAATTTTCATAGTAAACATTTGTCTAGGCAAAAGTCCCGCAAGCTTTTCAACCGCATCTTCAGCCTCCTCTTCTGCCCGTTTTTTTGAAACCACCCTGGAAAAAGCCGGCACGACTTCGTCAGCCACCAAAAGGTCCAGTCGTGTAACGTTCGCTTTCCGCATTTCTCCTATTTCATAAGATATAGAGCCGTAGCCGGAGGATACGCTTTTGAGTTCATCAAAGAAATTCCGCATCAGCTCACGCAAGGGCATTTTTACAGATACAATGGCACGATTGCCTGCCGGCCGGCCAGGCAGGTCTCCAAAGTTATCCGTCTCTCCTATTTCTCCTTCGTGATCAAACAACAACTGCATGATACTGCCGACATAATTTATCGGGGTAATTATTTTTAATGTTACCCACGGCTCAAATACGGTTTCTATATTTCTATCGTCCGGGAAAAAATATGGAGAATATATTTTTTCTTTTTTTCCGTTTGTGAGAAGAACCTCATAAGTAATAGATGGTGTGGTGATTACCAGCTCCAGATTAAATTCTCTTTTTAGCCTTTCAGTGATAATTTCCAAGTGGAGCATCCCCAAGAATCCGCACCGAAATCCTTTACCGAGAGATCCCGAGGCTTCTTCTTCGTATGAAAATGCCGAGTCTGAAAGTTTTAGTTTTCCAAGCGCTAATTTTAATTCTGCAAAGTCATCTGCGTCTTCCGGAAAAACAGACGCCCATACCACTGGAAGCGGCTGCATGTATCCCGGAAATGCCGGCAGAGGATTTTTAAACATGGTAATAGTGTCTCCGACAGAAGCAATACCGGGTTTTTTTATACCGGTAACAATGTATCCGATTTCCCCGCTTCCTAGAGCCTCTTTAGGGGTTTCTTCTGGCGAAAAAGTGCCGACTTCAAGCGCAGAAAACTTTTCTTTTGATACAGCGAAAAGCAAAGTGTCGCCTTTTTTTACTTTTCCATCAAGCACTCGGACAAAAACTATCACACCGCGATGATTTGAATATTTGAAATCAAATACTAGAGCTCGTAGAATATTTTCCCCATGATGTGTTTCTCTGGGTTCCGGAACGCGCTTTATCACTTTCTGCAGTAGATTTTCTACGCCTTCTCCTGTACGGCCAGATACAAGTAATATCTCTTCCGGAGCACAATTTAAAAGCTTAACAACCTCTTCTTTTACTTCCTCCACCCGAGACAGCGGGGAATCAATTTTAGAGAGCACAGGGATGATGACTGGTAAGGACTCTTCACCCCACCCAAGGTGGGGCAAGCGCGCCAAGGCAAGCGTGGTGAGGGTTTGAGCCTGTACTCCCTGTGTGGAGTCTATAAGCAAAATAGAGCCCTCTACGGCCTTTAGAGCCCTAGAAACCTCATAAGAGAAGTCTATGTGACCTGGAGTGTCTATGAGATTTAAAACATAAGTTTGAGGAGCTAAGCTCCCACTTGGGAGCTTAGCTCCCAAGTAACTATACTCCATCCTGACTGGCTGCATCTTTATCGTGATTCCCCTTTCGCGCTCAAGGTCCATAGAATCCAAGACTTGATCCCGCATTTTGCGAGTCTCAATAGTGTGCGTAATTTCAAGCATTCTGTCTGCCAAGGTGCTCTTGCCATGGTCTATGTGCGCTATGATAGAAAAATTTCTGATGTGTTTTAAATCCATGGGTTATATTATTATACCTCTCCCCTTGCTTTCCCCTCTCCTTAATAAGGAGAGGGGGTTGGAGGAGAGGTCTATTCTAAGAATCCGCCGGTTTGGTGATCCCAGAGTTCTTTATATAATCCGCCTTTCGCCAAAAGCTCTTTGTGAGTTCCCTCTTCAACTATTTTCCCCTGATCAAGCACAATTATCCTGTCCATCTTTTGAATTGTGGAAAGCCTGTGGGCAATAACTATCGTAGTCTTGCCTTTCATAAGCTCATTAAATGCGTCCTGAATATAATGCTCACTGATACTATCCAGCGAACTCGTAGCTTCATCCAGCATCAATATCGGAGAATCTTTGAGCATAGCCCGAGCTATAGCGACTCTCTGCCTCTCGCCGCCGGAAAGCTTTACTCCGCGCTCACCCACCAGAGTATCGTAGCCGTGAGGCAACTTTATAATGAATTCATGCGCATGCGCTTTCTTGGCGGCAAAAATCACTTCTTCTTCTGTAGCTAAAGATTTAGAATATGCGATATTATCCTTTATGCTTCTATGGAATAAAATGGGTTCTTGAGGAACATAAGAAATATTAGATCTCAAATCTTCTTGCTTTATATTTGCAATATTTTGCTCATCAATTAAAATCTCACCGCTTTTAATATCAGAAAAACGCAGTATTATTTTTACAATGGTAGATTTTCCAGAACCAGAGTGGCCCACTAGTCCAATTTTTTCTCCAGCTTTTATTTTCAAGTTAAAGTCGGTGAAAACTGCATAATCTTTGATATATTCAAAATTAACATTATTAAATTTTATTTCTCCGCTTGAAATTTTACATTTTTCGGGTTTCATTTTATCCAGAATATCCGGCTTTAGTTCAAGTATATCTATAATTTCTTTCATATCGGAAAGCGCTTCAGCCGCTTTAGTCAGCGAACGGCCAAGGTTCCATAAAATATCAAAAAGGCCCACCATGTACGCTTGAATTAAAACAAAAGTACCTACCGTTATTTTTCCTATATTCCAAAAATGTATATTCAGGAAAAGAATTGTTATTTGTAAAACGGCCATCATAAACGCCTGCAGGACATTTTGTAAATTTCCGAAGTACCACGATTTCCTGCGTTTTTCTTCTTCATCTAAAGTAACGGATCTAAATCTGGATTTTTCCATTTTTACCCCAGTAAATATTTTAATATTCAGAATATTAGTAATCACATCAGCAAGATTGGCGGTTACGTGAGAATCAGCTGCAGCTTTTTGCATATCAAAAATTATTTTTTTTCTGGTAAAAAGAAAAGTACTAAATATATAAAACACAGACCAAATTAAAAAAACAAATCCTATAAATGGTATTTTAAAAAACAGAATAATTAAAATACCCCCTATGTTTACTAAAGAAAACCACACCTGAAAACTAAGAATATCTTGCAAAACTTCAAAGGATTTTACAAAACGTTTGGTTTTTGCAACCAAACTGCCTGAAAAGTTGTTGGAAAAAAAAGTATAGGAATGCGAAAGCAGCTTATCAAATGTATTGTCATATAACTCTTTCATTACTTTACTCTCAAAATACGCATTGCTATAATCCCCGACACGATAAAGGATCTGGTGAATTAATATAACTATCACAGCCCAAATAGCCAGATGCGTAATATTATTAAATATCAGATAACGATTTCCGCCAGAGGCTAAAGAATCAATAATCTCCTTCAAGATGTAGGGCTTTAGTATGTTGTCTAGTGTCGTAGCTAAACCATAGCTAAAAAATACTAGAAAAAAAGCGAACCTATATTTCCGCACTTCTGGCCACACATATTTACCTATCTTTCTTAATAAAGACATTTATCCAATCTACCACAGAATATGAAGATTTTAAAGCTCTTCTTGGGAAGGAGCGATGATTTTTGCTCGCCAGAATTTTGTTTTTAGAGCCTTGGTGAGAGCGGATAATTCCTCACTCTTGAGCAGGTACAGAACCACCACTCCAGCCATGATGCCGATGATTCCGGAAATAAAGCCCTGCATGAAAACTCCCCAAAACGTCGTGGTGCCAAAAATAGGCGAAAGGGCGTTTAGGGACAGATAGCTTACCAACCCAAGGAAAAATGACGCGCCGAGACTTTGGAAAAAAGTCTGAAAAATAAAAGTTTCGTTCTGCATAAAATCTCTTCTGATAAAAATCCAGTGTAAAATGAAGTTAAGAATCGTGCCGACAGAATATGCAAGCGGAAGCATCAATACTTCCGTGCCGGCAATATCGCTCACTTTAAGCAAAGATTCTATAAAGTACCGAAAGAGATTCACATTCTTGAAGAGATATATGAAAATGTAGGAAAGAATGATTATAAAAACAGAGCAAATAAAATTAACTATAAGCGGACGCTTCGTGTCACCGGTCGCGTAATACGCGCGAGAAAGAAGCGTTATCATTCCCTGCGCCAATATTGAAACAGAAAAAATGGCCAGACAAGCTGCGACGAGACGAGTGTTATCCCAAGAAAAACTTCCTGAGCCTAAAATCACACGGACGATCTGCGCTCGGAGCACAATAAAAAGAAATATTACCGGCAAAGACCAAAAGACGATGGATCGCGCGGTTTCCTTAAGATGTTTTTTAAATTCATCCTTTTTCCCGCCATTGAAAGATTTCGCCAGAGTTGGAAAAGCGGCCACGGCATAAGATACGCCGATAATATTAAGCGGGACTGACTGCAGATTGAAAGAAAAATTAAATACAGATATAGAACCGCTTTTAAGATATGACGCAAGAGCTATAATAAAAATCAGGGAAATATTATTGAATGCGAGCCCGAGCGTGCGGGGAAGAGAAGTGACAGCAGCATCTTTGATGTCTTTAAAATTTATTGAGAAAGAGAATTTTGGCAGAAATCCGCAGCTCCCCGCCGCTAAAACTTGCACGCCAAAATGAAACAGTGCCCCCAGGGCGACACCGATTCCTAGGCCATAGATACCAAACACCGGATACAGGAACAGTACGCCGATGATTATACCAGCATTGTAAAAAAGAGGGCTTAAAGAATAAATAAAAAATTTGCGAAAAAGCTGAGTCACGGTGCCAAAAAGATTTGAAAGCCCCATTAGAATCGGCGAAAGAAGCATTATTCGGGAAAGCATAATCACCTTCTCCTGATAGATGGGCTCAAAACCTGGAGCTATAAAAAATACCAGGTATGGCATCAGAAGAAAAGCAAAAAAGGATATAAGAACCATTAGAGAAAAGAACACAGTAAATATGTCATTCAGAAATTTTCTAGCCTCGGGAGTCACAATATCGCCGTTCATTCTGGCGACAAGAAACGGTATGATAACCGTAATAGACGCCAAAGAGGCCACGCCAATAAAAATAAGATCCGGCACCCGAAAAGCCGCATAATATGCGTCAAGAGTCGCAGAAGGCCCGATAAAATGGGCTATGGAGCGATCCCTAAAAAGCGCCAGAATTTGAGACAAAAAAGTAAGAGAACCCAAGAGCAGCGCAGCTTGATTTATGCTGCCGGATTCTTTAGTAAAAATTCTTAGAATCTTCTCCATCCCGTATTATTCATCGGTCTCATTCTCTGTAGCAGGAGTCTCGAGCGCGGGCGTGCCGTTTTGGAGGGATTTTAGATAATTGGCGATATCTTGATTGGTCGGAGCGAGATGGAGCGCCGCCTCCGCATAAGTGATGGCCTCTTTGGTTTTTCCGTCCGCATTTAGCGCGCTCGCTATCGCAATCTTGAGGCCAGGATTTAAAGGATTTAATTTTGAAGCGTTCTCATATGCCGCTACTGCTTTGGGGTATGCATCTTTTGCCCCGAGTATTCCGGCGGTCTGATATACGACGCCGAGCAGCTTATAATTTAAATAGTTTGAAGGATTGTAGGCCACTGCCAGCTCGGCGCTCCTTACCGCTCGGTCAAAACTCGTCTGCAAATCAGCTTTTTCTTCTTCTCCCAGCGCAGAACCCTTTTTCACCAAAGAATCCAGTTTTACTAAATATATTTGAGAATAAGTGCGCAAATATAAATCATTGGTATAAAGCGAAAGCGCTCTGCCTATTGAGATCTCCGCGTCCGGCACAGTAGCAGCAGAAAGAGCTCTGCCGAAGTAAGCAACAGAGGCCAGGCGTTCTGCGAATTTGAAAGTAGCGGCCACGGAAAATATCATCAGAATAATAAGCGCCATTATGGAGAAAAAGCTTTTTCTGTGGTCATTCAAAAATGATATTGATATTTCTTTTCCTTCAATAGACGCGGATAGCCCGATAAACACTCCGGTAAAAGCAAGCGCCAATAAGAATGTAACTGCTCCGGTTGAATAAAAGAGCATAGAAATAAACAAGTATAAAGACAGTACAAAGAAGGCCATCATCTCCCAATTCGTCCCGCTTTTAACGCTGGAAAATACCGATTTTACTCCATTAACTAAAAATAAAATTAAGAAAATGAGCCATGCCGCTATTCCCAAGCCTCCAGTCGTAGCTGTTAAAGTGAACAGCAAACCGAAACCGGAATTAAAAGCAACATCCCAGAATTGAGTCTTATTCATATATGTCGGTTTGTACATAGACCAAGCTTCTTCAAATCTATTTGGCCCCAGACCAAAAACAGGATCTTTTAGAAGAACATTTTTAGTAGCAGACATTGTATCTAAAAATGACGGCCCAACTTCGGTGTTTGATATTTTGAGATAATTGGGAATTATATTGCCGATAAATTGCCCGGAAACAAAGAAAAGCAACGATATCATGACTACTATAAACGATACTGCGGGAAAGCTTTTATCTTTTTGCCCATCTTCGTCTCTCATTGAGAAAGAAATGAAAGCCTTATAAACAAAAATAATCAATGCGGAAATGCCTAAGAGAATCCAGACAAGCGGAAAGTTTATTGTCGTGGCTACTAATATAGAAAGAAGAATAAAAAGCTGGAGCAAGATCTTGCCCACTTTGCTTACTGGAAAGAATTCAATCTGCAAAAGAAACATCAATGCAGAAAATCCGGCGAATAACCCCAGCGCATTCCATGAACCCAGTAAATTCCCCGTCTTTCCTGATAAAATTCCAAGCGATAAAACATCAGGCAGAAAAAGATGCGCGCTTTGAAAAACAAGAACTATAAAAGACGAAAGTATTATGCCAAGCAGGACAAGCTTTGCCTGCGTGGGTGTGCGGAACACCAGAGAAGACATCAGCATCAGGATAAATCCGGCAAAAATAAACCAGAAGCTTCCTATGTCAAACATGGTGCCAAAAAGAGATACTTCCGAATTGCCTGACATTAGCGCAGACAGCAAAAATACAACGGCAATTCCAAGTCCGGAAACCAACAACCATGATTTTGGTAAAATTATTTTTCCATCAAAAAATCTTGCTATAGCCCAAAAAACTATTGTGAGAGCGAGCCCTAAAACCAGAAGCAGTCCCTTTGAAGTTTCTACCGGGATCTTTGTAAAAGGCAGACTGAAGGGAGGCAATAACACTATTACTAAAAATAATGACAAAAAAGAAAGGCGATCAAATATATTGGATCTCATACGTAGGTTATTATACTCTATTTTTATAAATTAATGCAATAAACAAATCTATATGACTATGTTGATAAGTCGGTTTTTGACATAAATAACTTTTTTAAGTTCTTTGCCGGCTATGTGCTTTAATACAGTGGAGTTCTGCAGGGCTTCTTTCTTTATTTCTTCCTCTTTCTCATCCGCTTTTATCATAATTTCAGCTCGGAGTTTGCCATTTATCTGCACCACTATTTTTATTTCTTCATCTTGTATTAAGTTTTCATCCCATTTTGGCCACACAGAAAGATGAATACTATTTTTTTTAAGGACAGTCCTTGGGGAAACTCTCTTAAGGACTGTCCTTTGCCATAGCTCTTCTGTGATATGTGGAGCGAACGGCGCCAGAATCTGCAGAAATTTTTTGAAATCTTCAGAACTGATCTCGCTTTTTTCCATTTCGTTTACCAGCATCATCATGCTGGAGATCGCGGTGTTGAAACGCATATCTTCTATGTCTTCTGAAACTTTTTTAATTGTTTTATTTAAAATTTTTGGAAAAGAAGAATTTTGAACGGGGAAGGTTCCATCCGAAGGATGGAGTAATCCGGAGAAATTCTTCTTTTCCAAAAATTTACTTCCAATCTTCCAAACTCTCTCTAAAAAGCGGCGGGGACCGACCATGCTGTCCGTGTTCCATGACACTGACTGGTCAAACGACCCCATAAACATTTCATACATGCGTAGTGTATCTGCCCCGAATATTTTTATAAGATCATCCGGATTTACTGTGTTGCCTTTAGATTTAGACATTTTTTCACCCTGTTCGGCCAAGATCATTCCGTGCGAAGTACGCTTCATATACGGCTCGCTTGTCGGAACCAATTTCAAATCGTATAGAAATTTATGCCAGAAGCGAGAATACAGTAAGTGTAGAGTAGTATGTTCCATTCCCCCGTTATACCAATCCACACCCCCAACTTGGGAGCTAAGCTCCTTCTTGGGAGCTAAGCTCCCAAGCTTATCTTGCCCTAGCCAATATTTTAAATGTTTTTTTGACGCAAATTCTTTGTTATTTTTTGGGTCAGTGTAGCGCAAAAAATACCAGCTCGAACCCGCCCAGTTGGGCATAGTGTCCGTTTCTCTTTTGGCTTTGCCTTTGCATTTCGGGCATTTTACATTTACCCAAGACTTCATCTCCGCGAGCGGACTCTCTCCGTTGTCTGTAGGTTTATATTTTACAACCTTAGGCAACACTACCGGCAGATCTTTTTCCGGTACGGGTACGAATCCGCATTTACCGCAATTTATAAGCGGTATTGGTTCTCCCCAGTATCTCTGCCTAGAAAACACCCAGTCGCGAAGTTTGAAAGTAGTTTTTTCTTTGCCCCCTACAAATTTAATGATTTCTTTTTTGGCTTTTTCGGAATCCATGCCGGAAAATTTTCCGGAGTTTATCATTATACCTTTTCCAGTAAAGGCCTCATCTTTTTCATGAACTCTGCGCCAAATCAATTTCATGTCAGGTACATTAAGAGCCTGCTCAACCTGATCGGCAGTCAGCCATAAAATATCGTGAATATCTTTTTCTTCTTCGCTAATTTCTTCTTGTTCGCCATTCTCCAGTTCGAAATAAAGTCCATGAAAATGAGCCCAGCGGTTTTCTTTTTTTAATACATGATAAAATTGAACGTTCAACTTTTGACCCAATTCTTTGATAAATTTGGCGTTTTTGTAGCCAGTTTCCTCCAGAATCTCTCGCTTTCCAGCTAAAACAGGATCCTCACCATCAATACCCCCAGTAACAAATCCACTCCACGAAACTTTTTTCCATTTTAAACAAAGATATTTTTCTTCTTTCCAATGCTTGACTACACAAACAACAGCTTCTCGCTTTATTAGCGGCAAATTAGATTTTAATGCATCTTCTCCATTGTCCTTAGTAAAAAGAGGTTCAATAACATTTTTTATCGGCAACTCATATTTCTTCGCAAATTCAAAATCGCGCTCATCGTGCGCAGGCACGGCCATGATTGCGCCCGTGCCGTAGTCATAAGACACATAGTTTACGACCCATACAGGAATTTCTTTGCCAGTTGCAGGGTTTTTTGCTTTTAGTTCGGTATCTACTCCTATTTTTTCTTTATTTTCCCTATCAGGGTCAGCCTTTATGCCAAAATCTTTGCCAGTCAATTTTTTCGCAAGCTCCGGCGCTATGGCCAAAAAAGTCGCCCCGAAAATAGTATCTGGGCGAGTGGTAAAAACTTTAATTGTCGATTCAACCCCTCCTAAATCCTCCCCAAACACCCCTCCCTGACCCTCCCCGAAGGAGAGGGTTCTACCGCTAACACTGTTCAGTTTTGAAATTATTTTTTGTTTTACATTTTCGAGCTTTTTAATGACTTCATCGTTAGTAAAACGCATAACTTCAAAACCCAGTTGGTTAAGTATTTTTGTCCTCTCAAAATCCTCTGTTTTTGTATAATCATGAATATCACCATCAATTTCAATTACAAGTTTTTTTTCAATACACACAAAATCGACAATAAATCTGTCAACAATGTGCTGTCTTCTAAAATGACACCCGTTTGAATTTCTTCCCTCTCCTTCGGGGAGGGTTAGGGAGGGGTTATTTCTTCTGAGAATTTCCCATATTATTTTTTCTCCATTCGTGGGATTTTTCCTCATTTCCAAAGCTTTATTTTGTAAAGCCCTCCACAACTCCGGGTTGGTCGTAAAAAATCTCGGTATTTCCCCCTCTCCTTCGGGGAGGGTCAGGGAGGGGTTTGTATTTTTTATTTTGAATTCAATCTCCGCCCCCTCGCTCCTCCCTATCCAGTTCCTCTGCGCGAGTTTTATCTGCGGCAGATAATCCACCGTGTCTAGGTCTTTGTCCAAACGCTCCGCATACTTGGTGATGCCGAGCATCCATTGTTCTTTTTCCCGCTTTTCCACCGGCGTGCCGCACCGCTCGCAAGCTCCGCCGATCACTTCCTCATTCGCAAGGCCGATTTTGTCCTTGGGGCACCAATTAATTACCGATTTATCTTTATATGCCAAACCTTTTTTTAAAAACTGCAAAAATATCCATTGCGTCCACTTGTAATATTTGGGATCAGTGGTATTTATTTCCCGCGACCAGTCAAAAGAAAAACCTAGAGCTTTTAGCTGACGCCTAAAAATATCGGTATTTTGTTTGGTAACTTTTATAGGATGAATGCCGGTCTTGATAGCGTAGTTTTCAGTAGGTAAACCAAAAGCATCCCAGCCTATCGGATATAGGACGTTATATCCTTCCATTCGGCGTTTGCGGGAAATGATGTCCATCGCAGTATCAGAACGTATATGCCCCACATGAAGCCCCGAACCGGACGGATAAGGAAACTCAATTAAGCTATAATACTTCGGCTTTTTAGAATTATCTTTTGCGTGATAGATTTTATTTTTCTCCCATTCTTTCTGCCATTTTTGTTCTATTTTTAAATGGTTATATTCTGTCATTATTACCTTAATGGTTTAGGATATGGCGGATACAAATCTTTATCTATTGCACGAGAGAAGCAAGTTCGTCCGGCTTCGTGAGTCCAGGATTCATTAGTCCCGCCTCCCGGATACGGATAAGACATTTCTGCTTTGTCATAATAAGGCATTATAGGATGGATTCCCCCGCCGTAGCCATACTCGCGCCATCCTTTCGGCATAGGTTGAGAGAAAGTAGCGCAGAGTTCAAACTGAAGCGGACCTTTTACGGCATATTCATATTTATTTCCTTTTTCAAATTCAGGCTCTACGGGCAAAGACCATCCGGAAAAAGGATCTGAAAGCTGGCTCAAGGCTGCCGGCAACTTTTCTTTCTGCTGCCAATAATTTATTACTTGATATTGAATGCTCTGCAAGTCACTCACTCTCCTGTCGTCCAAGCGAAGCTGTCTCTGTTTCATCGGGCTGCCCAGGATGGCAAAACTATATGAGATAGCTCCTACCACGAAAACAATACCGATTCCCGCCAAGATCATGTCTATTTTTGAACTAGATTCTTCTGCTGCTTTAAGACTGCGTACATAATAAAAACCGATTAGGCCTGCGACTACAAGTACGGTCAGGACTTTGTAAACAAATCTGGATGTTATTTCACCGGAAATAAAATATCTGACTAAAGTTACGAGATCTATCGCTACCACTAAAGAAGAAAGAAATAAAATAATATAGATTACCCATTTTCTGAACATCTCATCTATCTGCCCCAGATCCATTTTGGAAAATTTATTCCAAAAATACGATATTGCTAAAAAAATCGGAAAAACTATTATGAGTGTAGCTAGTGCCATGCGAATTCCTTCATACTCGTATGTAGAATATCCGTACTGGTAACTGGAATTTAAAACATCGGGAAAACGCTTGTTCAACGTTTCAAAAACGAGATTAAGAAAAGAAGTAACTGAAGTTATTAATGTTATTAACACACCCAGACACAGGAAAAAGAATCCCACGTTAAACCTCCGTTTTGTAATATTTGTTTGTGTTTCCATAATATGTATTATATCATATACAAATTAGTCAACAACAGTAGAAAAATATGCGCAAAAAATTTGAAGATTTTTCAAGAAAATTGACTCGCTGGATTGGTTCGCCCCAGTCCATTTTGGTGCACACTATTTTCTTTATCGGAATGTTTTCCCTGCGATTTTTCGGCATATCCTCATCGGATGTGCTTTTAATTTTAACTACTGTAGTATCTTTAGAAGCGATATATTTATCTATTTTTATACAAATGACCGTGAACCAGCATGCTGAAGAGCTGGAAGAAGTTTCCGAAGACATTGAAGAAATTCAGGAAGACGTGGAGGAAATTCAGGAGAACGTTGATGAGATTCAGGAAAATGTGGAAGATATACAGGAAGAAATTCAGGACGAGGAAAATGGGCCTGTCCTACCCTAAATTCATAAACAAGACTATTCAGATTGCCACACTGCCGTGTTCGCGAGCGGAATAGTTCTATTGTTTGATTTTTCTAAAACACAAAGCTCGCCAGCCTCGACTAGGCCGAGTCTAGGCGGGCCTTGTTCTGTTTCGCCTCCAAAACTTTTCATTATGTCTAGAAGCGCGTAACCGAGCGAGAGCGAAGAAGAATTTGTCGCGTAAGAAGTAATAATGACGAAAATCGGCTGGTCGCTTAAAACTTTTTTTACCTGCAAAAGAAGTTTCGGCAGCATTTCTTCTATTTTCCACACTTCGCCCTTCGGTCCCCGACCGAATTTCGGCGGGTCCATAATTACTGCGTCATATTTACTGCCTCTTTTTTCTTCCCGTTCCAGAAATTTCACCGCGTCGTCGCAAATCACCCGCATTGGCGCATGGGCTAGCTCGGTATTCAATTTTTGATTTTCTTTGGCATAGTCCAAAGATTGTTTGGAGGCGTCCAGATGCGTCACTTCCGCTCCGGCCCGAAGCGCAAACAAGCTCGCCACTCCGGTATAGCCGAATAAATTTAAAAATTTTATCGGCCTAACTCTTGAGGCCTTGCCTAAAGAGTTTTCGATAAAATCCCAGTGGCTCGCCTGCTCCGGGAAAAATCCCAAATGCCTAAAAGGTGTGGGCATCGCTAAAAACTTAATCCCTTTGTATTCCATTTCCCACTTATCTGTAATTTTTTTAGAAAACGTCCAGCCCTTTTTTGCACCCTGTTTTGAACTCCAGAATTTTCCGTCAGCATTATTCCAGTCTTTCGTCGGCAAAGTTTTCGGCCATACAGCATCTTCGTAGGGACGCACAAAAATATACTCGCCGAATCTTTCCAGCTTTTCCCCTTCGCCGGTATCCAGAAGTTCGTAATCAGTCCAGTTTTTAGAATAAAAAAGCTTAATTTCCATGTTTTGTCATTTTGCCCGCCTGCCGGACGGGCAGGCAAAATGTTATATCAAAAATTCTATAATGTCTCCGTCTTTTACAATGTATTCTTTGCCTTCCGTGCGCACCCAGCCTTTTTCCCTGGCTTTAGCGAAACTTCCGGCTTCTATAAGTTTGTCATAAGCCACCACTTCGGCGCGGATAAATTTCTGCTGAAAGTCTGTGTGGATAGAACGCCCAGCTTCTGGAGCCATAGCGCCGCGCTTGGTAGTCCAAGCCCTAGATTCATCTTCCCCTGTTGTGAAAAAAGTAATTAAATTCAATAAATCATATCCAGCTTTGATTAGATTATCTAGTCCGGTGCCGAAAATAGGATCAACTTCTATATGCGGACCCAGAAGTTTTGAAACAAAATCATTTTTAATATTTTCCGCCACTTCAGATTTATTTAAAACATATAAGGTCGGCTTTTTGATTCCCGCCTGTTCCAATTCAAAATTTATAACTTCTATGTCAAAAAGCGGGTCAATTTTATTATGCACATGGACGGTATTAGAATCTTCAAAAATCCGCACCACTTCAATTATGGCATCCGCTTCGCGTATATGCGATAAAAATTTATTGCCGAGCCCCGCCCCCTCCGAAGCGCCTTTCACAAGTCCGGCAATATCCACAAACTCCACAACTGCAGGAATAGTTTTTTTTGATTTAGAAATTGCTGAAAGCTTTGTGAGTCTTTCGTCCGGCACAGGCACAATACCAACAGAAGGATCGATAGTGCAAAAAGGATAATTTTCCGCTGGTACGCCTTTTTTAGTAAGGGCATTAAAAAGTGTGGATTTCCCCACGTTCGGCAGACCTACGATTCCGATTGAAAGCGACATATAAAAAATATAGCAGAAAAACTAAAGTTTTCAAACCTAAACAAGCTTACTATATGTTTTGAATAATCTATTATAACTACCCAAACGTAAAGGTAAATGCTTGTAACCCGGCTTTTGGTATCAATATCTTGAGCATGTGCTTTCCATAGCTTGTGTCTTGAATGAGTGGGTAGAGCGCTTCATTCTTAATGATTACCTTTTTTACAAATATATCGTCTTTGTAAACTTCAACCTCAATTCCTTCCGTTGCTCCTGCGGTTATATAGACATTTTTTGCTTCGTAGTTAAACACAATAGTTCCCGCATTTTTATTTTCAGCATACTCGGAGGTAATGTGCCATGTACCTCCGAGGTATAGTTTGTTAGTTGAAATAGTTATGGGTACCGATAGACTCTGTTCGCCAGCTTGGCCTGGGAAACCATTAGCAAAGTATTCATTTCTCGCCGATCCAAAATACACCTCTGGGCTTTTAACTTTGCTATATTCCACAGATATGATATTTTCTGGATTTGAAATACTTGAGGACACTTCTGTATTCATTTTTAGCCTATCCGCCCGTTCTCGAAGAGTTTTCTGTATCGCAACTTCTGTTTCTTTATATTGACCTTCTCCTGCATGGTCATAAACGATATATCCGTCTATGTCTATGAGATACTTCCTGGGCCAGTATTGATTCTCGTACTCGTTCCAAGTGGAAAAGTCATTATCAAGCACCACGGGATATTTTATCTCAAAATCTTTTACAGCTTTTTCTACATTTTTTTGAATTTTTTCAAAAGAAAACTCAGGTGTATGCAGACCAATAATGACAAGACCTTCGTCCTCGTATTCTTTATACCATTCGTTCAGATATGGGATAGTACGCTGACAATTTATACAGCTGTAAGTCCAAATATCTAGCAACACGACTTTTTTTCCTTTAAATTCACTTATGGTTATGGACTTCCCGCCGGTATTTATGAAACCATCGGGAGTACTGATATCCGGCGCTAAGACAAATTTTTTACTTTTTTCTGGAACGCTTAAGAATTTTTCTGTTTTCGACTGAAGTGCTTCATCTGAATTTAGAATATCCATTTCTTTTTTATCATTTTTTTCTAACAATTTTTGTTCAATTTTTGTAACATCCAAAAACCCCGCATCTAGCAGAATAATTTGAAGCTTTTTGTCATATCCAGAAATAATAGCTATAGCTACTAAAATGAAAATAATTCCAAATGTCTTTTTAAACCATCCTTTGGGATCTGAAACTTTTCCGACTTTCGCCATAATACGTTTGCCTAAGAGAGCGACAGCCATAAGAGCAAGCGACAAACCTAGAACATAGGAGAAAAGATAGGCAATTCCCAGAAGTAGAGATACTGGCAAGACTGTTGCTAAAATGACAAAGTATGTAGGGCTACAAGCAGAAAAAATAGGTCCAAGTGATGCGCCTATAATTACATCTCCCCAAGCATTATTCTTTTGATATCCTATTGTTAATACTTTATTTGATTTAACACTTAAAGTGTTTGCGAAGGAAAATTTTTCCCATAGACCCGGAAAAACCATAGTCAAACCAAAAAAGAAAATAATTCCACCAGAAATCCACTTCCATAAATCTTGAGGAATATCAATCAGCAGGGAGCTTGCTTTAAGGAGCAGTGTGAAAAGTATGACTGAAATCCCTAGCGATGCCACGACCACAAAAAGTCTTCTCCTGTTTGGAGCAGTATCGGTAATAGAATACCCGACAATAACTGGCAAAAGCGGCAAGATGCATGGAGCCAAGATTGTAAGTATGCCGCTAATAAAAGATATAAGGAGGAGCAACATATTATTTTACCTCTGCCACGAGGGCAGCGAGTGTCGAGCTACCACTCCACTTTTTTATTAGATTTCCATCTTTATCTACTTGCACAAACGTGTGCTGATAGGTAACACCGTATTTTTTCTTGAGATCAGCCGAATTGTCGTAATTAACATCTAAAATAGAAAGGCTTGATGGAATATTTCCGAGATTAGCTTTAATGTCAGCATCTGCCGCCCTGCATGTTGGACACCAATTTGCTCTGAAAAATAAAACTACGTCGTGGGTGGCAGAGGCGAGAGCTAATTTTTCTTGTGTATAAGTTTCGTATGAACCAGCTTTCATCATTGCCTCTTTTTCTTCCATTGCCTTTTGCTCCGCCATAGCTTGTTCTTTAGTCATTGCCTCGTCTTCAGCTTCTCGCGCCACTTTATCTGTTGACATAACTGTATCATTTTTTATATTTGTTAATGCATAAATCCCCCCAGCTATAATAATAATCGCCAAGACTACAGCAACAACTATTGTATTTTTATTCATAAATATAAGCTTATTAATACTTTTAATATTAAAAGTATAGCGGACATAAAAAGAAATGTAAAGTCAACTTTACATTAAGCCTGTGGATAACTAAAAAATATCAGCGGTGGCTATCGCTCCAAATCCGGGTAGAAATTTTTACAGTTACCATTATAATCAAAGCAACCACAAGCCACGCATCCACAGAATGCGAGTAACCTTCAATAACAATACCTAAAATTAATGTAAATGCCCCAGCAAGAAAAGCATTCCTTCCAGCTAAAGTTCGATGAACACCATCTCGCTCATCAAATACTTTCTCTCTAAGAACAAAACTTGCAAAAATTCCAAATATTACCAAAGCCACAGCAAGAATTCCCATAACCATAATGTCTGGCATCCAAAATTTAAAAGGGTTTAGCAGGAGCACTGCAACAATAATAAGACAAAAAGTTATTATTATTTCTTTTATGTTATTTTTCATAAGATATTTTAAAAATTTTTTCAACCGGCGTTTTAAAAAAGGAAGCGACTTTTAGTGCTAATAATATTGACGGAGTGTAATTCCCCTTCTCAATCGCAATGATTGTTTGACGGCTTACCTCTAGTTTTACTGCAAGTTCTTCTTGTGTAATACATTTTTCTATCCGCAGTTTATTCACTTCATTTAAAATATACTCTTGCATACTTAAGACATAGTCTTACATAATTAAATAAAAATGTCAATCCTACTTTACATTCGGATTGATAGCGACATAGGGGAAATATAACAAAAAAATACTAAAAAGTCATTACATTCTGTATTTAAGCCTCAAAATTTACTTGGAAACTATACATCCCCATGCCACAAACTCCCTTGAGAGACTCATCTGCTTTTGGTATGCCAATACCTATCTCCGTTTCTCCGGTCTGCGGCAAAATTTTCTGAAAACCGACGGAGTGTATGACCAAAAAAGAAGAACAGTCAAAAGCGCCCTTCGTCTCTACGATTAATTTGGTAGGAATGCCGGCTTTAGCAGAGGAAATTCTAGGAGAATAGCCGCCTCCGGCATTGATAGCGATATATTGAACTCCATCTTTTATTTTTACGTTGTTTACAGAAGCAAGTTTTGTGCCGCCGTTTCCTAAAAAAATAAAACCAAAGACAAACAGAAGAGCTACGCTTAGTATTATCAGTGCTGTTTTGCTCATAAAATAATTATATCACGACTTATATACCGAATAATGGAGGGATAAAGCCCAGTCCTGCAAGTCCTGCGAGCAATGAAAATAATCCTAAGCCTACAACTACTACTCCTGCTGACTTAAAAAATAATGGCGCGTGTCTGGAATGGGCAAAAGATGCGGAACCAAAAGACAAAAGAGATAGCATTGGCAATGTGCCGAGAGCAAACGCAAGCATTATTAGCATACCTGAAACGAAAGATCCGCTGCCGAGAGCAACGACCTGCATTGACTGCGTAAATCCGCATGGCAGAAAGAAAGTGCCGAAGCCAATGGTAAGAGGCGTGAAAGTTTTATGTTCTATTTTTCTGAAAAAATTAAACACTCCTGTCGGCATAGTAATTTTACTTTTTGCAAATATGCCGGCCAAATTTAAGCCGAGAGCTAGCATGACAAGCGAAGCGATAAGCAAAACTGGCTAGTCTTCCAGAGTGAATGAGCAGGAAAGTTTTTGTGTCATTTATATTGTCTTCGGATATTTTTGCCGAAAGTGATAAAACTAATCCGCCAACCACCGCCAGACAGCTTGAAACCGAAGCGATAAGCCCAACAATAAAGCTGATTGCCAGCGTTGTTTTGCCGTCGATTCCCAAATTCAGAATTCCGGATTTTTGCAAAACAAAAAATAGTATTAAAAACGCCAGCCCTATCGGTACGGCTTTCCATATAACGCCTTCATCCCCAGTCGTTAGGTCTTGCCTAACGACTTTTTCAACTGACAATGTGTAGCCGTTTGGCTTAATTTTTGCCGTAAATTCACGGGCTAGATCCTCCGTATTTTTCTCACTATCCATTTCTACCTCCACTATTTCTTTTTTTAAGCTGACGTTTACATTTTTTACTCCTGCCTGTTCGCCAAGAATATCTTCAATCAGGATTTTACAGGAGGGACAATGTGTTCCTGAAACGTGAAATATGTATTTATTTGACATAGGTTTCCTTTATCATAAAAGTTGCAATTAGCGTGGTGAGAGGAACAGCAAGCAAAAGTCCCGATGAAGATATTAAGGTTCGGGCGATTTCTTCCGCTACGGCTTCAAGGCTGACAAAATATTCAAGAGGCGCTCTTTGTATATATAGAAGAAGAATAAGAGGGAGAGACGCCCCGGTATATGCGAGAACCAAAGTATTTACTACAGCTCCAATATGATCTTTTCCCACCAGCATTGCTTCTTTAAATAATTTAAACCCGCGAAGATTCGGATTAGCGGAAGACAAGCTGAACACAACAGATGCCTGTATGGCTGCGACATCATCCAACACCCCGACTGCGGCTATTATTATCCCGGCAATTATGAGACCTATCAGATTAATTGAGTTTTTTGTAGCCATATCAAGATACAAAGAAGCTTCTCCCGCTCCAGTAAAACCAAGAGAATTGATAAAATAATTTGAAGCAAGACCTACAAAAACTAAGGAAATAATTATGCCTAAAAACGCTGCTATTGATTTCTTATTAAATCCGTACGAAAGGTACAAAGCTGGAATCAAGACCAACGCTGCGCCACTTGTGCCTATGGTAACCGGTGAAGCGCCTTCCAATATCTGCGGCACCATGAACGCAAAAATTACCGCAAAAGTAAACAGTAGCCCGATTAGAGAGTAAAAACCTTTGAACCCACTAGTAAAAATAACCAGCGCGACAAAAAAAATAAGGAGTGTCACCAGCTGTTTGACCCTGGATACGTTATCTATGTCCCACTCGTTGTCCCTAAAAACCGAACCTCTCAGAAATATTTTATCGCCTTTAGCAACCGGCTTGTAATCATTCAAAACTTGAATTTCCTTTTTCTCTTTTCCTGACATAATCTCCACCCGGAGGTCCTGCTCTTTGACAATTTTGTCCATATTGCCGACATTTAAAGTTATTTCTCTTTCAGCCAGCACCTGCATTACTCTGCCGGAAATTATATCTTTCCCTAAAGGCTTTGAAAAAGCAAACATTATTCCCGCCAAAGATAGCGCTAAAATAATTAAGACCGCGTATATATTCGGCTTCCCTTTTTCGTGTTCTGGATAATTGTCGGGCATTGAATTATATTAGCACACCTTCTCTGCGGAGTCTTCCAATGGGACTAAGGTTAAATTGCCGCTTTTTCCGGCGCTCTGTCGTTGTTTGTTTCAATAAATTCTTTGATTTTTACTCCGTCAACTGTCTCAAGCTTGAGTAAATAGCCCCACGACGTCAGCGCAACCGGAACATCCAAATCTTTGCGGGCCAGCATTATTTTCTTTCCGTCAGCGCTGATGAATGCTTCTTTAATTTTATCTATTTCACTTTGCTCCAAGTCTTCTCTATACCAGACTACTGCGGCTCCGTGTTCCATGCTGTGAAGAATAAGCTCGTCTGGGACTATCTCGTCTTTTATTCCCGGCCCTGCTACGCCTGCCCAATGCGGTCCGGAAGTCGGAGGGTTTGATTTATATGCCGGATGCGTTTCGTTGCGGCCAACATGCCCCGCGCCTTCGTCTTCCATTTTTTCTCCCATCATGTCCCTGCTCAGTTTTTCTTGATTTTTAGCTCCTTCTTTACTTGAAAACCATACTCCCCCAACTATAATAATTAAGGTTAATAATGCAATTCCGCCAATTATTTTGTGTTCTGTTTTCATAATTTTTTAATTTAAGTTTTTACGCACTGCAACCAGTCTTTTCTACTTTTGGAAACCAATAACCATTTACTTCTTCCGCGATTTTATTCATTTCCTCTTCAGTAGCTCCCTCTGAAGCCATGAGTTCCAAGAGTCCTAGCATTGCCATGCCGTGATTGCAGTCGGGAAAATAGGTTGAGTTCTGGCAACAAGGCCTGTAAATATTTTTTGAGACTTTTTCAACCAGTGCTTGTTGTTTTGGCGTCAGAGTTACAAAACTATGCATACTGTAATGATCCATCGCGCTCCCCTTTGCTAAGGTCCAGCCACCGGTGGAAGCAAAGTTTTGAGCGCCACCGTATTTAGGATCCATCATTGGGCCGTTTTCAAGAATAGGATTCTTGTTTGAGAGCCCGAACGCCCAAAGCATATTGAGCATCATGGCCGAATTTTCAGGCGTAACTTTCACTTTGCCGTTTGCGCCGTCGTACAACAATTTCTTATCCGCCTCCGATAGTCCGCCTCTCTGGCTGTACAGATTTTCAAACTTTTCTGTATCTATCACACCCGCTTCTGCCATTTTTACTCCCAAGTCGCCCCATTCTAGTGCAGAGAACACCGCCTGCTCTACCGGCGTCAGGCCTAAAAGCAGGATTCCTGTAATGATCAGTGAAGCGTATAAAATTTCTTTTAATTTTTTCATATTAGCAGCAATCTTTTAATTTATTTTCTAATGATTCGACTTTTTTACTTTTTCCTTCTTTTTTTTCTTTTTTTTCTCTTAGTTTCGAGAACATTTTTTTAAGTTCCGTTACGATACCTCCGATTGATGCGCCCATCAAGACTGCAGTGATGATTTCATAGCGGGCAACGGACAAGAATCCAAACCACATTCCCAAAAGCATCCAGAGCCAGGTGAGGGTCACCCCGGCGCATGGCGGACAAACTCGTATGGGTAACTTTTTATTAATCACCCATACAATCAGAGTAAGTAAGAGAATTGATAATATTGCGTATAACATCAGATAAAGAAGATTAAGATGCCGATAATGATCATGCCTATTCCCGCCCAGAGCCGCACTCCTTGCATATTGTTTCTTTTCCAGATCTGCACCCTGTCAACCAGCATTTTATCTGCAGAGATGAATAGGACCGCAACTAAAGGAATAATTAAGATTAAGTTATACAGGAGCAGATAACCAAATCCGCTCATATATGTCACTTGGTCGCGCAGGAGCCCGATGACCATGAGGTAAGGCCCGCCCATGCACGGGAATTGGCAGATGCCGACAAGCAATCCGAGGCCAAACACAGCCGGAAAGGACGCTTTGTCCATCAATTTGCTCATGGCGCCATGCGCCACGCCGGGAATTTTTAGTTTTATCGGGAAATTCGGAAAGAAGCGATTGATAAGATTAACTACTCCGAAAACAATAAGGAGCGTTGCCCCCAATTTTCCCATAAAGTGCGGAGTATTGAAGAGATGCAAAACTTTTAACACCCCGAGACCGATCAAGAAATAGGCGGTGAAAATTCCCGCGATATATGTTCCGCCCAGCAGGAGAATTTTTCTTCTACTTAATTGTATCCCGAAAAGAAAAGCAATCGTGATAAGAAGAATAGAAAACGAGCAGGGGTGCACGCTATCCAACACCGCAGACACTAGGAGTAGAGGCAAGAGCCAGGTTCCTTCCTTGCTTATTCCCCAGATAATTTCGGAAGTTTGGGGACTATTTTTCAGGATAACTATTCCAATTATCGCGGCAAGAACGACACTGATTGTGATAATAATTTTTTTCATGGAATTTAGGGCATGACACTCGCCTTAATCTCAAGCTCCAACTTGTTGCCGTTTTCGTCTTCAAGATAAATAAATCTGTCTATTAGGCCGACCCCAGCTGGACCATGCGCGTTGGGATCATACACGACTTCAATATTGCGCGACTCTCCAGCGGTAATTATTTCCCCAGCTTTGCTGTTGCCGTGTCCGGGCATGCCGCCAGTACCTCCATGTCCGGGCATGCCAAAAGGCCCGAGCTTACTGCCATCATCTCTTAGAATATAGGCCGCAGTGCACATACACGAAGTGCTGACATTAGTTAAATTAACATCCGTATTTCCCCGATTTGTGACCTTGAAGATTTTACTAACATTCCCGTCTTTCATTGATATCCTGCCGAAATCATAGAAGGTTTCTTCTGCCGTTAATACGCTTGTATCGCTTGCTATTCTCGCCGGATGCGATTTTGTTTCCGTCGCACTTAGCGATTTGCTGTCTACTGACTTGCTCCACCATACCAAACCGGCAACGCCGAGAATGATAATGATAAGAGAGATAATTGTTTTTTTGTCCATAATTTTTTAGATAATTAACATAGTAAAAAATCCCTTGAGGGGATTTAAAAGATACAGCTAAAAATTTTACGACAAAATCGTTAGCTATACCTTGCGTATAAAAAAGATGGGCTATTTTCAAAAAGAGAAAGCCACTTAATTATTCTATTTGGAGAAGAATATAATTTCTTATGATATAAATCGTATTTCCACTTATAAAAATGAGCTTTAGGCTCAAAGAGATTGAATTTGCCGATAAAATACAAAACTGCGGCAAAAATCAATAAAATAAAAATTGAAGGGACGACAATATTTGAAAACTGCTGCCATTTGCTGATATGGTCTAAGGTATTTTCACATACCGAGTAACCATTTTCTGTATAAGGACAATTCATCATCGGCGTTTCAAGAGGGCTGGCGGTATGGCTCCATCCCATCAAGCCAAACACGCCTATGCTTACAAAAGCCAGTAAGGCAAGACTGCCGATGATTAAATTGTTTTTGCAAAAATTCATGTCAGTTAATTCTACTCCAAAACACCGTGAAAAACTATTCCACTCTTATGTTATACCACTATTGATTCTTATTGTCAATACCAAATGCGGTATGCAGCCAGCACCAGCCCACAAAGCTTTCAACCAGAGTTATCCAGCCTACTATCGCAATAAGAATATTTCCCCAGCTAGCATCAAAATTCGGCGCCCACGGTCCCAGCCACCAAAAGGCTAATGCAAAGCGCAAAACCCTGTCTACTATGCCCAAATTTCTATAATTCATATAATTTTTAAGTTTTAGCCTTATTTGTTAATTTGCTTGAACAGCCAAACACCAAGCAAAACAAGGTCAATCAAAACAACAAATCCCAAAACAACGTCAATCAAAACAACAAATCCCAAAACAACACCCCAGCCTCCGCCCATCATTCCGCTATACCCATAATATCCCATCATAAAGTTTTTATTTGATTAATTTTAATAATTTTCGACCTTTTATTTAATAAGACAAAAACAATCCAATCGTTACTGGTCACTCAAATTTTACTTTAATAATTGTCCCAGTGCCTGCTTTAATATAATTTTCTTTAAAATTCTTTCTAAATTGCTCTGAAGCTATTTCTCCAGTGCAATGACAAGGAATTACTTTTTCAACCCCAACTTTTTTAAATTGTCGAACTACTCCTGAAGAAATAAACCGCCATGACTTATAAAGATGAAATCCTCCCATTGTAATATGAATCTTTTTAGCGGGAAATTTTTCTTTGACTATTTTCAATATATTTAAAATACCAGGATGAGCACAACCAGTTAAAACAATAAGTCCTTTAGGTGTATCAAAAATGACTGACTGTTCATGAATTATACTGCCATGATATTTACCTGCCATAATAAGAGAATAAGTATTCTCATAAATTTCGATAAAAGAATCCATAATTTTCGGAAATACATTTGTCGGCACTTGTTTCAATAGAGAATCTGGAAAATCGTCAGGAAAGTAAACTAGCACATTGGATGATATATTATTTAAAACTTCTCCGAGGCCCGCAGTGTGATCATTATGTTTATGAGAAAAAATAACGTGAGTAATATTTTTAAGATTAATATTTAATTTTTTAATATTTGAGAAAAATGCAATTTGATCATTTCCTGTATCAAAAAGAATTTTCTTATTCTCCCACTCAATCAAACAGGAAAAGCCAAAACCTTCTTGAAGTGTTTTGTTATCTTTACTGTTGTCATAGATAATAGTGAATTTAAAATCCATGATATTTTTATTTTTTCTTAGACTTGTTTGACAATAAGAAATTCTCCCCAGATATAATCGATTGCCCTGTTTTTATTTCGAGCGCTTTTCTTGCATTTTTTGCAATTCGCCCACCCCGTTTTGCCGGTATTTTATTTTCCTCAAAACCTTTGGCCTGTATAGTTTCCGCTATTTGACGGGTAGATAATTCGGCAAGCGCTGTAAAAATTAATTCTGCTTCACTCATATGATCTCTTAAATTTTGTGTCTTTAAACCTTTTATACTTTTATGCTCTCGAACCGACAAATCACTCCATTCTTGATGAATAATATTTGTAAGTATGGCAAATTCTTCTCCTTTTTTTACATCATGCTCGTTCCAATAATCCGTCAATTTATTTCTTGTTTCCTGACCCATCATTCTCTGCTGTATCCACTTCGGGCTTCTACCATGCTTTGTCCAATTTTCACGTGCTCGATTTATGCCCATCTCAGGATCTGACATTTCTTGCATCCTTTCATAACCAACTTTAGCTAGCCAGAGCTTTAATGGCTCTGCTTTTTTAGATGGAATTGTTTGAATAATGCGCAATAAAGTTTCAACGTCTGCAGAATCGGTATTATAAAATTTTTCATCTCTAGCTTGCATTTTTAGGTTGTGACAATTTGTCACGACCTGACTTCCCTCTTCTTTCAATCTTTGTTTCAGTTTTCTCCAATAATTACCGGCAATAATAGGATTAACTTGCTCAATTAAAGCTCCAACGACATCTGCCACAGAAAAATACCATATCTCTTTCTGCTCATCAAAAACACGCCTGATCTTAAAATTCTCAAAAATTGCTAATTGGTTTGGGGATAGAGATTTTTTTTTCATACTATAATATTATCATTTTTATATTCTACCCGCCAAGATACAATTTCACCGGAAGCGACAGCATCTAGACCCTTAATTTCAAGATTAATTGCTCTTGAAGTACTGAAGCTGAAATATTCTTTTGCAAAGAAAAAAATTGCTCCAGATAAAATAATTAGAAATAAAATAATGCCAAAGACCCACCAAAGAATTTTCCGTCTCT
>JACPLQ010000008.1 GCA_016186435.1 Candidatus Nomurabacteria bacterium | reverse complement strand
TTATGATCACTATTCCCAAGATAACCCCCAATGCTGTTTTGTTGTTCATAAAATTAAATTTGTTTCAGCCATAGGCTGATCCGCCTCTGGCGGAAATAAAATAATTGATAAATGTATCTCTCGACAAAGAAACACGCCGCAGTATAGCCTCTACTACTCTACTACTAAGGATTAAGACGAGTAGGTGACAGATTTATTACGCATTTTAGCAGGATGTATCCGTAACAAATATTTATATTGTTCGTCTTATACTATAATGTGAGCATTAGTATTTTAATTTCAAAATCATATGCAAGAAAAAAACAAGATGACTTTATGGATCATAATAGGGCTCGCAGTTTTAGCTTTGCTGGGATATTTCGTATATCAGAAACAAAAAACGCTGGAACAGGCAGCGACGTTTATCGCTGATTTTGAAGACTGTGTCAAAGCGGGCTATCCGGTAATGGAGAGTTATCCTCGCCAGTGCACCAGCCCGGAAGGCAATGTATATGTAGAAAAAATAGTGAGCGGGGATGAAGGGCAATCTACAGCGACTGCTACAGGCGGATGTTATATAGGCGGATGCAGTTCCCAGATTTGTTCAGATGAGCCGGGCGCTGTATCTACCTGTGAATACCAGCCGGAATATTCTTGTTACAAGAGCGGTGAATGCGGACGGCAGGCAAACGGCAAATGCGGATGGACAGAAACGCCGGCTCTGACGCAATGTTTGGAGCTAAAGCTCGGAAATTTTTCCAAGTAAAATTCAAAATGTGCTAGAATAAATTTCATGACTCAAGATGAAGCTCTTTCCATATTGAAAACAGGCGCAAATGTTTTCTTGACTGGCGAGCCGGGATCCGGAAAAACTTTTACCATAAATAAATTCGTCTCATATTTGCGCGAGCGGGATATAGAGCCGGCAATTACCGCATCCACAGGCATTGCCGCCACTCATATCGGAGGCATGACCATACATTCATGGAGCGGTATAGGCATAAAAGAAAATCTTACAGATTATGATCTGGATCGCATCGCCAGTAATGAATACATCCACAAAAGAATATTAAAAACCCGCGTACTTATCATAGACGAAGTATCCATGCTCCGCACCGGAGCTTTTGCGATGATAGACGCAGTATGTAGGGAAATAAAACAAAATCCGGAACCCTTCGGCGGTATGCAGATCGTGCTTGTCGGAGATTTCTTTCAGCTTCCGCCGGTAGAAAAGTACGGCGTAAATGCTGGCGAGCAAAATAAATTAATAAATGAAGTAAAAACATATTTCGCTTTTGAGAGCGACGCATGGCGCAGGCTTGCTCCGGTTACGTGCTACCTCACCGAACAGCACCGGCAGGACGATGCAGAATATCTATCCGTGCTTTCAGCTATCCGAAAGGGTGAGGTGGAAGAACTGCACATGGAGCGTATAAATTCCCGCCAGACTTCTTCGGATAAATTCGGAGAGGATATTGAATGCATTACCAAGCTTTTTTCGCGCAATATAAATGTGGACGACGTGAACGGCGGCATGCTAAATAAAATAGAAGCGGATTTAAAGGAATATGAGATGACTTCCACCGGTAAAGAATCGCTCGTCTTTGCGCTCAAAAAAGGGTGCCTTTCACCGGAGGTTCTGCGTTTGAAAAAAGGCGCTGTAGTCATGTGCACCAAAAATAATCCGAAAGAAAGGTTTGTAAACGGCACGCTGGGCACGGTGGAAGGTTTTGATTCTTTTACCAATCATCCGATCATAAAAACCAAAAGCGGTAAGATGATAACGGTAGAGCCGATGGATTGGAGCGTGGAGGAAAATGGAAAAATAAAAGCCAAGATCACCCAAGTTCCGCTTCGCCTCGCCTGGGCAATAACTGTGCACAAGAGTCAGGGTATGAGCATGGATGCCGCCGTGATGGACCTTTCCGACGTGTTTGAATACGGGCAAGGGTATGTGGCGCTCTCGCGAGTCAGGCGCTTGTCGGGCCTATACCTTCTCGGCATAAATGCTCGGGCGCTTCAGGTTCACCCGCGAATTTTAGAAAAAGATACGGACTTTCGCGCTGGATCCGAAAAAGCCCGCGAAGTGTTTAGCAATATAGCTTCCGAAGAACATGAAAAGATGCAGAAAAATTTTGTTATCGCGATGGGAGGCAAATGGAGGGATGAAAAAAGTTCAAATATTCAAAAGTCTATTGGCCGATTAGAAAAAATCCGCGAGAAGCACGCCAATGCATACCGAAAGTGGACTGCAGAAGAGGAAGGGGAGATAATAGCAATGTGGAAGAGCGGAAGATCCGTAAAAAATATTTCAGCATTAACCGGCCGGCAGACCGGCGGGATCCGTTCTAGGCTGGTGAAGCTTGGATTGATTGAAAAGTAAAATATTTTAAATAAATTATGTACATACATGTGAAAGTAATAGCCGGAGCGAGAAAAGAATTTGTTAAAAAGAAAAACGAAGATCACTTCGAAATTTCAGTGCGTGAGAAAGCGGAGAGAAATATGGCAAATGGGCGGGTCCTAGAACTTATCGCGGAACATTTTGAAGTGCCGATAAATAAAGTTCGTATTGTTAATGGACACCGCAGTCCAAGTAAGCTTTTGGCGGTGGATTGAGTTTGGGGGTGGGTTGGAGTAGAATGGCTGCACTATGCAAAAATGGACATTAGGAAAAATTAAGAAGAAATTAAAAGCGCTCAAAGAATTAGGTTGGGTAAAATCAAATAGAAAGCATAATACTGGTATTGGCAAAACCCTTGAGGACTATTTGAAAATTAAAGAAAATAATATTGCATTGCCGGATTTTGGGGTAATGGAACTAAAGTCACAAAGAATGGGAACTTCTTCTATGATGACTCTTTTTACTAAGAAGCCTGAGAGAATTACCAATGCCGAAATTTTAAAAAGATTTGGTTATCCTGATCCAGAATTCCCAAAACATTTAATTTTACACCAAACTATTACTAACGGAAAGAAAAATGGCCGAGGTTTTTGTGGTAAGATTGATGAAAATCAGGGCAAATTGTTAATACTCCAAAACAGAACAACGCTTGGATATTACAAACTAGAATTTTTACGACAAAAAGCAGCTGAAAAAATTGGCAACGGGTTAATACTTGTTTTTGCTAATTCAAAAAAAGAAAAAGGGTATGAATATTTTCATTACATAGAAGCATGGCTCTTAAAGAATATTGACCCGAAGCAATTTCTAGCGCTATCAAAATATGACATCAGGCTTGGTGTTTACCGTAGTGGTAAAAATATCGGTAAACCACACGACCACGGCTCAGCCTTTCGACTTACTCGACTTAGTGAAAAAACTTTTCCACACTTATTTAAAATACACAGGCGAATTCTTTAGTTTTTTCTTAAAATTACTATACTTTCCTTATTCATTGTTTTTTCCAAAGCTCCAACAATATTTGTCGGTGAGTTTTTTATCGGCATTCTTTTTCCCGGAATATTCCTGACAATAATATCTTCACAAGTAAAACCAATTTTTTCGCCTAATTCCGCTATTATAAAATCTGTAGGAATTCTGACTTGTTTAACCAATCTATTGCCGATTACAAGGCAAAAATACTTTTTCGATTTTAATATTTTATGAGCTTGTTTTAAGCAGTCATTTAATCCTATATAAAAACTCAAAACATCTCTAGCTCTGGCTTCATCCTGTTTAGAAATTTTCTCTAAAGCCTCCCTCAAATAATCTGATGGTAACAAATGAACCAAATTTTTGGTAGCTTTGCCACCTAGTAATGCATTATCTACGCCTGATGCATCATTTGGATCATTAAAGATATCAATCCACTGTGCTGAAAGGCGAGAAAATTGTCCGTATGCAACTGTGGTCCTGCTGTCTCCATAAGGAGGAGAGGTAATTATACAATCAATAGATTTTTCATTTATGCCGTTGTTTTTAGATGAATCTCCGTAGATAATTTTTGTCCACGAATTCTTTGTTGCATCCTTATAGAATTCAGTCATTCCCGCAATATTTTTTTCAGCGTGCTTGCGAAAAATGCCAATTACGTTTGGATCATGTTGTTGAAGCTTGTCTCCTTTGACCCGAACAAGTTTAAATTCTCCTGTTTTTGTGTTTGAAGAATATCTAACTGTTTCACTAAAGGCAACCATTAAAAAATTCTGGACTTTCTTATCTGATATTTCTTTTATAGCTTTTTTTAGTTTAGCGAGCTTAACTATTACTTTATCCTTAAACCAAAAATCAATGTTATTAAATTCAGGTCTTTTTATATCTTTATCTTTTATTTTTTCTACTCTATCAAGCAAAGCCAGATAGGCTTTTGTTAATTTTTGAGGATTTATTGGAGTTGTTTTTGCGTGAGCAAGGAAAATTGCTAGCGGATTCAGATCAATACCATAAGCATTTCTTTCTATTAACTTACTTTCAACCAAAGCCGTGCCTGAGCCACAAAAAATATCACATACAGTATCGCCTTTTTTACTATAAGTTTCCAATAGCCTTCGTCCTACTTGTGGAATAAACATAGCAGGATATGTGTGTATTCCGTGTGTATATGACTTTGTTTTTTCTCCTTTGTAATCCCACGAATAATCAATTTTTCGAACGTACTTTTCTTTTTTTGATTGTTCTTGGTCCAGTTGTGATTCAAGATTGCGAATTATTTTAACTACAATACCTCTAACCTCTACTTCGTCTCTGAATATAGGAAATAGGCTAGGATTTGCAGGTTGCAACCTAAATTTATCTTTTTCCCAATAAAGTTTTTTAAGTGTTGCTTCATTGTCGTCAATTATTGCGACAACTGTTTGTCCGTTTTCTGCGTATTCTTGTTTACGGATAATCACTATGTCGCCATCAAAAATACCTTCATCCATCATACTGTTTCCTTGAACACGCAAAGCATAATGTTTTCCTTGTTGTCCAATATCGCTTTTGGTTATAGAAATAGTTTCGTCAGGAATTTCAATCGCTTCGATTGGTTGCCCCGCAGCAATTGTTCCCAGCAAAGGTATCTGAATTAAATCATTAATTTTATTTTCTGTTGTTTGTATAGAATGTTTTACCCCTTTTTCTTTTACTAAGTAACCTTTTCTTTCTAAATAATCTACATGCTGGTGAATTGTAGGTATTGAAACTTCAAAATGATCAGCTATCTCACTTAAAGCAGGGGAATAGTTCTTTTTTTCTTGAATTTTTTTTACATAATTAAGAACACTCGCTTGTTTTTTTGTAAGTTGATTATTTAATGCAATGGGCATTTATTGATTATAATACCTAACGATAACCTAAACAAGCAAAGTTATCCCCATTACAAATAAGCTTCGTCGGGTGTCCAACACCCGACGACACCCGGCGAAAGCATTATACTAGTAAGGACAGTCCTGCACCGTAGAAAACCACCTTGCAAAATGCTACAATAATGGTATATGAAAACATCTAAATCCCCCCCCGCCCGACGGCCTCAATTGCAATGCCCACCCTTTCTCCTTTCCCGGAGATTTTTTTGTTTTCGGGCGATGTCTAGAGTTTCAAAAGGAGTGCGGTAGTTCAGGCATTTCATGAACCTGCAGTTCAGTTTCTCTTCCAGCTTTCTGAAAAATGACCTTGAGTATTTTGATATGTCGCTGCCTTTTGAAATGTCCTTCCTAATTTCTCCGTTGGTGTTCTCCACCGTGCCTTTTTCCCAGGAATGATACGGGTGGCAGAAATATATTTTAATACCCAATTCTTTCCCTAGCTCCTTGTGCCTGGCAAACAAAAGATCGTTGTCTGTAGTGCCGGTCTTCCATTCCGGGTATCTCTTTTTGATTTTCCTCGCCGCCAGATGCACGGCAGAAATGCTCACTTTGTATATCGGCTCCAGAAATGAAGTCCGAAGTTTCCTGTCGATCACCACGAGCAATATCCCTTTTCCGGTTTTTCCCGAAACAATGAAGTCAAACTCCGCATGACCGATTCTCATTCTGGCATTGATGCGCTTGGGTCTTTGGTCGATGAAAGTCCTGCCGTCCAGAGTGCCCAGTTTTTTCCGCTTGCCTCCGCGCTTCTTTTTCTTCAGGAGCTTCACCTCGATTTGTCTGCCATATGGAGACTTAATATACCGGTAGATGCTGTCTTTGGAAACATACAGCAGACCTTTTTCATATTTGTATTTTAGTCTTCCTGATATATCTTCCGGCGACTGGCCGCCCAAAAGAGAATTTTCAACAAAGACCCGAAGCGCCGTATCTTCAACTATTTTTTTGCCTTGATACTTGGCATTGTGCCGCCTCACATATGATTTGTGCCCGGCTTTTCGGGGATCATATGAACCCCCGGTCTTGTTTCTCTTTAACTCGCGCCAGACCGCCCCGCAGTCTCTTAACAACACTCTGCCGATATCGGCATACGAGTATCCTTTTCTCCGCAGGATATATATTTCATTCCGCTCGCTTTGGGAAAAATGCGAAAACTTTTTTTGCTTTCATATTTCAATTCTAATTCATTGCAATTCAAAAGAGAATTCACCTGCATAAATTTCTCTATTCCTTTTTCCACAAGGGGAGTTATTAAGAAATGAAAATGATTTGGATTTAAGCAAAAAGCGATAAATTTTATCAATTTGGAGGAAGAACCTCCAAATTTCTTTTTCTTAACGAAGCTGTGTTCATATAAACTACCGATAGGATTTTTCGTATTAAATTCTTCCATGCTTTGCAGAAATCTTCCAATATCCGACTTATCAGAAAATATATTTCTTTTATCCACGCCCCTGTTATAAACGTGATAATATTCTCCGGGAACAAAAGCGATTTTTCTACTTGACATATTTTCATTATAACACTTGGAGGAAGAACCTCCAAGTGGGTTAGGGCATCAGCTGTTTAAGGCTTGATTTAAAGGTATTTTTGATATCCCGCAGTAAACCCTTGAAAGATCCATCGGAATATCCGCCCTTACTCTCTCTTCCTGCCGATAAAAGCCCCAGAGCTGTAAACCAAGTGGAATCCCGAAGCTTTGTTTTCACATTGCCAAACATATCTGTAGAGCCCAGACTCGCCGGAAGCCTTAAAACGTCTTTAGATAATTCTATAAGGTTTGGAGTGCCTGCACCTCCGCCGACAAAGACAATGCCTGCAGGCAAGAGCTCAGACCTTTTTATTTTCTTCAGGTGATTTTCTATTGATTCAAAAATGTCGCACAATCGCGCTTCTATGATTTCATCCAGTTTTTTCTTAGAGAATCCTTCGCCTATATTTCCAAATTTAAATTCCTCAGCTTCGTTTAAAGTTATTTTAAATCCTAAAGCGATATCATTTGTGATGTCTGTAGAGCCGATAGAAAAAGTATGGATAGAAACCATGGCTCCATTTTCAAAAACTGAAAGAGATGTAGTCTCTGCCCCTATGTCTACGAGCGCCACACCCACTATTTTTTGTTTTTCTCCTAGCACAATCTCGCTTATGGCTACAGGCGAAGCTATGACACCTATGGTTTCCACTCCGGCTTCAGCTATTGCTCCGAGTAAATCCTCTAAATGAACTACAGAATAGGTGACAAAAAGAGCTTTGGCTTCAAGTTTTGTGCCGCGCATGCCTTCCAGTCGCCCCAGCACTTCTTTGCCGTCCAGCCGGAAAGATATCGGGTACGTATGTATGATTTTTTTGTTGCCTACGGAAAGATTGTCTTCGCAGTCTGCGAGAGCCTTGTTTATATCCAATGCAGTTACTTCGCCGTCAGCTTTTGAAATAATTGCAGAGCCTGAACTAATTTCTCCGCGGAGAGTAATGCCTGAAAGTGATACAAACGCGCGCCGTATTTTTACGCCGGAAGTTTGTTCCGCTGATTCTACCGCTTTTTTTATTGACGCTGATGCAAGAGAAGAATTTACAACATATCCGTGGCGAAGGCCCAAAGTCGCTGATTCGCCCGCGCCGATAATCTTAGGATTTTTTTCTCCTTTTAGAAATTCTCCGACCACGACTCGCGTCACGGACGACCCCACGTCTATTCCCACCGAAATATTTTTTATCATCCCAGTACTAAAATTTTAAACTTTAATATCAGCAATTATATCACGTAATCAAAAATTTAGTACGGGACAGGTACTTAAAAGCCCACATATTTGATTTTTTACACTTTAGTGGGTTATAATCTAGACATATGAACAGGGCAGTTTTGCAAAAAGAGTTTAATAAAGACGAAATTGATATTTTAAAAAATGACACAGAAATTTTGTCTTCTTTCTTTGAAAATAAGAATGATGGCTCTATTGTGTATGTTTTAGAAAATTTAGGCAGGTTAGAAAATGGAGATAGTAAAGAACCATTAATAAAATTACTGAATAATAAAAATGAAAATATAAGGTTGCTTGCAATAAAAAATCTTGCCAAAATAGGGGATGTTTCTCTTCTTCAAATTTTTCTTAAATTTGCACAGCAGGATGAGAGTACAGAAGTACGAAGAGAATCTGTTTCGGGAATTGGAAGATTAAGAAATGAAAAAGCAATACCAGCTTTGATAAAACTTTTATCGGACAAAGATCCAAAAGTCGTAATGCAGGCAATTAGAGGATTGTTAGTTTTTTCAAAGAATGATTCGGTTAAGCAAGAATTAAAAAAATTAATTAGTCATCCGAATGAATTAATAAAAGAGGTTATCGGTAAAGAAATAAATGGAATTAATTATAGCTCAAATAGTGCTGGAAAACATGACGAATTTCCAAATTATTTAAAAAACTTAGTTGTCCAAGGTGATGTTGTGGAAACGCTGGGTCACGTTCCAAGTGAATCAGTGCACTTAACCTTCACTTCTCCTCCTTATTATAATGCTCGAGATTATTCTATATATCAAAGTTACGAAGAGTATTTAAATTTTTTAGAAAAAGTATTTAAAGAAGTTCATAGGGTTACGAAAGAAGGTAGATTTTTTATTTTAAATACCTCGCCGATTATAATTCCAAGAATAAGCCGCGCACACTCAAGTAAAAGATATCCAATCCCATATGATATTCATCCAATTTTAGTAAAAATGGGGTGGGAGTTTGTTGATGATATTGTATGGGTCAAGCCAGAAGCTAGTGTAAAGAATAGAAATGCTGGGTTCTTACAACACAGAAAACCATTAGGATACAAGCCAAATGCTGTTTCAGAAATGATAATGGTCTATAGAAAAAAGACAGATAAATTAATTGATTGGAATATAAGTCAGTACAGTTGGGATAAAGTAAAGAGAAGTAAAGTTGCAGATAAATATGAAACAACAAACATTTGGCATATTGGTCCTACTTTTGACAAAGTGCATAGCGCAGTTTTCCCTATTGAGCTATGTAATAGAGTAATTAAATATTATTCTTTTGTGGATGATCTCATCTTCGATCCTTTTGCTGGGAGTGGGACCTTGGGTCTTGCCGCGGTTAATTTAGATAGGCATTTCTTTTTAACTGAAAAAGAGCCAAAATATGTTAATAGGATGAAAGAGGATTTGATTAGGGGAAGCAGTTTATTTAGTTCAAAAAACAATCAACCTAATTTTGTAGATATTCAGAATTTTATTTCATTAACCAAGCAATCAATATGACAATTACAGAGCAAGTAGCAAAAAATATAATCAAAAAATTATTGAAAGGGGAAGACTATCGAATTGAAATAGTTACTTTAATAGATGCACAGTTCTTACAATTTGTAGTAGATTTTTTCAAAAAAGTTGTTGATGCAAAATTTAAAAATCAAGACATCACTATTGATTGGTATAAAAAAGAATTCCTTAATTCTGAGTTACCCACTAATGATATAGCGATTAATTCCGGGCTAAATAAAAAGACCATACACAATATGTTTAATTCTTCAACCAGAGAAATAGTCATTGATGCCTCTGATGAACATTATGATCTGTTATATCAATCAATTAAAAGTTTGGTAGATACAGAACACGACCTAGAATTAACCTTAACAATTAAATTTAAGGGCGTTAGTGTTGACTTGAACGTGAGTGAAAGTCTGATTGTTATCAATACTCTTGCAGTAAAAAGAGCTGCTATAAGAGGGGGATCTTGGAGTACTGCGGGTAAGCGTGTTGAAAAGCCATTAATGCAAACACTTTGCAAGTTATACGGAGTCTCTGAAATTAACTATTCATTAAAGATAAAAGGTGAAGAACTAGAGGAAGACGAGTTTGAGAGAGAAATAGATTTTTATTTAGTGCAAGGTGAAAATCAATATAAATGCGAAGTTAAGTTAATGGGTATAGGAAATCCTGAAAGTGCCGATGCTGTAATAGCTCGAGACAGTAAAGTGTTTGTTGCTGATAAACTTTCAGATACAAACAAAAAGCAACTAAATAGTTTAAACATGGAATGGGTAGAGTTAAGAAGCGATGGGGGTTTCAAGAAATTTGAAAATGTTTTAGATAACCTGAAAATTTCACACACAAAACTACCTAGTAATTTTGACGAAAAACTAGTAAATATTTTTACAGAAATTTTTAGATAGTCGTTAAATTTTAAATTTTTTACAATAAAGCTTCTCCAGCTGCTCCATCTTTTTTCCATGTTCCAGTCCTTTCAAATGAAGCATGCCGTGGATAACTAAAAATCCGAGAAGATTTTGGAAATTTCTGTCGTATTTTTTTTCCTTCGCCTCTTTTTTGATTACAGCCTTGCAAAGAATGAGTTCGCCTAAATTTTTACTCAAAGCAAAAGATAAGACGTTTGTCGCCCTATCTTTGCCTCTCCATTTCTTATTTAACTCTCTTGATTTTTTTTCGCTGACATAGGCCATAGATAGGGAATAGTCTTTGCCCAAAATGTCGTTCTTTATTTTGGAAAATTTTCTCTCCATTTTTTCGGACAAGGTTTAACCTTGTTTCTATTTTGTTAGCATTTTGCCGAGTTTTTTTAGCTTTTCAATTTCTTTTCGGCGAGCCATTCGCTTTAATGCGCTTTTTTTAACTTTAAGTTTTGATTCGCTTCGCCCATTGTAGCGGGCGCCCTTCACTTTGCGAATTATGCCGGACTCCTGTATTCGGCGTGAAAATCGGCGCAATACGCTCGCGTTGTTTTCGTTCGGATTTTTCCTGACTTCAATTACTGTTTTTGCCATCCCGATACTAAAATTTTAAACTTTACTAATAGCGACCCTGTTCCGTAATCAAAAATTTAGTACGGGACAGGTATGAGCCTAAGATTATCATAAAAAATATAATTGGCAAGCCGACGAGCGTCGAATATTTTATTGACTTTTTTATTAAAAAAGTTTAATATTAAGTGTCAATGAATCCCGTGAGCGGGATTTAGTCGTTTTAGTCAAAAATAATCAAATAAATACATGAATCCCGTTAGGAGTTGAATTACGGGATGATATTATTAAATAATTTTAAGTTACCTAATATTATTCAGAATTGATATAAACTTAGGACAACTTCTAACGGGATGAATGCAGGAGCAGATTACATAACAGCTGAAAAAAGAAAAGCTTTAGAGGCGGAATTAATAGATCTCAAAGGACCAAAGAGAAAAGAAATTCTCTTGGCTTTGGAGTACGCGAAATCTCTTGGTGATCTTTCCGAAAACGCGGAATATCATCAGACTCGCGAAGAGCAAGGCAAGCTGGAAGCGCGCATACAAAAAATAGAACAAATTCTCCAGACATCTGTTACTGTCAAAGGCGGCGGTGGAGACATCATAGAAATCGGTTCTAAAGTTATCGTGCAGAAAGAAGGCACGCAGGAAGAAAAAAATTATGTTATAGTAGGAAGCGAGGAAGCGGATATGGCAAATGGAAAAATTTCCAACCGTTCTCCCTTTGGAGAGGCGCTTTTCGGAAAAAAGAAGGGCGAAAAAGTAACATTTAAAACTCCAAGCGGTATGGTTAATTATAAAATCATCAGCGTTTCTTAATCTACCCCCGCCGCGGCGGGGCGAGCAAAAAATGTCTTCAATTGATGAAATTAGGGACACAAGAATCAAAAAATTAAAGCTTCTGAAAGAGAAGGGCATAAACCCGTACCCGGCGCAGTCTAAAAGGGAAATTTCTCTAGCTGACGCTATACTAAATTTTGACAAACTTGTCCACCCCGCCCAAAAGGGCACCCTAGAAGAGGGGAATTTAAAGTGGATTGCGGGCAGAATAATGTCCATCCGCGGCCAGGGCGCGATAATTTTCATAACGCTCTACGACGGCACCGGTTCTTTTCAGGGACTTTTGAAAAAAGACGTGCTGGGCGAAGAAAAACTAAACTTCTGGAACGAGGTTGCCGACATCGGGGACTTTGTGGAGCTTTACGGGACTTTTTTTCAGACCAACCGCGGCGAAAAAACTCTTGAGGCGCGCGACTGGCGGATGCTTTCCAAGAGCCTGCGGCCAATGCCCGAAAAATGGCATGGGCTTGTGGACATTGAAGAGAGGTTCAGAAAAAGATATTTGGACATTCTGATGAATCCGGAGCTCAAAGAACTTTTCAAAAAAAAGGCGAAGTTTTGGGACGCAACCCGGAATTTTTTAAATAAAGAAGGATTCTTGGAAGTGGAAACGCCGACCATAGAAATCACCACCGGCGGCGCGGAAGCGCGGCCTTTTAAAACGCATCACAACGATTTTGATCTGGATGTTTATATGCGCATATCCGTAGGAGAATTGTGGCAGAAGCGATTGCTCGCGGCCGGCTTTGAACGTGTTTTTGAAATAGGTCGCGCTTACAGGAACGAAGGCTCCAGCCCGGAGCACACGCAGGAATTTACCAATTTGGAATTTTACGCGGGCTTTATGGACTACAAGCAGGGGATGGATTTCACGGAGCGCATGATTAAAGAAGTGGCCAAACAAACCTTCGGCACTTTGGTATTCGAGACGCACGGCGAGAAGATTGATCTCTCGTCCAAGTGGGAACGCATGACTTATGCGGATACTATCAAAAAAATTACCGGAGTGGATGTTCTAGAGACAACCGCAAAAGAAATGATGAAAAAATTGGATGAGCTTAAAGTGAAATATGAGGGCGATAATATGGAGCGCTTGATGGATTCTCTTTGGAAGTATTGCCGGAAGCAGATTACCGGGCCGGCTTGGCTCATTGACGTGCCGAAGCTGGTGTCGCCGCTTTCCAAAGCCAAACCGGAAAATCCGCTTTTGACCGAGCGCGTGCAGCTACTCCTTGCGGGCGCGGAAATGACCAACGGTTTTTCGGAATTAAATGATCCCATCGACCAAAACGAACGATTTGAAATTCAAAAGAAATTAATTGAAGCCGGGGACCAAGAGGCCATGATGCCCGACGATGAATTCGTGGAGATGCTGGAATACGGCATGCCGCCCGCCTTCGGCTTCGCCTACGGCGACCGCCTGTTCGCTTTTTTAGTGGACAAACCTTTGCGAGAAACACAATTGTTTCCTTTAATGAAGCCAAAACAAGAATAAAAAACCGCCGGGATGGGATTGGACCATCACGGCGGGGGAATATCGCGAACTGGTTGTGGAAGCTGTGCGTCCCACGACATTTCCGCCTTGGATGTGTCCAAGGTGTCGCAGGAGTCGCAAACTTTCCGCTCTCTCTCTTCCTGCGAAATTAGATCCAAGTTGCATTTATCGCACTTCATGACCAATTCCTCCTTCAAATGTATATAACCATAAAATCATTAATTTGTCCAGTAAAGTGTATATGTTCAATATCGGGTTTTTGTTCTTCGTCTTTCCAGAGTTCTCAATAAATCATCCAGCATCGGAAACGGAAAACCTTTAGGTAATTTATTTATTAACTCCTTTTTGATCTTGGGGTTACTAAGAATTTCCTTGGGTGTTGGTTCCCATGTAACGTCAGTGAAAAGCCCGGGTTCTTTTAGGAGCTTCTCCAGATATTCCAGCGCCTTTTTCTTCAGCTCTTCGTATTTGGGGTCGCCGTATCCCTCCATGCTTAAAGGTATGCCCATAAGTAAATTGTATCACTTTTCCAGTCCAGCCCAGTCCCTTGAGTTATCCACAGCCCGGCGCTTGCTTCATTATAGGGGTGTTTTATAATGTTAACGAAGTGGGAAAAAGTGGGAAATCTGTGGATAAGTTATTTTAATAAATTTTTATGCTCATCGGAGAATATATACACACGATTGACGATAAGAATAGAGTTTCAATGCCGGCAAAGTTTCGCAAAGAGCTCGGCAAGAAAATTATTATTACTCCCGGACTCGGCCAGTGCTTGTTTATTTTCACAACCAAAGAATGGGAAAAAGTTTCTAAAAAACTTTCTGATTCAGACTCAGACCTCTCGTTTTTGAAAGCAGACCAGCGAAGTTTTAACAGATACATGTTCGGGCGGGCGGCGGAAGTGGAAATAGATTCTATCGGCAGGATGCTGATACCGGAATTTTTACAGGAAGGAATCAAGCTTCGGGACAAAGCGGCAATTGTCGGAGTGAAAGACAGAGTGGAAGTTTGGAACGAGAAAGCGTGGTCGGAACAGAAAGAAAAAGCTGCAAGAGAAGCAGAGCAGTTGGCGGAGAAATTAGCGCAGTAAGACAAGCAAGATGGAAAGCGTACACAAGACAGTTCTTTTAAAAGAAACAATAGACGGCCTAAATTTACCTGCCTCGGCGCAAAGCGGGGATTCAAAAAAAGTTGTTATAGATGCGACTTTCGGCGGCGGCGGACATGCTCTTCAGGTTTGTAAAAACTATCCGGATATAAAAATTATCGCCATTGACCAAGACAGAAGTGCAATAGAGCGGGGGAAAGAAAAAATGTCAGGTTGCAATGTGACCTTCCTGAATCAAAACTTTCGCGAACTTGGAGATTTGCAGGCAGATGCGATTATTTTTGATTTGGGCTTGAGTTCAGATCAGTTAGAAAATTCCGGACGAGGATTTTCTTTTCAAAAAGACGAGCCGCTTTTAATGACTATGAAAAGTAACCCAAGCGAAGAGTACCTGACTGCAAAAGAAATAGTAAATACTTGGGAAGAAAAAAATTTAGCCGATATTATTTATGGCTATGGCGAGGAAAAATTTAGCCGAAGGATAGCTAAAGCGATTACGGAAGCAAGAGATAAGGCAGAGATTAAAACCACTTTTGATTTAGTGAAAATTATAGAAAGGGCTGTAGGCAGAGCATATAAGAGACAGAAAATGCACTGCGCCACACGGACTTTTCAGGCGATACGCATAGCAGTCAATGATGAATTGGGGAGTTTGCAGGAAGGTTTGCGTAAAGGATTTGATTCACTGAATCCAGGGGGACGAATGGCAGTAATAAGTTTTCATAGCCTAGAAGACAGGATAGTAAAAAGATTTTATTCCGCCAAAGGCGGATCCGCCTCTGGCGGACAAGGAAATAGAGAGGCAAAAATTATTACAAAGAAACCAATTACACCAAGCACTGAAGAAATAAAGAATAATCCCAGAGCAAGAAGCGCAAAATTAAGAATTATTCAAAAAACATGAGACAAGCGGCTTTAAAACTAAAGACAAGTATGCGAAACGCAGGCAACTTGAGCATCACGAACAACAATCTCGAGATGAGCAGGATAGTTTTAAATGCCGTACTTTTTATATTGGCAGCCCTTGCTTTTTGGTATGTTCTCATACTAGGAAATATGGTTTTTGATATTGTCCAAAGGAAAACTTTGGAAAAAGAAATGCTTGCGCTTTCAAATGAAGTCGGCCAATTGGAGCTTGCTTACCTGTCTATTACGGGCGCGATGGACTTGTCTGGCGCATTTTCTATGGGTTTTAAAGAAGTAAACAGCGCTTTTGCCACGCGAAAATCTATAAAGTCTCTGGGAAGCCTAACTTTAGGCAGCAATGAAATCTAGTTTTCTTTTCAGGTCAAGAATGATTCTTTTGGGTGTTATTGTCTTTGCCGGAGTCCTTTCGGCGAAGCTTTTTTATGTGCAGGTAGTGCATGGAGAAACTTACTCAAACGCCGCAGATCGCCAATACGTCACGCCGTCAACGGACATCTACGAACGAGGGATTATTTATTTTACCCGCAAGGATGGAGAACTCGTCTCGGCCGCTACCCAGACTTCCGGTTTTAAGATGGCAATAATAGCCGAGAAAATCACAGATCCCGAAGATGTCTATCAGAAAATTTCAAAAATAATTACGCTTGGCCGCGAAGAATTTATAAAAAGAGCAGAAAACAAGAGTGATCCTTATCAAGAAATCATAGGGCGTCTTTCCAAAGAGGAAGCGGATGCGATCTCGGCTTTGAAAATTCCCGGGATAAGCGTGTTTAAAGAAAAATGGCGATTCTATCCGGGCGGCAGTATGGCTTCGCACACTCTTGGCTTTGTGGGCTATAAAGGCTCGGAGCTCGGCGGACGCTATGGACTGGAACGCCAGTATAATTCGCTTTTATCCAGAAATATAGACAACCCCTATGTGAATTTTTTTGCGGAAGTTTTTTCAAACATTGAGGAGTCTTTATTTGAAGATGCGGAGCCCGAAGGGGACTTGGTGACCACGATAGAGCCCCAGGTGCAGAATTTGCTTGAAAAGAAATTAACTGAAGTAAGAGAGCGCTATAAAGCTGACTCTATTGGCGGAATAATAATGAATCCGAAAGACGGTTCTATCTACGCGCTTGGAGTCTTGCCTGATTTTGATCCCAATAAATTTTCAGAAGAAAAAACGATTTCTATTTTTTCAAATCCTTTGGTAGAAAATGTGCTGGAGTTCGGATCTGTCGTCAAACCTTTGATTATGGCCGGCGCCCTTGATGCCAAAGCAGTCACGGCGGATACTACTTATACCGATAAAGGCTCTGTGATAGTGGAGAAACACGAAATCTTCAATTTTGATAAAAAAGCCAGGGGGAGCGGCACGAGTATGCAGGACGTCCTCAATCAGTCTCTAAACACCGGTATGGTATTTGTGGAGCAAAAGCTCGGCAAGGTGAAGCTTCGCGAGTATTTACTTTCTTACGGAATTAAAGACAAAACGGGTATTGATCTTCCAAATGAGACTTCAAGCCTGATGGGCGGGATATTAAAAAGTCCCAGAGAAATTGAGTATGCCAATGCCGCTTTCGGGCAGGGTATAGCGCTCACGCCAGTTGCGCTTATCAGGGCTCTTGCGTCGCTTGGAAATGAAGGAAATCTCGTCGTTCCGCACGTAGTCAAGGAAATAAATTACAATAATGGATTATCTAAAGAGATGACTTACCCTCTTACTCCTGCAAAAATAACAAAAGAAACCTCGGAGGAGATAACACGGATGCTGGTAATGGTGATGGACAAGGGTCTTAAAAAGGGCCTGGAGCATTTTAGCGTGGCGGCGAAAACGGGTACGGCGCAGGTTGCAGATAATGTTTCCGGAGGATATTATGAAGACAGGCATACGCATTCTTTTGTCGGTTATTTTCCAGCCTACGATCCGAAGTTTATTGTTCTATTATATGCTGTCAATCCGAAAGGCGTGCAGTACGCGGCGACCACTTGGACTGATCCATTCTTGGATATCACAAAATTTTTGCTAAATTATTATAATATTCCGCCCGACAGATAGCTTCACCCATGAAACTTATTTTTAAAAAAATATTAGCTCAAACTCTAAAAGCAGAATCTAAGCTTGCGCTTTTGCGATACAAGCCAAAAGTAATAGCTATCACGGGCTCGCTCGGCAAAACTTCTACCAAAGATGCCGTTTATGCCGTACTTTCCAAAATAGCTTATGTCCGCAAAAGCGAGAAGAGTTTTAACAGCGAACTCGGACTTCCTCTGACGGTCTTGGGCCTTCCGAATGGATGGAACAATCCCGCAGTATGGATTAAAAATATTTTGAAAGGATTGTGGCTCATAATTTATCCTCACAAATATCCGGAGTGGTTAATTTTGGAAGTAGGCATAGGCAAGCCAAATGACATGAAAGAAACCGCTTCATGGCTCAATACTGATGCAGTTATAATGACGGCGATAGGCGAGACTCCTGTTCATATAGAATTTTTTACCTCGCGCAAACACCTGATAGAAGAAAAATCTCAGCTTATAAAAACATTGAAACCAAGCGGGCTTTTAGTGCTGAATGCGGACGATGAAGCGGTGCTGGAAATGAAATCAAAAACAAAATGTCTGGTAATCACTTATGGATTCAAAGAGGGCGCGAATATTCTGGGTTCGGGTGAAAGTATTTCATATAATGAAAAAGGGATTCCGGAAGGAGTAGTTTTCCGTGTTGATGAAGGAGGAAAAAGCCTGCCTGTCGTCATAGAAGGAGTATTCGGGCGGAATCATGTGTATGCTTCGCTCGCGGCCCTCGCTCTATCTTCCGGCTTGAAATTCAATATGGTAGAAGCTGCTCTGGCGCTTAAAAATTACGATGTTCCGCCGGGAAGGATGCGCATCCTTCCCGGAATAAAAGAAAGCCTTATTATTGATGACACCTACAATTCTTCTCCTTTTGCCTGCGAGTCGGCGCTAAAAACTCTAGGTGAAGTATTTCCCGAGGGTTCCCCTCGGGGGAGAAAAATTGCTATTTTGGGAGACATGCTGGAGCTCGGCAAACATACCATAGAAGCTCATAAAAATATCGGCAAACTTGCAAAAGAAATTTTAAATAATCCGGGAGATACGCTCATTGTAGTAGGTCCGCGGGCAAAATCTATAAAAGAAGGCGCTTTAGAAATTCACCCGTCCTCTGGCGGGCTGGGAATGAATCCTGGAAGCATTTTGGAATTTCTAAATTCGCGCGAGGCGGGAAATTTTATGAAAACTTTTATAAGGAAAGGAGATATTGTTCTAGTAAAGGGTTCGCAGGGGACGCGCATGGAACGCACAGTAGAAGCTATTCTCAAAGATGGAGCGGATAAAAGCTCTTTACTTGTCAGGCAAGATCCGGAATGGCTTCGAAAAGAGTAGATATGCTAAAATATTTTCATGAGCAATTTAAATAAGTTAACTCCGGAAGAAAAGAGAGTGATCATAGACAAGGGTACAGAATTGCCTTTTACGGGCGAGTATGTGAACAACAAAGCGACTGGCGTGTATGTCTGCCGGCAGTGCGAGGCGCCCCTTTACAATTCAAAAGATAAATTTGAATCAAACTGCGGCTGGCCTTCTTTTGATGATGAAATTTCTGGAGCGATAAAAAAAAGTCTGGATGCCGACGGGGTGCGTACAGAAATTACTTGCGCCAAATGCGGCGGGCATCTGGGGCATCTTTTTACCGGAGAAGGCATAACTCCAAAAAATCTTCGTCACTGCGTGAATTCGGTTTCTATGAAATTTTTATTAAAATAATGAGCGCAGCGAATATATTTTAAAAACCCTGTTAAATAATTTTTCCCAAAAATTAAAATCAAAAAGATTTTATTTAACAGGGTGATGATTTTTATAGTCGTTTCACTCTTTAAAAATCAATCATGACTAAAAAAGCAATATTCGCAGGAGGATGTTTTTGGGGTTTGCAGGAGCTTATACGGAAACAGCCGGGAGTGATAAAAACTCGTGTGGGCTATACGGGCGGCAAGAATGAAAATCCGACTTATGAAAACCACCCCGGCCATGCGGAAGCGGTGGAGATAGAGTATGACGACGCGCAAACTTCTTGTAAAAAACTTCTGGACTTTTTCTTTCAGATTCACAATCCGACGACGCTGAATCAGCAGGGAAATGACAGGGGAACTTCATACCGCTCCGCTATTTTTTACGCGAACGATGAAGAGAAAAAAGAAGCGGAAAATTTTATAGATATTGTAAATAAGTCAAAAAGATGGCCGAGCCCGGTGGTGACCACGCTGGAGCCCTTAGGGGAATTTTACGAAGCGGAAGAATATCACCAGGATTACTTACAAAAGAATCCAGCCGGCTACACTTGCCACGCCATCTGGTTTGACAGCTATCTCTAGCTTTTGAAATCAATGGTAGTATAATCGCTTTTGAACAGTACGTAGAAAGGAGATACCATGTCCATATTGGACAGTGCGGAATATGTCTTTGTCCACGAAGTCTTCGTGGCAGGGGAAAATGGGTTTGTTTCCACCAGTGTCCAAATTTTCCAGGCGGAAGTGGAAGGAATTCGCCTGGAATACTACCGGGGAAGTTTTTCCCTCAACGGCTGTTACATTGCCGTTTATGGGGAAAATTCCTGCAGTTGCCAGGTAAAGGCGGTCGGCATAATCTCTGCGGTCAACAAAGCCGCCGAAAAAAAATCGGAACGCATCACTATTACCGCAGAGGTCCCGGAATTGCTAGTTACCGGATAAAAACTAGCATCACTTTACATTTAAATTTTTCTGTGGTGACCCTACAGAGAATCGAACTCTGGTTTTATCCTTGAGAAGGATACGTCCTAGCCGCTAGACGATAGGGCCCAATAAACGACTTGCAGAAAAAATATAACATTTTATTTTGAAGTATGCTATGTAGCTAACCAAAGACCCGCTGCTGTTTTTTCATTTTCATATTTTATTTTACCTCACTCAAGTTTGACAAATAAATACAAAATGCTGTAATGCAATAAGCAGACAGTTCTTTGCCAAAAGAAGGGCAACTCATGACGAGTCAGAAAGAACTGCGTTGCTAGAAAGAAGAGGTTTTGTCATGGCCAATCGTAAGTTTTATGATACTCTATGGAGTCACGTTGGGCGTGTCGGGACGGGGAAAATCAGGTATCCTGTCCAAAGTACCCTGGCGGGTACTTTCATGGGGGAAAGACGAGAGGTTCGCGAATGGCGGTATCATTGGGGCAGGAAAGAGAGTTGTCGGAAGTGCAAAGTCGACAACTTATACTCGTTCTCCGAGGGAATCTTCGTTAACGTTCCCTCGCTCCGGGGACTCGTCCTCTTCGCCATCCCCGTCACCTTCATCGTGTGGGGAATTTTCAATCTGCTGCACTAAAGTTTAGGAGGGCCAAATGAAACAACTTTTAATCTTCACGCTCGCTCTTTTCACTTTCGTCCTCATCGCTTGCAACGCCGAGCCAGTCGGCCCGGCGAGGGAGATGGCGACAGATACATCTGCCGCGTCCGCGGCAGTGACTGAGACTGTTAATTACAAGTCTGAAAGGGGAGTCAGGCTTATAAGGCGGGTTTTCGGATCTGCTAAGTCATCAGTTCCACTGGAGAGCACAATGGGGTGGAATGACGTCTTGTGCAACCAGTATGTGAGCCTCATCGACATGAATTATGCGGTTTCCAGTGCCAGCGATACGGACTGGAAAACTGCGGGCGTGAGTAAGGATTATGCAGTACATAAATACCGCGAGTCGGCCACACTGTTTGCGAAAGATTTAGAGAAACTTCTCCTTCTTCCTTTGTCTCGCAGACAGCAACTTGAAAACGAATGGAGCCGCACCTGCGACGGTACGCTGACCCCCAGCCACACCGGGGGTCTTATCGGTGTTCTGACTTCCTCGCTCCGCGAAAGCGGAGTGGAGAAACCTCAAATCAGCGATGACTTGAGGAAACTGCTGTTGAAACATTACAAACAGCAGTTCCGGTCGGAGGAGGGCATGGATAAGGCCGATGCCCTCTACTGGTTTACGCCAGAGGAGCTCGGATTGTTGCCGGAGTGGGCGACAACTCCACGCCCACGGCTTACTCCGCCGAGTGATTGAATAATTGCGGCAGAGCAATATCTCTCTGCTCGGGCCGAGAGTCCTGATCACTCTCACAGGCGGTCGCGCAAGCGACCGCCTTTCTTATTCCGCTTTTGGTTTCTCCACTTCCAATAACGCAATTTCCGGCGAAGCGCCAGAGATGCGCAAGACGTCTTTATCAATTTTTTTCAGCTCTTTATTGGAAGCGTTGTAGTGGTTGACCACGGTGCCGAGGGCGTTACCGAGTTTGGTGTGGTATTCGTCGTAAGATTTCAAATGCTTGCCCAGATCCTCCACTTTTTTTATTATTTCTTTTGCAGACTCCTCAATTTTAAATGCTTTGAAGCCGTACAGTACAGACTGCAGATATGCCATAAATGTCGTCGGAGATATCACTATAACTTTTTTATCATTGTATGCGTAGTCTATTAAATTGCGGGTATTTACTTTTATAGAGCCGACTTCGTTTACAAGAAGGTCATAATAAATAGCTTCTGCTGGAATGTACATAAATGCGAAGGGGAGCGTGCCTTCTTCGGGGCGGACATACTTCGCGGTTTCGTCAATGCGCTTTTTTAGGTCGCTTTTAAATTCTTTTTCAAGCTCTTCGCGCTGGCGCTCATCTATGGCATGCACCACGCGGTCATAATTATCAAGTGAGAATTTTGCATCTATAGGAATAATTCCTTCCTTGGTTATTATAACAGCGTCCACTACTTCTTTATTTTTAAATTCATACTGCATTTTAAATTGTCCAGGAGCCAGTGTATTGGAAAGAATTAATTCCAAAGAAGCTTCGCCCCAGTTGCCGCGCTGTTTCTGGTGTTTCAAAGTTTTCTCCAGGTCACCCAGCTTGTCCGCTATGGTAATGAACTGCCGCGTGGCTTCGTTGGTCTTGGTTTGCTCGCGCGCCACATCAATAAGGCTCCTATTGACCTCGCGGGTAAGCTCTGCCATCTGCTGCTGCAACATAAGCAGGGGAGAGTTGTCTTCCTTTTTTTCTTCTTTTTTTTTATTAAAAATAAAATAGGCAAAAATCCCGCCGACAACTAGCCCAATAATTATCCAAAAAGCGTTTTCCATATTTATATTCTAGCATAAATGAAGAGCCGCCCGAAGGAGACCCTTCTTTTTTACTTATTTCGAGATGTACTATATCTTAAAACTTTATTTTTTCAAATGGTGCTGTAAAGTATAAATCCAATCATCTTCTATCTGGTCGCTTTCCAGTTTTTGCGCCAAGAGCCATTCCAGATATCCGCGGTCGCAGGCCAGCACTTCTTCTATCTTCTTGCCGTTATGCTTGCCAAAGTTCATAGTTCTGAAAAGCGACGGGTGCGAAGAAATTTCTACCATTTTTGCTATAGCCCTTTCTTCATTTACGTTTTCTTCTGACATTATTTTATTTTTTAGCCGCTCAAAAAGTTTTTCTAATACTAAAACGTCGCCGAGCGCATCGTGAGCCATAGCTTCTATTTCTATATCTAAAAGATAACGCAGATACTGCAGATTGTAGCGCTCTATTTTGCTTTCGGGGTCCAGCTCGCGGGCCACTCGGAGCGTGCAGATAAATTTTTTAGGAACGATGCCTTCTTTGGCGATAATCATAAGATCAAAAGGCGCGTTGTGGGCGACAACAATAGAATTCTTATCTTCAAAAAGTTTTTTGATTATCGGCTGGTCGGTGCTCTCTTTGAAAGTCGGCTTATCAGCCACCATTTTATTGGTGATATGGTGCACGGCGGAGGCTTCAGGAGGGATTTTAATCGGTGGCTGGTAAAGCTCCGCAAAACTTTCATTGTCTGTCTTATAGGCAATCTGAACCAAAAAATCTTTTTCTGTATTTCCCGTGGTCTCCGTATCAAAAAATATGAGTTTTACCATAGTGCTATTCTAACATAAATTGTGATATACTAAAATCATGCGAAAGTCGCGAAAGTCTACGAAAATTTTCGTAGGTTTTCGTTGGGTTCGTATAATTTTTTCGTATGTTGCATGAACAAATAAAAAATGGAATAAAAGAAGCCATGATGGCCAAAGATAGCGTGAAGCTGGAGACGTATCGGGGAATGGTTTCTGCTTTTACCAATGAGCTTGTGAGCAAAAACAGAAAGCCGAATGAAATACTATCAGATGAAGACGCGCTTACTGTAATTAAACGCATGGTAAAAAAAGGTAAAAAAGCGATAGAATTGTTTAAGCAGGGGAACCGGCAGGACTTAGTTGATAAAGAAGAAGCCGAGATTAAGATTTTGGAAACTTATTTACAATAAAGAAATGCATACAGTAAATCTTATTACTCGCTTAGTGGAGCATAATCAAGTTCTGGTATATGCGATTATTTTCCTTGGAATTATTTTTGAAGGCGAATTTGTAATAATATTTGCCGGAGTGCTCGCTCACTTGGGCGCGCTGAATATTTTTCTCGCGCTCGTGTTCATACTAATGGGCGGAATCGCCAAGACTTTTTTCGGATACAAGCTCGGGCAATTCTTGTTCAGAAAATTCAATCATCACAAATTTTTCAGCTATATTCAAAAACGGGTTTACGGACTTCTGCCGAAATTTAAGGCAAAGCCATTTTGGTCTATTTTTATTTCAAAATTTATAATTGGAGCAAACAATGTAGTCATCATATTCTGCGGGTATGAAAAGGTAAACTACAAAAAATATTTTAAAGCAGAAGCGTTGGCTACTCTGATCTGGGCGCCATTTCTCCTTTCTCTCGGGTATGTTTTCAGCTATACTGCGCTAAGGGTAAGCAAGGAGATATGGAGATTTTCCATGGTAGTCATGGTTCTCGTGCTCATATTTATCCTGTTTGATAAATTGGTCAGCTGGATTTATGAATTATTTGAAGAATATTACAATGACAGAAACTAATTCACGAAAAATACTAAGTAAAAAGTTGATTACCCACGACGGCGCTTTTCACGCCGACGATATTTTTGCATCTGCCGCTCTGTCTATAATGCTTGAGAGAGAAAATATTTCTTTTGAGATAATCAGGAGCCGAGATCCGAAAGTCTGGAAAACCGGCGACTTTGTGTACGACATAGGCGGAATATACGATGAGAGTAAAAATCTTTTTGATCATCATCAGGTGGGAGGCGCGGGCAAAAGCCCGCGCAATATAGAATATTCTTCCATGGGACTTGTTTGGAAAAAATTCGGAGAAAAAATTGCCGGTTCTAAAAAAGCGGCAGAAATTATTGAAAAGCGTCTCTGCGCCCCAATAGACGCATGGGACAATGGTTTTGATTTAGTGGAAAATAAATACGATGTTGCTCCATATTATCTGCAAAATGTTTTTTTTGCGATGTCGCCCACGTGGAAAGAGGAAGACGTAAATATTGATGACATGTTTTTAAAATGCGTAGAACTGGCTAAAAATATCTTATTGCGGGAAATTGTTCAGGCGCAAGATACACTGGAAGCTGAGGAAGCGGTAATCTCCGTTTACAATAAAACCGAGGATAAGCGAATTATTGTTTTAGAAAAAAATTATCCCTTTGAGTATATGCTTTGGACTTTTCCGGAGCCGCTTTTTGCAGTTTATCCCAGAAAAACCAGCGGTACATGGGGTGTAAAAGCTATACGACAAGACCCGAAAAGTTTTAATAACAGAAAAAATATGCCAAAGCTCTGGGCTGGACTTTCAGATGAAGATTTTGTAAATGTTTCTGGTGTCGCTGACGCCCTATTTTGTCATCGCGGCTTGTGGCTGGCAGGAGCTAAGTCGAAAGTTGGGGCTATTAAATTGGCGCAAATTGCTGTAGAATCATAGGGATGCCTTTTATAGATGAAATGAAAATAGAAGCCGCTGCTGGACGAGGCGGGAATGGCGTTGTGCGCTGGAGGCAGGAGAAATTTGTGCCAAAAGGCGGTCCTTCAGGCGGAGACGGCGGACGAGGCGGAGATTTTTTCGTGAAAGCTGTGCGAGACATTCATATACTTTCAAAATATAAAGCAAAAAAAGAATTTTCTGCTGGCAGAGGCGAAGACGGCGGAAATAAAAGTCTGCACGGCAAGAACGGAGAAGATTTTTTATTGGAATTGCCGATAGGCTCTGTAATTACAAACTTAAGTACAGATGAGACTTGGCAGCTATCCGAAGAAGGAGAGAAATTTTTAATTTTAAAAGGTGGATACGGAGGCTTCGGCAACGAACACTTTAAAAGCTCTACGAATACTACGCCGAAAGAATCTCGCGAGGGACAAGAGGGCGAGAAAGGGACTTTCAGGATAGAGCTGGAGCTTTTTGCCGATATCGGGCTTATTGGGCTTCCGAACGCCGGGAAGAGCTCGCTTTTAAATACGCTTACAAACGCGGACGCGAAAGTGGGCGACTATGCTTTTACCACTCTTGGTCCGAACTTGGGAGATTTTTATGGATACATCATCGCTGATATTCCGGGAATAATAGAAGGAGCGTCAGAAGGGAAAGGCCTTGGTATTAAATTCCTGCGCCATATCAAGCGCACAAAGATGCTGGCGCATCTTGTCTCTTTTGACCCCGAACTAGAGATTTCGTCTCAGTACGGGGCAGGGAAATCCTCAATGCTGGCTCGCTATAAGCAGGTGCGGAGGGAATTAAAAAAATACGGAAACGGTTTAGATGAAAAAGAAGAGATTATAATCCTCACCAAAAGCGATACGACAGATCAGAAAACAATAGATAAAAAATTGGCAGAATTCAAAAAAATATCAAAAAAAGTTTTTGCGCTTTCGCTGTATGATGATAAAATGGTAAAGAAGTTTAATGATGAATTGGCAAAAATCTTAAAATAGCAATAATAAGACTTAAAACATACTTCAATAGTACAGAATTTTCCCCATTACTATCTTTGACATATGTCTAAAGTAGTCATATCTTTGACAATGTTGTATTATATATAAAATGAAAGGAGAAATATTATATAAGATTTTAAATTCTTTAGATGATGCGGTACTTGATCAATTTGATTTTACTAGTGCTTTTCTTAAAGCTGGATACGGTGCAACAGGTGGAAAAATAAATTATGAATTTTCAAAATTACAAGACAAAAGAATAAGTAAACAGTTAGAAAAAGAAAAGATATTAAAATTTAAAAATTATTTAGCAAAGCTTAAAAATAGCGGACTAATTTCAGAAAATGAATCAAAACAAATTTACTTAAGCGAAAAGGGCAAAAAGAAATTGAAAAAATTTAAAAATTCTCCTTTATCAAACAAAGAAGATTATAAAAAGAAAGTAGGTAAGAGTGCTGTGATCATTAGTTATGACATACCAATAGCCTTTAATAGAGAAAGAAATATTTTGAGAGATATTTTGCAAATACTCGGTTTTGATTTAATTCACAAGAGCGTATGGATTGGTAAAGTATTGTTACCCGAGAGATTTGTCAGTGATTTAAATAGATTAGGAATTCTTGATTACGTGGAAATTTTAGAAGTAACAAAAAATGGAACCTTTAAATCAAAAAATTAGCTTTCTTACTATCTTTTACATATGTTAAAAATGGTAACAATATTGTTTAAGTTTAAAATTTTTTTTTTTAAATATGTTATTATATTTTAAGTTATGCCGAATAAATATTATCCTACAATTGGGCTCGAAATACATGCAGAACTGAAGACGCAGACAAAGATGTTTTGCTCTTGCAGGAATGATCCGGACGAGGAAAAACCAAATGTCAATATCTGCCCTGTGTGCATGGCGCACCCCGGGGCTTTACCCGTGCCCAATAAAAAGGCCATAGAAAATGTCATCAAAGTAGGTCTGGCGATAGATGGCATTATTGCAGATTTTACCGAATTTGACCGCAAGAATTATTTTTATCCCGATATTCCCAAGGGCTACCAAATATCCCAGTATAAATATCCTATAGTTTCGGGCGGGCGATTGGCAGATATGGATGTCACCCGCATACACTTGGAAGAAGACACAGCAAATAACAAGCACTTCGCGGGTGTTGGACACCAAGAGATTCAGGTGTCCAACACCCGCGACAACGGATATTCCTTAATTGATTTTAATCGTGCCGGAGTACCGCTTATGGAGCTCGTGACCGAACCGCACACTTTCGAAACTACTGAAGAAACGGCGAAAAAAGCGATAAAGTTTGCAAAAGAGCTTCAGCTTATACTTTGGTATTTGGATGTATCGGAAGCGAACATGGAAAAAGGAGAAATGAGAGTAGAGGCCAATATTTCTATATCTGCAGACCCGAAAATTCTCGGCACAAAAGTAGAAGTAAAAAACTTAAACTCTTTTAGAAGCGTGGAGCGGGCAATTAAGTATGAAGTAGGCAGAATGACAGAGCTCATGGAAGCCGGAAAGGGAGGTGAAATAGTGCAGGAAACCAGAGGTTGGGACGAAAATAAACAACAGACGTATTCACAGAGAAAGAAAGAAGGAAGCGCAGACTATAGATATTTTCCGGATCCTGACCTGCCAAAAATGTTTTTACATGGGACATTTTCCGCCAAAGGCGGACCAGCCTCTGGCTGGGATTTGGAAAAAATGAAAAAAGAATTACCGGAATTGCCGGCGCAGAAGCGAGCGAGATATCAAAAAGATTTTGGCATTAAAGATGAAGATATTGAAGTATATATTAACGATATGACTCTCGGCGCGTGGTTTGAAGATGTTGCGAAAATTCTTAATGATAAAGAGAAGATAAAAACTGCGTCAAACTACATAACGACAGACTACATAGGACTGAAAAAGTCTAATGCGGGTGTCCAACACCCGACGGGGGAGAATTTTGCAGAGCTAGTAAACCTTATAACTGAAAATAAAATTTCTTCTCGAGGAGCAAAGGACATACTGGCAATAATTGTGTTGGGAGACGAATCACCACTCAAAATCGCAACAGAGAAAAACTTGCTTCAAAGTAGTAGCGATGAAGATGCGATAAAAACTATTGCTATAAAAGTCATTTCGGAAAACCCTGAAATAATATCTTCATATAAATCCGGAAAAGAAAATGCGGTAATGTCGCTCGTGGGTAAAGTTATAAAAGAAACAAAAGGCAGCGCAAACCCCAAAATAGTTTTAAAATTATTAAAAGGTTTACTAAAATAAATTAACATTATGAAAACGTTACGCGAGTGTGTAAAAGAAGCGGATGAAAAAGGAGTAGCTATCGGCCATTTCAATATTTCCAACATGGAAGCTTTGCACGCGATTTACAGTGCTGCAAAAAAGTTAAATGTACCCATTGTGATAGGGCTTTCAAGCGGAGAAGAAAAATTTGTGGGCATAGAGGAGGGCGTAGCTCTAGTTCGCGCAATACGCGAACGTGATAACTATCCAATTTTTTTAAATGCCGATCATCATCATAGTTTTGAAGAGGTGAAAGCTTGCATAGATGCGGGATTTGACTGCGTAATTATAGATGGAGCAGAATTGAGTTTTGACGAAAACGTAAAAGTTACCAAAGAATGTGTGGATTACGCTCGTTTGGTTACAAAGGCAACTGGTAGAGACATTTTAGTGGAAGGCGAACTTGGATTTATCGGTTCCGGTTCGGTTATCCGAGACAGTATTCCAGAAGGCGCAGGAATCAAAACTAAGCCGGAAGAAGCAAAGAAATTTGTAGAGTTAACGGGTATAGATATGTTTGCGCCGTCTGTGGGTAATATTCACGGAATTGTCAGAAGCGGAAATCCGCATATTGATCCAAATCTCGTAAAAGAGATCAGGGAAGCAGTCGGTATACCGCTCGTTTTACATGGCGGTTCAGGCCTTCATGATAGTGATTTTACGGATGGCATAAAAATGGGAATTTCCACTGTACACATAAACACTGAAATAAGAGTGGCCTTTGTAGAAGCTCTAAAAAAATCTCTGGCTGATAAACCCGATGAAGTTGTGCCGTACAAAGTTTCCAAGCCCGCCCAAGATGCAGTTGAGTCAGTAGTGCTAGAAAGATTGAAACTGTTCAATCACATCAGATAAAAATAACTTGAAAGAAGAAATACTAAAATTTTTTAAGGGAGACTTGGAAGATAGCGAAGATACGCTCACGAAATACTCGCATGATGCGAGCTTGCTTGAAGTGCGGCCGAAACTTGTTTTATTTCCAAAAGATGCGGAAGATGTAAAAAATCTAGTGAAATGGGTTTCCCAAAATAAAGATATGTATGTCCATCCTGGGAACAATGGAGCCGGACTTTATATCACCGCCCGGTGCGCCGGGACTTGCATGTCCGGCGGGGCAATCGGGGAGTCTATAATTTTAGATTTTACCCGCTATATGAATAAGCTTATCGGCGGACCGGTGCCAATTCATAATTTACCAGTTAAAAATAAAAAAAAGCATAACTATCAAGGGGGTTATCCATTGGTGTCTTCGTATATATCTGTACAGCCGGGGATGTTTTATCGGGATTTTGAAAAAATAACTCTGGAAAAAGGACTTATTCTGCCCTGCTTTACTGCTTCAAAAGAAATAAATGCTATGGGCGGGATGTTTGGAAATAATTCTGCCGGTGAGCGGACTTTAAAATACGGCCAGACTTCCGAGTACGTTTTGTCGTCAAAAGCAGTGTTTGCAGACGGAAACGAATATGAAGTTAAGCCCCTGAATAAAGATGAGCTTCAAAAGAAAATGGCGCAGGGAGATTTTGAAGGAAATATTTATAAAAATATTTTTAATTTAATAAATGAAAACGAAGACGAGATAAAACATGCTAAGCCGAATGTCAGCAAAAATTCTGCCGGTTATTATATTTGGAATGTGGTGAAAGGGGAGCAGAAGGCGAATTTTTCGGCATTACTCCAGCCTTCGGCTGGAACCTTCCGCCTTCAAAATTCCCCTTCTGCTCCCCCTCAAAATTCCTTGCCAGAAAATTTTAGCTTTGACTTAAATAAATTACTTGTGGGTTCGCAGGGGACCCTCGGCATAGTTACAGAGATCACTTTTAAAATAATTCCCGAAAATAAGCATTCCAAGCTGGTCGCCATTTTTATGAATGACTTGAATCCGCTCGGACGGCTAGTGGATGAGATTTTAACTTTGAATCCGGAAACTTTGGAAACTTATGATGACAAGACCATGAAGCTTGCGGTAAAATTTTTCCCGGATTTTCTCAAAAATAAAGGATTGGTCGGCATGATTAAATTTATGTGGAGTTTTTTGCCCGAATTTTTCATGCTTCTTTCTTCCGGCTTTCCCAAGCTTATTATTTTGGCTGAATTTGCAGGGGAAAACGAAGCAGAGCTGGAAAAAAGCTGCTTGAGATTAAAAGAGAAAATAAAAGATTTCAAACTTAAAATTCATATTACTGAGTCCGAAATAGAAGCTAATAAATACTGGGATATCCGAAGGGAAAGCTTTGCGCTTTTGCGCAAACATGTAAAAGGCATGCGAACCGCTCCGTTTATAGATGACATTATCGTGCGTCCGGAATTTTTGCCGAAATTTATTCCGGAACTAAATGGAATATTGAGCCAATATAAATCCAAAATGATGTACACATTGGCAGGGCATGCCGGCGATGGGAATTTTCATATAATTCCGCTGATGGATTTTAAACGCTCTGACACGGCGCAGATTATCCTGGAGCTCGGAGAAAAAGTTTATGACTTAGCGGTTAAATATCACGGTTCAATTGCAGGGGAACACAATGACGGTCTCATTCGTACGCCTTATCTTGGCAAAATGTATAGCGCGCCAATGCTTGAAGTTTTCAAAAAAATAAAAGATATTTTTGATCCAAAAAATATTTTTAACGCCGGCAAAAAAGTTCCTACGTCAAACTGGGGAGGCACCAAGGAGTACATAGCCTCGCATATAGCCGTAGAACATAATGCAGTTCACAAAGCATAGAGTTGCAATTTTCAGATTTTTATATATACCCCCACACCTATTAAACGTTGTAAATTTTGACTTTTTATGGGTGTGGGGGTATACTGTATTTATGTTCGCCATAAAAGCTAAAAGCAGAGTCGGAGGGCAAAAATTAGAAATTCTACGAAAAGCAGGGGACATCCCGGCTGTTTTTTACGGGGCTGGAAAACAAACTACCCATATCGCGCTTTCAAAAGTTGAATTTAAAAAGATCTGGAGAGATGCCGGAGAATCTTCTGCGGTAAAAATTGAAATGCCTGAAGGTACCGTAGACGCGCTTATCCATGAAGTGCAGGTAGACCCTGTAACCAGCGAGCCGATACATGCGGACTTTCTTGCTATAGACATGAAGAAGAAGATACATGTGAAAGTACCTCTTGTCTTTGAGGGAATAGCCGGCGCGGTCAAAAGTGGAATTGGCAACTTGGTGAAAGTGCTTCACGAAATAGAAGTGGAAGCTTTACCCGCTGATTTGCCTCATGATTTGACAGTGGATATTTCATCACTTAATGCGCTTGAAGACTCTATAATTGTTTCAAACATAAAATTACCCGCCGGAGTAGTCGCTATTACGGCCGGTACTGATGTCGTTGCTTCTATAATCGCTCAAGTGGAAGAGAAAGAGGAAGAAGTCGCTCCGGTGGATCTATCTGCTATTGAAGTGGAAAAGAAGGGCAAGAAAGAAGAAGAAGGCGAAGCCGGCGCTGAAGCTGCTGTTCCTGTTAAAGAAGAAAAGTCTGAAAAGAAGTAGAATAAAAACTCCCAAAACCAGCCTACCGGCAGGCAGGTATGCTACAATAAAAACTATGGGAAAGAAAACCATAGTTTTTATTTTGATTACTTCAATATTTTTAATGCCAAATGCCCTCAAAGTAAAGGCTGCTTTTGACTGTTTAACCCTTACTTCATCGTCTAGCGAAGCTGACAAGAGTTATTGCAAAAAAGAACTTAGCCAGATAGAAGCACAGCTCGCAGAGCTTCTGATAAAACAGAAAGAACAGCAAAAACAGACAGGCACCCTAAAAGGCGATGTGAATTATCTTACCAGCCAGATAAATGCCCTAAAGACAAAAGTAAAAGCCAGAGCTTTGGTTATAGCAAAATTAAAAGTGGATATTGCGGAGAAAGCAAGCGCCATAAATTCTCTTTCTCAAAAAATAAAAAAGGAGCATCAGTCGCTCGCGCAGCTTTTGCGAAATACAAACGAATTTGATAACGAAAATATGGTGCACCTCATTCTTTCAGATGAAAGTGTTTCCAATTTTTACAGCGATGTGGAATCTTACGCTTCTATCAAGCAGGCGGTAAAAGATTCTGTGGATGTGTTAAGGGGAGTGAAAACACAGACGGAAAGCGCCAAGCAGGATCTTGAAAAAAAACAGGATGCGGAAACAGACGCAAAAGCAGAGCTAGAGTCCGCGCAGAATAAAACGGCAGCTGCCGAAGCAGAGAAGAAACAGCTTTTATCTATCAGCCAAGATACAGAAGCGGCTTATCAAAAACTGGCAGCCGAAAAGAAAGCGCGGGCCGACAGAATTCGCGCGGCGCTTTTCCCTCTTGCCGGTATTTCTACAAAGATAGATTTTGGCACTGCGCTTCTTTATGCAGACGATGCGCAAAAATTGACAGGGATAGAGCCCGCATTTCTTCTTGCCATATTAACGCAGGAGAGTAATCTGGGTTCCAATGTAGGACAGTGTTATCTGACAAATCAAACCACTGGAGCGGGGGTGGGGAAAAATACCGGAACAGCATTTTCAAATGTAATGAAGCCGATGGGTCTGACTGGCCGAAAAGGAGACGTTGAAGATTTCTTAAGAATTACCTCTAAGCTTGGCTTGGCATGGAATCAGACCGCGGTGTCTTGTCCTATTGCCGGAGTGGCGGGTTACGGAGGAGCTATGGGTCCGGCGCAATTTATACCGACAACTTGGACTTTGCTTGAGAGTCGCTTAAAAACTTTGCTCGGCAAAGATGCGAATCCTTGGGCTCCTCGAGATGCTTTTATGGCATCATCAATGTACCTGACAGACCTTGGCGCAATAGGAACCAGTGTAGCAGCTCAAAATAAAGCAGCTTGTAAATACTATGGCACGGGTGGCGCCAGTTGTTCATATAGTAATAGTGTAATGAAATTAAAAACCGGCATTCAGGCGAACATAGATTTGCTTTCTCAATAAAATCGTGATACCTTTACAAGGACAGTCCTTAAGAGAGTTTCTCCAAGGACAGTCCTTAAATTTTATGAAAAAAGATACGCATCCAAAATATGATCTAAATACGAAAGCAACCTGCGCCTGCGGAGCTGTTTTTATGGTTGGTTCCACAATGCCTGAAATTAAAATGGAAATCTGCAGTAATTGTCATCCTTTTTATACTGGAAATGAAAAAATAATGGACACTGCCGGACGCGTGGAAAGATTCAACAAGCGCAAAGCTGCTTCTGTTAAAGCTAAAAAGTAAATGGATTGGGAAGAGTGGAAAAAAACTAAAAAAAAAGTAGAAACGGAAGAATTTTCTAATGAAATAGTTTTAGAAGTGCGGGCTGGTGCCGGCGGCGATGAGGCCAGCCTTTTTGCATGGGAACTTGCGCATATGTACGAAAAATATGCGGAGGCGCAAAGGTGGCAGTGGAAAGTGAATTATGAATCCAAAAGCGACCTGAACGGATACAAGGAGGCAAGTTTTGAAATAAAAGGCCCCGCCTCTGGCGGGGCCAGCAAAAATGTTTACAAGTTGATGCGCTATGAGACGGGCGTGCACCGAGTGCAGAGAGTGCCGGCGACGGAAAAGAATGGGCGAGTGCATACTTCTACCGCATCGGTCGCAGTCCTACCGATGAGAAAAAAAATAAATCTTGTTGTCAATCCGGCGGATTTTGAAATGGAGTATTCACGTTCCGGCGGCAAAGGCGGGCAAAACGTAAACAAGGTGGAGACCGCAGTGCGCATTATTCACAAGCCTACTGGCCTAGATGTGAGGTCAACCAACGAAAGAAGCCAGCTTGCAAATCGCGAACAAGCAATGCTAATCTTAACAAACAAGCTTCAACAGCTTGAAGAAGAAAAAGAAGCGGCGAAACATGCAGGCATTCGCAAAGGCCAGATTGGCACCGGCGACCGCAGTGAAAAAATCCGCACCTACAACTTTCCGCAGGACCGCGTCACCGACCATCGCATCAAAAAATCCTGGCACAATCTGCCGCGCATTATGGAAGGGGACATCGGCGGCATAATTTCCGATATTGAGTCCGGCGCGGTGGGTGCGGATGAGGAAGAGTAAATTGTCCACTTTGCATAGAAAGTAGTACTTGGTATAATAAAACCATGAATGTTAAAAAGTGTGACATTTGTAAAAAGAAGGTAGAGGGTTATCCAGTTAGAGCAGGTGCCGACTTTTTTAGTGACAAGGATTTTTGTTCGAAATGCGGGAAGCCAGTACTGGATTTTTTAAGGAAACATAAGTTGGTAAGAGAGGAAAAATAAAAAAATGAAGAAAATAATCAAAAGAACTAAAAAAATAACAATTGATACATTAGCTATAATGATGGCCGATGGTTTTGAAAGTCTTGAAACAAAAGTCGGTGACATCATTAAAAAAGAAGTAGGGGGCATTAAGGAAGAAATAAAAGGGGTTAAAAACCAGCTTGAAGGCACCAACAAAAGGATAGATGATCTAGCTATGAACAGAGTAAAGCTTGAAGAACATAATAAGCTAAAAGTAAGAGTTGATACATTAGAAAAACACTCAAAGTAAGAACTTTTCTCGTATTTATTATTACTAACAAAATTATACATATGGAAGAATTCAAATATGTTGTTTTTAAAAAGTATGCGGAATTTAATGGCAGAGCGCGAAGACGAGAGTTTTGGATGTTTTTATTGTTTAGTTTTATTATTAGTATTGCATTATCTATTATTGATTCTATTTTAGGTACAGAAGTTGGAAGAGGGAATGGTATTTTGAGTTCACTTTATTCATTGGCCATTATTGTGCCATCCATTGCCGTAACAGTTAGGAGACTGCATGACACTAATCGTAGCGGATGGTGGTGGTTCTTGTGGCTTATTCCCATAGTGGGATGGATTATTTTGATAGTATGGCTGGCTACTGATTCAATGGCGGGAGACAACCAATACGGTCCAAATTCCAAAGGAACGCCTATGGCACCGACTTCCTCAACTCCATCGGTTGCGTAAGTTATTAAATATGTTATGATTTTCCTGTAGATCTCATTTAGCGAAAAAGAGATTTCTGCGCCAGCCTCAAATGAAGTTCATTTCAGGCAGGATTTATTTTTAGTTTTTTGTCCTTTTTAGTAAAAAAGGAAGAAGTAAATAGTATGGCTACAAAGCTATATGTAGGGGGACTCCCTTACAGCACTCAAGAAGATGCCCTTAGGGACCTCTTCGCACAAGCTGGAAACGTTGTTTCTGCTGTGATTATTATGGACAAAATGTCCGGTCGTTCAAAAGGTTTCGGATTCGTAGAAATGTCATCTCAGGATGAGGCAGCGAAGGCTATCTCTATGTTCAATGACCAAGATTTCGAAGGACGAAAACTAACAGTCAACGAAGCTCGCCCTATGGAAGCTCGACCCCCGCGCTCTGGCGGATCAGGCGGATATGGAAACGGTGGAGGACGCCGAGAATACTAAAAAATTAGGTTCTAGCTTATAGTAGCTAGGTTCTAGAAAACAAAAAGGCCCTCTAGTGGGTCTTTTTGTTTGCCCAAAAGGTTTTTTTATAGTATAGTTTTCCACATTGAGCGTGTAGTTCAGTGGTAGAACGCTGTCCTGATAAGACAGAGGCCGATGGTTCGATCCCATCCACGCTCACACCTTGGTTGACAATTACTTGACAATTGAATATAGATTAGTTTACAATAGACTTGCTTATGACAAATAAGGATAAAATACTGCAGTTAATAAAGCAAAAAGGTAAGATCACATCTAGTGAAATCACAGAGGTTGTTGGAGTTTCTCGCCAGTATGTAAATATGGTTATTTCTGACCTGGCTACTGAAAAAGAGGTCGTGAAACTCGGCAGTACCCGTAATGCTTTTTATGTGTCCAAAGACTACATTTTAAAACACCCAGATATTGTGCCAAATGTTTTTAAAAAAACATACAAAAATGAGTCGTTAGAAGAACATAAAATACTTCTTGAAATAGAGGAGAGATTTCCCAAACTCGCTCAATTGCCAGAAAATGTGAGAAGTATTTTTACTTTTGCATTTTCTGAAATGTTTAATAATGCGATAGAGCACTCACAATCAAAAAGTATATCAATCGAGGTTGCGGTAAGAGAAAAAGATCTTTCGTTTATTGTGAATGATTCTGGGGTGGGAGTTTTTCGAAATATAATGAAAAAAAGAAATCTTAAATCCGAAATTCAGGCTATACAAGATCTATTGAAGGGAAAAACTACAACTATGCCAAAATCTCATTCTGGAGAAGGTATTTTCTTTACTTCTAAATCAGGTGACATTTTTATTCTTGATAGTTTTGGATATCAATTAGTTATTAATACGATAAAATCTGATGTATCTATTCACAGAATACCACTTAAAAAAAGAGGAACGCGAGTAATTTTTAGAATTAACTCTAATTCAAATCGTCATTTAAATGATGTATTTAAAAAGTATACAAATTTAGTAAATGAAAGTGATTATGGTTTTGATAAAACTGAAATTCGAGTCAAATTGTTTACAGCAGGCGGTATTCATATTTCTCGCTCACAAGCCCGTCGAGTATTAGCGGGACTAGAAAAATTTAAAATTATACTTTTTGATTATGAAAATGTTCCTATGGTTGGTCAGGCTTTCGCAGATGAAATTTACAGAGTCTTTCAGGAGCTCCATCCAAATATTCGTCTTGAAAATGAAAACATGAGTGAGGGAGTAAGATTTATGGTTGAGCGTGCTATAAATGAAGCGAGGAAATCAAAATAACATGAACGAACCAGAAACACGAGGCGATACAGAGCATACATAAACAATGTTGAAAGTGGCAATAAAAATCCGACACTTTCAACTATTACGAAAATGGCCAAAGCATTGAATGTTTAGATAGACAATAGTATTATATGATTAGGTCAATACGAATAAAGAAATATGCTTATTTTGTAGAACTTCAAGTTTTTACAAAGATTTACAATAAAGATATCAAGTATTTTACAAAATAATTTATGAAAAAAATTTTATTGCTTTCAATAATTTCTCTTCTGATTATTCCACAAGTAACATTAGCTGTGTGGTGGAATCCTTTTACTTGGAAAATTTTTAAAAGATCATCTGAAATAAAAATTGAGCAAACGACGGATGTTTCTTCTAACCCAACAAAAACCTCCTCTGAAACGCAAGAAGAGTCCTCAAAAGCTGATCAAGCTGAAAATATAGAAAAGTTGAAAACGGAAATCGAAGATTTAAAGAAAAAGATCAATGAAGATACCACCATTACACAACCAAAAGTATCGCAAGAAGTAATTCCAACTTCTGTGACATCAAACGAGGGAAGCATGGAATTAAAAATTGCCAAGTGTAAAACAATTAAAGAAAGTGATTACAACACTGCAATCTTAAAAATCAATCAGGCAATAAATGATAGGTTGCAAGAAGTGTTTAACTCCCTTAATGAACAATATCATGATGCAGTAAACAAAGTTTACGATTACACCAAAAAACAACAGGCTCTTATTAGTGGTAATCCAGATTTAACAGGTTCCGATAAACTATCTTTAATTACCGAATATAACAATGATGCCGATCTCCAAGCTCAAAAAATATATAATGACCAACAAACATATTGGAAAAGTCAGAAGGCCGATATAGAAAATAGTAAACAGCAAGCCATCGATAAAATAAATATATTCTTAAGTGAAGAATATAACAAATGTCTAATTCGAAATTAAAATGAACCAAATCATAAAACATGATAAGTAAAAATCAAATTGAGTAATGCCAGAGAAAAGAAACACAAGGAAACCACTTTTATTTGCTCCAGAATCAGAAAATGAGATATTCGGAAAGTTTATTTTGCAAACGAATGAAGTTCAAACAACACTTGTAATTGTTATTCTTTTGTATTCTTCACTGCGGGATAAGAAATATAGCAAATCTTTGTTAGAAAGGACGCTCGGTAATCTCATATTTATGTTCCAAGCATGTATGAAAAAGACTACTGAAACAAAAAAGCTATTGCTTATGCTTAGAAATTACAACACGAGTCGCAATGAAATTGCTCACAAAATGTACTTATCAGAAAAGAGATTTAATCAAAAGGACGCAGAACAAGCAATGAAAATTGGAAAGAATATTTTAAAAATACTTGAAGTATTAATCAATAAGAATGGATTCCTGAAGGTATGATTATTTTCCCGAGTAATGACTAGGTCTTGCCTAGTTAAATAATTGTTTTGCAACATAGAAATACTTATTAACTGTAGTTTGCTCTTTACTGTAATTTTTAGTATTATATAGGTATGTCTCTGCACCGGAAAAAATACCAAAATGCGGTCCTGTATTTGTGCCGGAAGCTTAAGGGCGAAGTACGGGGAAAGAAAAAATTAGCGAAGTTGCTATATTTCGCTGATTTTGACTTGTATGAAAAAATTCAAAAATCAATAACTGGCGATGTGTACAATGCGCTTCCCATGGGGCCAGTTCCTTCTTCATTGGAAGAAATCACTAGAGAAATGGCCAAGAGTAAAATACTTGAAATTGAACAGGTTGGGGAGCGTGAAGGATACAATCCGACAGAAGTTTATAAATGTCTGACTGAACCAGATTTATCAGTTTTCTCGGGTGAGGAGAAAAAAATGCTTGACCGAATTGTAGTCAAATACGGTCATTTAAATGGAAAACAATTGGAAGAATTATCTCACGCAGAAGCGCCATATGTTGGTACAGAATTACGAAAAGAAATAGCATATGAGTTGGCTTTCTACCGTGGTACTGATTTTAGTGATTTATGATTGAATTTTTCTATCACGAGGGCGTTCAGAAAGAAATCGCCGCTCTAGAGCGGCGATTTCGCACTATACGAGATGGCTTAGCCTCTTTTGAGAGATTGTGTGAAGTTCAATTTAACCCGACAAAACCAAAGCAGGTTATTGCGCCAGCTAAGCTGCATCGCGTAACTCAAAATGATATTTGGACACTCTGGAAAACCGAACTCGTTATTCCAAATTCTGGATTAAGACCAAATCAATGGCCAAGAGTTTGGTTTGTTGTCAACGGCGCGATGATAGCTTTTTTGTGTATTTCTTCCCATGTCGATAATTATAATGACGAAGATGTGAGCAATGTTGCTATTTCCAGAGTGTCTGATTTTTTTTAACCCCGCTCCATTTGCCCTAAAAAATAACGGCGGAGCGCATTAGGATTTCCTCTCGCAAAAAGTTCACTAAAAGTGTATAATTGCGCCAAATGGCGGAAGAAGAAAAAAAGGTTTATAATAAAGGCCCCTGGTGGAAGGAGGGCGTCAAGCTCATGAGCGATGTTTCTACTTGGATCGTGGTACCGATAGTCGGTGCACTGGTTTTCGGTAAATACATGGACGGACGTTTTGGCACGGAGCCGGTAATTTTTTTGGTCCTGGCTGGATTCGGCTTTCTCGTAACCGGTTATGGCATATTTAAAATAGTGCGAGATTATATGAAAAAATTGAAAAAAACGGAAAGAAATGGAAACGAGTAATGTAAAAAATGAATTTATGCCTGCCCGCAATGCTTCCAGCATAGCTGATGCAGGCGGGGAAGAAATATCCCAGGAAATTACATTATTCGCGGAGCCAATTGCTCACTACGAAAATTTTGTTCTCACCAACGCCCTGCTCACCAGCTGGGTGGCGGTGGCTATAATTATCGCGCTCGCGATATTTTTACGCAAAGGTCTTCGGGAAATTCCCGGCAAACTGCAGAGTATTTTTGAAATGCTTACAGAAGAGGCGCTGGCTCTGTGCGACCAGGTGACGGCCGATCGGGCGCTGTCCCTGAAAATTTTTCCATTCGCAATTTCTGTTTTCTTTTTGATTTTGGTTTCCAATTGGCTGGGCATTATGCCTCTGGGCGGCTTCGGCATTTTAGAGCAAGGAGAACACGGACTCACTTTCGTGCCGTTTCTCCGGGGCGCGACCGCGGATATCAATACTACGCTGGCACTCGCAGTCATGGCGGTTTTGGGGGCAAATGTCTTCGGCGCTTTTTCCGTCGGACTATGGAAAACTTTTAATAAATATGTTAATCTAAAAGCGCTCGGGGGAATATTTAAGAAGCTCCGCCATGAGCCGACAATTATTCTGGTTGCCCCGATTACGTTCTTTGTCGGCCTGATAGAGATAATCGGCGAGTTTGCCAAAGTGGCCTCGCTGTCCTTTCGTCTTTTTGGCAACGTGTTCGCCGGGGAAGTCCTCTTGGTGTCCATGGCGGCGCTCGCGGCTTATGTTGTGCCGATACCGTTCCTTTTTTTGGAGCTTCTTGTCGGATTTATTCAGGCACTTATCTTTTCAACATTGACAGTAGTTTATTTTACAATTGCGGCATCGAATCATGATGAACATGAGCATGAAGCAGAACATGAAAAGTCGATCATTATTAATTAACAAATAAAAATCATATGGAATTAGAATTTTGGGGAAAGGCAGTAGTTATGGCAGTCGGAGCTATCGCTCCCGCTATAGCTATCGGCATGATTGGCTCCAAAGCAATGGAATCTATCGGACGCAATCCGGAAGCGGCGGGCAAGATTTTGGTGCCGATGCTTCTCGCCTGCGCATTCGCGGAAGCTATTGCTATTTACGCCCTTGTTATCGCGTTCTCTATCTAGGATTCCCCTCTTGAGGGGTGCCCCTCGGGCGGGGTGGAAGTATTTGTCCACCTCCCCCTAAAGGGTACTCCTCAAGAGGAGAATAAAACCATGGATTCAATCATTTCCACATTTCACATAGATTGGAAAATTATCATCGCCCAAGCGATAAATTTCGGAGTTGTGTTTGCCGTACTGTATATCTTTGCCCTTAAGCCTCTGTCAAAGCTTATGGCCGAGCGAAGCGAAAAAATAGCCAAGGGTGTTGACGATGCAAAAACAAACGCATATATGCTGGCTAAAACCGAAGAAGAATACAACACAGCTATCGCCAAAGCCAAAGCCGAAGCGAATAAAATTTTTCAGGAAGGCAAGAAAGAGGCGGAGACAAAAAGAGCAGAAATGCTTGAAACTGCCAAGAATGAAGTAGCGTCAGTAGTGGAAAATGGCAAAAAAACGCTTGAAGCCGAAAAAGTGAAAATGGTTGAGGAAGCAAAGAAAGAAATCATAGCTCTTTCAATGCTCGCGACAGAGAAATTAATTAAAGAGAAGCCCGATTTGAATAATTTATAATACATGTCCTGTACTAAATTCACAAAAAAACAAATGACCAATATTATTAACAATTTAAAATTTTAGTACTGGGATGGCAGTACTTTCAAACAATAACATAGCTCGCGCGATTTATTTAGCCTCTAAGGAAGAGGGGAATAAGGCAGAATTTTATGAAAAAGTTGTGCGATTTTTAGCAAAAAGAAAATTGCTGTCAAAAACAGCGGACATTCTGGTCCGATTAGATAAAATAGCGAACGATGAAGAGAAAATAATCTCCGCCAAAGTGTCTAGTGTTGAAAAAATTAGCGAAAAGACAAAAAAGGATATTACCGAGGCTTTATCAAAACGCTACGAAGGCAGGAGAGTGGCTTTTAAAGAAAATATAGATGAAAAACTGCTGGGCGGATTCCGGATAGAAGTGAATGATGAAGTGATAGATTTGACCTTAAAGAATAGAATGAAGAAATTACAAGAATACCTAACACATAGCGCGAAATAAAACCATGAGCACAAATAACATCGTAGAAAATTTAAAAAGAGAGATAGAAAATTTTTCTATTCAGATAAAAGCCGAGAAGATAGGTAAAGTTCTTGAAGTATTTGACGGGATCGCGAAAGTGTCCGGTTTGTCTGATATTAAATCTTCTGAAATGGTTGCTTTTCCAAATGGGGCTGCGGGTGTCGCGCTCAATTTGGAAGAAGACTTGGTAGGTGTAATTATCTTTGGAGACTTTTCTAAAATAAAAGAAGGCGATGAAGTAAAAGCTACCGGCAGAATTTTAGAAATTCCTGTTTCCGACGATATTTTGGGCCGTGTTGTAAATGCTATCGGTACTCCGATAGACGGCAAGGGCGCAATAAAGGCGAATAAGACTTATCCTATTGAAAAAGTTGCCCCCGGAGTCGTCACTCGCTTGTCTGTGGACCAGCCAGTGGCTACCGGTATCAAAGTCATAGATGCCATAATTCCCGTGGGCCGCGGACAGCGCGAGCTTATCATCGGAGACCGCCAGACCGGAAAAACTGCAATCGCTATTGATGCTATTTTAAATCAAAAAGGCCAGAACATGATCTGCGTGTATGTTTCAATCGGCCAGAAAGATTCTAAGCTCCGCAAGGTTGAGGCTCGTTTGGAAGAAGGCGGAGCTATGGCGTACACAGTTATAGTTTCTGCAGGGGCATCTGAAGCGGCGTCTCTCGCATATATCGCTCCCTATACTGGAGTATCCATTGCAGAATATTTTATGGACCAAGGAAAAGATGTTTTAATTATTTACGACGATCTTTCCAAACACGCCGTGGCATACCGAGAAATTTCTCTTTTGCTTCGCCGTCCGCCCGGCCGTGAAGCGTACCCGGGAGACGTTTTTTACTTGCACTCTCGTTTACTTGAACGTGCTTGCCGAAGGAATGAAAAATATGGCGGCGGCTCAATCACTGCGCTTCCGATAATTGAAACTCAGGCCGGAGATATTTCTGCTTACATTCCTACGAATGTTATTTCCATTACTGACGGGCAAATATTTTTGGAAACCGATTTATTTTATAAAGGCATTCGCCCGGCGGTCAACGTCGGTTCTTCCGTGTCTCGTGTGGGAGGAGATGCTCAAATAAAAGCTATGAAGAAAGTATCTGGAACTTTAAAACTGGAGTTGGCGCAGTTCCGAGAGCTTGAAGCATTTTCTCAATTCGGCTCGGATTTGGATGATTCCACAAAGCGAACTCTTGAGCGCGGAAAAAGAGCCGTAGAAGTCTTAAAACAGCTTCAGTACGCTCCTGTTAAAACAGAACACCAAGTGGCCACTCTTTACGCTCTTACAAAAGGATATATGGATGATGTGCCGGTAGAAAAAATTAAAGCATTTGAAAATGGCCTTATAGAATACAGCGAGCGAAATGCAAAAGTATTTTATAAAGAAGTTGCTGAGAAAAAAATGTGGAGCGATAAAGGCGAAGAAGAATTAAAAAAAGTTATAGAAGATTTTAAAAGTAACTTTCTAGCCAGATAGAGGTTTAGCCTCTATCTGGAGTCTAAAACTCTATTTGAAATATTTATGCCCGGAACCAAAGAAATTAAAAGAAGAATAAAGAGTGTGAAGAACACGAAGAAAATCACGAAAGCTATGGAGCTCGTAGCAGCTTCAAAGATGAAGCGCGCGGTTTCTTCTACTTTGGCTTCTCGCCTGTATGCAGAATATTCTTCAGAGATTCTTGCGTCTGTGGCTCAAAACATAGAAAAATCTACCGATCCGCTCTGGAATGAGCAGGCGGAGGGAAAAAATCTCATAGTTCTCATTACTTCTAATCGCGGACTATGCGGAGGATATAATTCACAGGTAATAAAGCTAGCGCTCCAGACATTAAGACTTTTAGGAGAAGGCGAGGAGGCTGATATAGTAACAGTCGGCAGAAAAGGAGATGTGGCTATGCGAAGAGTGGATCAAAATATAATGGGAGTATTTACCGATATACCGGATGTGAACATCGGATTAAGAGATGTATTGCCTCTTACGAAACTTATTATAGATGAATACAGGAACGGCAATTATAAAAAAGTTTACATAGCATACACGCATTTCACTTCTGCTTTATCACAAAAACCGGCGGTCAAGCAATTATTACCCATTTTAAAAAAAGACTTTCTTCCCCCTCTCCCCGATAAGGAGAGGGTAGGGGTGAGGCCTAAGACAGAATATTTATTTGAAGGAGATTTCGATGTATTGATAAAATCACTAGCTGAAAAGATTACCCGCATGCAAATTTATCAGATGATTTTAGAATCAAACGCTTCCGAACAATCATCGCGCATGATAGCTATGAAAAATGCAAGCGAAGCTTCGAGCGAAATGATAGACGACCTGACTTTGATGTTCAACAAAGCGAGACAGGCGAACATTACGAGAGAGATATCGGAAATTAGCGCAGGTATGGCAAGTGTAAGTTGATTTTCTCCCCCTGCGAAGGGGGAGATGTCCGAAGGACAGAGGGGGTATATTAAAAATTATTAATAAATTATACAAATTATGAAAACAACAGGTACAATCAAAAGAATTATCGGGCCGGTCATTGATGTAGACTTCGGAGAGAGCCTTCCGGAAGTTTATACTGCATTGGAAGTATTGTCGGACGTTGCAACGTCCGACAAGCAGAAGAAAATAATTCTTGAGGTTGAACAGCATTTAGGCGGCGGTCTCGTACGTTCTGTTGCTATGGATACTACCGACGGTCTATCGAGAGGTATGGAAGTCGTATCGACAAGTTCGCCCATATCTGTGCCTGTGGGCTCGGCTACGCTTGGAAGAATTTTTAATGTTTTAGGCGAAGTGATTGATGATGGTTCGGCTTTGCTCACCACAGGCGGCAAGCGTTTACCGATTCACAGACTCGCTCCGGAATACATAAAACAAGCGACAAAAGTTGAAATCTTGGAAACAGGAATAAAAGTTATAGATCTTATCTGTCCTGTTTTGAAAGGTGGCAAGGTGGGCCTATTTGGAGGAGCAGGTGTGGGTAAGACTGTCGTCATTCAAGAATTGATTCATAATATTGCTTCCAATCACGGAGGATATTCCGTTTTTGCCGGAGTCGGAGAGCGTACTCGCGAAGGTAACGACTTGTATCATGAAATGAAAGATTCCGGCGTGCTTCCAAAAGTCGCCATGGTTTTTGGACAAATGAACGAACCGCCGGGCGCTCGCTTGCGTGTGGCTCTGTCTGCTCTGACTATGGCGGAACATTTCCGCGATGCTGAAGGCAAAGATGTGCTTCTTTTTATAGATAATATTTTCCGCTTTACTCAAGCAGGCTCCGAAGTGTCTGCGCTTCTCGGCCGTATTCCATCAGCAGTGGGATATCAGCCGACGCTTTCCACAGAAATGGGAATCTTGCAGGAGCGCATTACTTCCACTGATAAAGGTTCGGTGACTTCCGTGCAGGCGGTGTATGTGCCAGCAGATGACCTTACAGATCCTGCTCCGGCGACCACCTTCTCGCACTTGGACTCTACGGTCGTGCTAAACCGTTCACTTTCCGAAATTGGTATTTATCCGGCCGTTGATCCCCTTGATTCATCTTCCACCATCCTTGACCCAAATATTGTCGGAAAAGAACACTACACTGTGGCTCGTGAAGTACAGCGTGTTCTCCAAAGATACAAAGATCTTCAGGATATCATTGCGATCTTGGGTATGGAGGAATTATCTGAGGCAGACAAAGAGCTTGTATCCCGCGCTCGCAAAATTCAAAAATTCCTTTCTCAGCCTTTCTTTGTCGCAGAGCAATTTACCGGCACAAAAGGAGAGTATGTTCCCTTAAAAGAAACAATCAGGTCATTCAAAGAAATTCTTGATGGTAAGCATGATAACAAGCCGGAAGGAGAGTTTTATATGCGGGGCGCGATCTAAATTATGGCAAAGAAATTAAAATTAAAAATAGTTACCCCAGAGCGTTTGGTATTTGAAGAAATGGTGGATCAAGTCAGTCTGCCTACGACACTTGGCGAGATTACGGTACTACCGGACCATATTCCACTCATCACCGCTCTGACTTCCGGGGATGTGGTCGCTTTCACGAATGGTGAACATGTGCCGATGGCTATCGTCGGCGGATTTTTGGAAGTGAAAAAGAATGGAGAAGATATTACTGAAGTCGCTGTGCTCGCGGATTTTGCCGAGCATGTTTCTGAAATAACGGAAGAGAAAGTTGAAAAAGCAAAACTTCGCGCAGAGGAATTGAAAAAGCAAATGGAAAATAAAGAACATGTAGATTTTGAGCATTTTGAAGCTGAGCTTGAGCGCTCTCTCACCCGTGTGAAAATTGCCGATAAATGGCGGACGAAGAAATACCGAAAATAAACCAGATGTCCAAATTTTACATTGTAGCGACGCCGATCGGAAATATGGGAGATATAACTTTAAGAGCTTTAGAGACGCTAAAAACCGTAGATTTAATTTTATGCGAAGATACGCGGGAAACGAAAAAGCTTTTGGATAAATACGACATTCACAAGCCGACGATGAGCTATCCATCCGACGATGTCGTCGGAAAAAATTATAGACAGAGCAAACTGGCTAAGATATTTGAACTTTTAAAAGAAGGAAAAAATTTAGCTCTTGTGTCGGACGCCGGCACGCCGGGGATTTCGGATCCGGGAGCATTACTCGTATCAAAAATAAAGAATGATTCCAATCTACGCTATAGCGTAGATGTGGTTCCGGTGCCGGGAGCTTCAGCAGTTATAGCCGCACTATCAGCTTCAGGACTACCAACGCATGAATTTACTTTTTTGGGTTTTTTGCCGCACAAGAAAGGCAGAGAAACGTTATTTAAAGAAATAATCGCGTCAAAAAGGACTATGGCATTTTACGAATCTCCTCACAGGATTTTAAAAACTTTGGAATCGCTTGTAAAATTTTGTCCCAAAGAGAGTCAGAAAAAAGTCTGCGTTGCGCGCGAGCTCACGAAAATTTATGAAGAATTTAAGACCGGCACTCCGGCGGAAGTCTTGGAATATTTTGTAAAAAATAAAGAAAAACAGAGAGGAGAGTTCACAGTAATAGTTGCCTAAAAAGAAGAAAGCCCGTCTCGGTGAAGCTAAGGCTAAGGCCTTCTTCCGTCCGAATCCGGGCGATTATTTGTCATTGTGGTGGTCTCTCTCCACCACTCTGCCGACATGGTCGGCTACTCCTTCTTGTCGGTGTGTTGTCACTCCGACAAGATCTTTCTCGGCTGGCATCGACATGCACCCCCCAACAATTTCGAACCCAGACTGTTCTTCTGCTGTTGGTGTGTGACTTTCCTCTTTTGGTGCATTACTGAAACAAGTCATGAACTTTCCTCCTTCGCCAAAATGATACCACAAATTAAAATTTTTACAACAAGTCTTCCGGATCAACCTGCACATTAAAAGAGAAAGGCAAGAAAGACAGTTTTTCTAGTAAATTTTTATCCAAACTTCCACCGCTAGAAATTTCCGGCAATGACCATTTCTTTAGATCAAGTTTTATTAGCGCGTTGGTTACATATTTCCCTTTTAATCTCGCTATGAATCCGCTGAAAATTTCCGGCGAATATCCTTCAAGCATTTCCTCTATAACTTTTCTTGCCACCCTTGTTTCTTCTTTGTTGCCCGTATGGGTGATCTTTATAAATCTTTTATATGGCGGATAATCTAATTTTTTCCTGTCTTCCAGTTCCTCGCGGACGAAAGACAACAAGTTGCCTGACTTTATAGATTTTATGATCTCATCGCCATCGTTCTTTGTCTGGATTATTAATTTATCCTCGGTGATGCTTATAGCGGAGAGTATGATTTGGATAATTTTTTCGCTCATTTTAAAACTTGGTATGTTCCAAAGCGAATCAAAAGAAGCTATTACAGAAATCGGAACACTATTTTTTAAATAAAAAAATGTCATTTCAGTGCCGATAAGGATTTTACCTTCTCCGCCAGAGGCGAATCCCTGCCCGCCAAACCCGGCAGGCGCGGCGCCTTTGGCGGAAAATTCTTTTACAATTGCTTTTGCTTTAGCAGCCGTCTTTACAGATTCTTTGTCCAGTTTGTAAATTTTAGTTTTTTGAAATAGTTTTCGCGTTTCTTCGTACACGGTATCTGTACCGACTCCGAGTGGTACCAGATTCCAACTTCCGCAGGAAGCGCAGGACGTATCCCCTTCCTTTTCTTCCTCGCAACGGTTGCAGACAAACATCCTCTTTTTGCCCTGATGCGATAAGTAAAGCACGAGGGGGGCTCCGCACTTTTTACAGCTTACCGTATCTCCGCAATCTTTGCAGAGTGTTTCTGTAGCGAGGCCTTTGCGCAGCGAAAAAATAAAAACATTTTTCTTTTCAAGAAGCGCGGACTTTATTTCCCGAACAGTATTTTCATTTAATATCTGAAATTTTCTACGTTCTTTATTATTTTCGTCACCTGTTTTCCTTTTTGAGATCTCTATTTCTCCGTTAAAATCTATTCTGTAAGATAACGGGTGAAGGGGAACGAGATGATCTATATCAGCTCTTCCTATCGTTTCAAGTCGGAGTATTTCATCCGCCATAATAAACCTAGCGTTGATCTTGGACGCATATATCTCTGTAAAAATCCGGAGGTCAAAATATGGACGGCCGATCATTTTATAAGCATTTGAATTTTCATGC
>JACPLQ010000002.1:16350-28740 GCA_016186435.1 Candidatus Nomurabacteria bacterium | reverse complement strand
GGATATATCCGCAAAGGATTCTCCCTTCCAGAGCCCGTTTGAAATCTTTTCACGCTCTGACAAGGTCAGGCGCATGTATGATGTATTCATAGCAAGATTGTATATTTTCTACAATTCTTGCGTTAGTTTCTTGAAGTCAGTGCAATCAATGTAGACAAGTACACTGAGATACCGTGTGACTATGATGGCGCTATTGGTGTTCCGATCACTTTTTTAGATAAATATAATCCTAAACAATTTGAAATTGTAAAATTTCGAAAAGGCGATGATGATAAAGATCTAATAATAAATGGAAAGTTCCCGTATTTTAGGATAATAATAAAGAAAAAAATAATATGAAAATTGAACTCCATAAAATTTCAGTACGTAAAGTGATTGTTGGCTATAAAGATAGTGCAGAAGAAGGTGTTGTAGCTTTTGGTGGAAAGCTCGATATCCGCCCGAAATATCAACGCGAATTTGTCTATAAAGGCCATCAGCGTGATGCTGTAATCGAAACAATTAAAAACGGTTTTCCGCTCAATGTGATGTACTGGGTCAAAACGAACGAAGGAAATTATGAAGTTTTGGATGGACAGCAACGCACTATTAGCATAGGACAATATGTAAATGGTGACTTTTCACTCAATAATTTCAATTTTCATAACTTGACTGATGAAGAACAAGAACAGATTTTGGATTATGAGTTGATGATATATTTTTGTGAGGGTACTGATAGAGAAAAACTGGATTGGTTTAAGATTATCAACATCGCTGGAGAAAAGCTGACTGACCAAGAATTGCGTAACGCCGTATATACTGGCCCATGGCTTTCTGATGCAAAACTTAAATTCAGCAAAACAAACTGCGCGGCTTATCTTTTGGCAAATGATGGCGGACAATTAGTGAATGGCTCGCCAATAAGACAGGAATATTTGGAAACCGCGCTTTCTTGGATCAATAATGAAAAAATTGAAGACTACATGGCGAAACATCAGCACGATAAGAATGCCGAAGACTTGTGGCAGTATTTTCAAGATGTCATTGCATGGGTACACAAAACTTTTATCAAATACCGCAAAGAGATGAAGGGGGTTGAGTGGGGTAGACTGTATAACAGTTACAAAGATATTGCCCATGATACAAAAGGTATTGAGGAAAAAACGCTAAAACTTATCGATGACGATGAGGTTCAGAGTTTAAAAGGTATTTATGAATATATTTTGACGGACGAAGAAAAGCACTTAAATCTTCGTCAGTTTGATCATAAGACAAAAAGAAAAATTTACGAAAAACAAAAAGGTAAATGCATTTGGTGTAAAAAAACTTTTGAATTTGAAGAAATGGAGGCCGACCACATAACACCTTGGCATGAGGGCGGAAAAACAGATTCTAAAAATTGTCAGATGTTGTGTAAAGACGATAATCGAAAAAAATCTGGAAAATAAAATCATAGAAATTAAATAAATTTTAAGCCCGCTGTTTTATTCAGCGGGCTTCGGGTGGAATCAAGAGATGTATCACAAGCAATCTTTGACTTATCCTCTCTAATTACGAGCTATTTTTTGTATTTTGCCATTCTTGAGGTGAGTTGCTTGATTGGTACCAAACTTTTCTTCCGACCGTTTATAGTAATGATCCTATCCATCTAACAATTTCATCCGTCAGCTTATGCCAAGCAGATTCTCTCTTGGTCACATCCACAGTGAAAATCTTGTCATTACTATCTATATGGTTAATCACCGCATCTCGGATTTGCTTTGCAGTTGAATATGTCCGTATTAACCAGACAGATTCCAATGGTTTTGCATAGTTTCCATAAGATCGGAGATGATTCCATAAATTTACATAGTCCTTTCCGGGCGTTTGTAAATCATAAGAAATTAATATTGTATTCACGATTTCTTGTTGTGTTATACCAGGTCGACTAAACTGGTTCTATTAAATAATAAAGTATTATATTCCCTTGTTTTTATATGTCAAACACTTATACACAGAGAAGTTTGCTTTTACGACATATTATGATAATATAACGATATGCCCAACAAATACTTCACATTTATTAAGTCGCTTCGGGTGGAGCGAGGATTTTCTCAGTTGGAAATAGCCGAAAAGCTTGGCATTTCGCGCTCTTCTTATATTGCCTTTGAACAAGGTAAACGGGACCTTGCGCTTTCCGAGGCCAGCGAATTAAGTAATATTTTTAATATTTCTCTTGAAGATATCCAAAATGGCAAAACTTCTGCTCCCGAAGTTATATTTGAAAAAAATAAAAATACAAAAAAAATCAAAAAAATTGCAGACCGTATTTCAATTCCACAAGAAAAAGTGGAAAAATTTAAGCAGGTGCTTTTATATATATTATCAAAAGTCGGCGGTAAGCCAAATATTGGCCAGACAGTGCTTTATAAATTACTATATTTTATTGATTTTGATTATTATGAAAAATATGATGAGCAATTAATTGGCGCGCGCTATATAAAAAATACACATGGTCCTACTCCTGTAATTTTTTCTAAAATAATAAAAGAGCTAGAGGCGGATGGCAAGGTCGAAGCTATTAAAAGTAAATTTTATAAGTACGATCAGACAAAGTATTTAATAAATCCAAACATTAATCTCGACCTTTCAACTCTATCAGCACAAGAGCTTGCTCATATTGATTGGGAACTTGATAGGTTGTCTGATATGACAGCAAAGAAAATATCCGAATTATCACATATAGATACTCCTTGGAAGATAGCAAAAGACAAAGAACAGCTGGAATATGAGTTTGCCTTTTATAGACCGGAAGAAACTTCTGTCGGAGAATATGGCCCACTCTAATTATTTGCCAGAGTTTGAAAAAGAGTTTAATCAACTTCTTAAGAAATTTAGGAGTTTAGATGATGATATTAAAATATTTGAGCGTTTTATTTTTGAAAATCCCACAGGGTTGGGCAAGAATTTTACCATAATTCACAATAATGAAAATCTTAAACTAGTAAAAGCTCGCATACTATGCAGGTCTTTAAGAAGTAGAAATATCAGAATTATATACGCTTATCACGACGACATTTTCGAATTTGTTTATATTGAGATTTATTTTAAAGGAGATAAACCCAATGAGGATAAAAAAAGGATAGAAGAATATTTATCGAAATTTAGTAAATAATACTTTACGTAAAGAAATTACCCCTGCTTCTTGAGCCACTCGATCATTTTTTTGTAGGTGGCGGGGCCGGTTTCGCCATCGGCGGTAGTGCCGGCGGCTTTCTGATAGGCGGTGACGTCGGCCTTGAGGCCGGGGCCGTAATCGTTGTCTACCGGCTTGGAAGTTTTATTGTAAAGATTTAAGAATTTCTGGATGGTGCCCACGCGGGTGCCTTTGGAGCCCACTTTCATGTAAATATTGTCATTAACGAGCTTTTGCAATTCGTTTATCAGGGTCTGGTTTTTGTAAGTAGTCGTCGGCGCAGGAGTTTCCGGCTTAGGTTCTTCTTTCGGGGGAGTATTCTCGGCTATTTCTTCCTGCTTGGCTTGTTCCGCCTCCAGCGTGCCGAGTGCGCTCTTTAACTCCGCGAGCTCTTTCTCCAGCGCTTCATTCTGTTCCTCCAGCGCTTTTTGTTTCTGGCGGTAAACGGAAACATCGCCGCGTTCGAGTGTGGTAAAAGCCCAGTAGCCCAAGAGGCTTATGCCCGCGATGACGATTACCGATATCAGTCCGAATTTAAAATTCTCCATCCCTACAATTATAGTATGTTAGTATGAAAGATACAACAAATGAACGATAATGTTTTTAAATTAAGTAATAAGTTTAAGCCGGCTGGCGACCAGCCCCAGGCTATTGCCGAGCTTTTGCAGGGGCTCAAGAAGGGAATGAAGAAGCAAACTCTGCTTGGCGCGACCGCCACCGGTAAAACTTTCACTATCGCGAACGTTATTGCCGCATGGGGCAAACCCGCGCTGGTTATAGCTCACAACAAAACTCTTGCCGCCCAGCTGGCGCAGGAATTCCGGGAATTTTTTCCGTCAGCCGCGGTGCACTACTTCGTTTCCTACTACGACTATTATCAGCCCGAGGCGTATATGCCGATAACCGACACTTACATCGAAAAAGACGCGCAGATAAACAAAGAGATTGACCGCCTGCGTCACGCGACCACGCAAGCGCTTCTCTCCCGCCGCGACGTCATCATTGTCGCTTCCGTGTCCTGCATCTACGGTTTGGGCAGTCCGGAAGAATACGAAAAAGTGAATTTGAAACTGGAGCTTGGACAAAAAATGGAGCGCACTACGCTCCTGAAGCGTCTGATTGAAATACATTTTGAACGGACTAACGCGGATTTGAATTCGGGGCAGTTTCGCGCCTTGGGCTCGCGGGTGGAAATTATGCCGGTGTCTGAAACAATGATGTATCAAGTAGCACTGGCGGCCGGAAAAATTTCAAAAATAACAAAAGTTGATCCGGTTTCCTCAAAAATATTAAAAGAAGAGCAGAGCATTTTCATTTTTCCGACCAAGCACTTCATCACCGAGGAAGGGCGGCTCAAAATCGCTCTTTCTAATATAAAAAAAGAATTACAAGCGCAGTTAAAAAAGTTTGAAAAAGAAGGAAAACTTTTAGAAGCGGAACGAATCAAGCGGAGAACAAATTACGATCTCGCGATGATAAAAGAAATCGGCTACTGCAACGGTATTGAAAATTATTCAAGGCATTTGTCCGGAAAAAAAGAGGGCGAACCGCCGGAAACGCTCTTGTCATATTTTCCATCGGCTCGCAGAAGCCTTGGCGAAGGAGGCCCGGATTTTTTAACCATCATTGATGAATCGCACGTGACCCTGCAGCAGCTCGCGGGTATGTATGCGGGTGATGCTTCCCGCAAAAATACTCTGGTGGAATACGGTTTTCGCCTGCCGTCGGCCAAAGACAACCGCCCGCTAAAATATTCTGAATTCGAAGAGAGAATTGGTCCGGTTATTTATACCAGCGCCACTCCAGCGGAAACTGAGCGAAAAACCAGTGAACAAACTGTGGAGCAGATAATCCGACCGACAGGACTGGTGGATCCTGAGGTTGTTGTGCGGGGGGTGAGCGCCAATTCTCCTCTTGAGGAGTACCCGAAGGGGGAGGTGGACTCTTCCACCCCGTCTCGCAAGCGATCCACCCCTCAAGAGGGGAATTACCCCGGTCAAATTCAAGATTTCATCACCGAAGCGGAGAAAACAATCACGAAAGGTTTCCGGGCCATGGCGACCACGCTGACCAAGAAAATGGCCGAAGACCTAGCCGCATATTTGAAAGAAAAAGGAATAAAGACAGAATATTTGCACAGCGATATCAAGACCATAGAACGCATAAAAATTTTGACAGAATTCCGTAGGGGAGCTTTTGACGTTTTGGTGGGTGTAAATCTTCTGCGTGAAGGTTTGGACTTGCCGGAAGTAGCGCTTATCGGAATTTTGGATGCGGACAAAGAGGGATTTCTACGTTCGGAGACCTCTCTTATTCAGATTATCGGCCGCGCGGCGAGAAATGCGGAAGGCAAAGTCATTTTATATGCCGACCATATTACCGGCTCTATGGAACGGGCTATCGCGGAAACGAACAGAAGGCGCAGTATTCAGCTGGCCCACAACAAGAAGCACGGCATCACGCCCAAAACTATAATGAAGAACATCAAGGACATAACGGAAGAGCTGGAGAGCGAGCATGAGAAAGTTTTAAAGAGAGAGCTGTCGTTGGACCTTGAAATTTTTGGCGCCGACATTAAAAAATTAATAAAGACCAAGGAAAAAGAAATGAGCAAAGCCGTCAAAGAACTGGATTTTGAATCCGCCGCCATACTGCGGGATGAAATTAAAATCCTAGAGGAGAAATCCAGCCGCTCTTGACACAGGTGATACACTTTTGATACACTTGTAATATGCCTACCGTAAAATCAAGAATCAATATAAGTGTTTCCAGCGAAACCAAGCGGATTTTAAAGCACCTGGCCCGCCGGGACCAGATGCCCACCGCGACCAAGGCGGAGCGGCTTTTGGAGATGGCGATGGAAATGGAGGAGGATATAATTTTATCCAAAATTGCGGATGAGCGACTTGCCGAGAAAAATATCAAGTGGATTTCCCATAAAAATGCATGGAAATAAAATACCATCCATTGGTTGTGAGAGTGGATATCCCCAGACTGGATAAAGCGGTCAGAATAAGAATCGAAGACGCAATTGAGAGCAAATTGGCAGTTGCGCCTCTTCGTTACGGGATACCCCTAAGACACGAATTGCGAAACCTGAGAAAAGTCCGCGCTGGGGATTACAGGATAGTATTTTTATTTGAAGGGAGCACGATATTTATCGTGGCCATAGCCCACAGGAAAGAGATTTACAAAATCGTGCAAAGAAGAAATTAACTGAAAATACATTACATAAACTGACTCATATCCGCACTATCTCGCAGGCCTGTTCTACTGGTATCTGATCAGAGAACGCGGTCTTTCTCATTCCATATTGGCTCATGCCACTCACAACAGTGCTTGCCTTACAGGAATACTACTTAAAAATTTTCCCAAGAAAGCTAGTGTATAATAAAAGTGTGACCGAGATGGATTTGAGCGATAAGATAATATATGCCCATAAGGGCTATTTTGACAGGGAATCTACAAGCAGGTACAAAGAAAATTCGCTGGAAGTTTGCAGGATTGCGAGCGGTAGGGACTATATCAAAGTTATAGAACTAGATGTTAGAAAATCCAAAGACGGAATTTTGTATTGCTACCACGGCAATATTTTTGAGTATTTTTTCCTGTTGAAATTTAGGCGCCAGTTTTCGGCACTACAGAAAAAATACCATGTTTCCACTCTCAAAGATATTTTAGAAGTAATATCTCCGGATAAAGTTATTTGTTTAGACGTAAAAGATTCTGCGGTCAGTCGAGAAGATATCTTGGGTGTCTTTGCGGGTAAAAAATTCAGAGAAGTGATTATCGGCAATAAATCCGTTTCTTATCATAGGCAACTCAAAGATATGCCTAAAGAATTCGTGAAAATGCTAAATGGAAATATTTTTTCTATTTTTTATGACTTTAAAAAACTGAGAAATAATAATTTTAAGTATTTGGAGATTGTTTTTCCATTTCTTGCCACGCAAAGAACCCTTCAGAAGATAAAAGAAAGCGGACTGGAATTTGTTGGATTTCCGGCTATAATTTTCTGGAGTAAAAATCAATATTTAAAATGTGTAGAAAAATATAACCTGCCGTACTTACCTGCGTATTTTGTGAGGTAGAAAATTTGATATTTTATGCTACACTGAGTCCTTACACACCCCCTATCTCAACCGGCGGGTGAGTTTGCGTTATCCATGGAGAATATATGAAAAAAGAAACCGAACCCTCCTACGCCAAGGCTACGGACGGGCAAAGCAAAATAATAGTTAAAGGTGCGCGGACCCATAACCTGAAGAATATCAGCGTGGAAATGCCGCGGAACAAAATGGTAGTGATTACCGGCGTTTCCGGCTCGGGCAAGTCTTCGCTTGCTTTTGACACCATTTTCGCCGAAGGGCAGAGGCGGTATGTGGAGTCGCTGTCTTCTTATGCTAGGCAGTTTTTAAACCAGATGCCCAAGCCGGATGTGGATGAAATTTCCGGACTTTCGCCCGCGATTTCCATTGACCAAAAATCCCGCTCCAACAATCCTCGCTCAACAGTTGCCACCATAACGGAAATCTACGACTATCTGCGCGTGATGTACGCGCGCATCGGACATCCGCATTGCCCGTTGTGCGGCGAAGAAATCAAAAAACTTTCCAACGAGGAGATATTGAACTTCGTGCTAAGCAAAATTTCCCCCTCCTTAATGAAGGAGGGGGCAGGGGGTGGTAAAAAAAGGAAGGTCATGGGCGTGGAACCCGCCCGAACGACTGTTCAGCCGGGCGGGTGGGACGAAACAGAGATAACTATTTTTTCTCCAATAGTGCGCGGCCGCAAGGGAGAATACTATCAGCTCTTGTATGACCTCTTGGGTAAAGGATTCGCGGAGATACGGCTCGATGGGGTTATGAAAAAACTTCGCGAACAGATCACGCTTTCCAAGAATAAGGCACACAACATCGATGTCTTGGTGGATCGCTTTGCGGTGCATGAATTTGCGGACGATCCGGAAAATAGCCGCATGCGCCTCTCGGAGGCGATAGAGCGCGCGCTCATAGAGTCAGACAATTTAGTAACGATTAAATTAGGCGAAGAAGAATTTATAATGTCGGCAAAATTTGCCTGCAAGAACGACGGCTTTTCTTTTCCGGAAGTGGAGCCGCGGCTTTTCTCTTTCAATTCCCCGTACGGCGCCTGTCCCGCCTGCAACGGTTTGGGCACGAAATATTTTATGGGGGAAGAACTGTGCGATACATGCCACGGCGCGCGCCTGCGGCCGGAAGCACTTAATGTTTTTTTGACCTCACCCCAACCCCGCCAGAGGACGGGCAGGCCTCTTCCCAAGGAGAGGGAGAAAGCCCCTTCCACTTTTCGGGGGAAGGCGGGGGATGAGGTTGAGCGTCTAAATATTTTAGATATTTCTTCGTTGTCTATCAAAGACGCGTATGAATTTTTCAGAAACCTAAAGCTCTCTGCGCAGGAGAAAGAAATATCCCTGCCGGTCGTGCGCGAGATCGGAGACCGGCTTAAGTTTATGCTGGATGTCGGCCTGGACTATCTGGAGCTTTCCCGCAAGGCCAATACTCTTTCCGGCGGCGAAGCCCAGCGCATCCGCCTCGCGTCTCAACTGGGCTCGCGACTGGTCGGGGCTTTGTACGTTTTGGACGAGCCGACCATAGGTCTCCATCAGCGCGACAACGACCGGCTGGTCAAGACGCTTCAAAACCTGCGCGACTTAGGCAACACGATTTTAATCGTGGAGCACGACGAGGATACTATTTATGCCTCGGACTACATCGTGGACATTGGGCCCAAGGCGGGGGTTCACGGCGGCAAAGTCGTAGCGTCCGGGTTTTTGGAAGATTTGCTTACCACGAAAAAGAATGTCAGTGATTCCCGCACGCTTTCTTATTTGAGAGGGGAAACAAAAATAGAAGTTCCCAAAAAACGCCGACAAGGCAAAGGAGCACTGCGAATTGCCGGCGGCAAAGTTTTCAATATCAAAAATATAAATGTTGAAGTGCCTCTGGGCGTGATGACTGTCATCACGGGCGTGTCCGGCTCGGGCAAAAGTTCCTTCATGTATGAGATTCTCTATAAAAATTTGCAGGCCCGTTACGAGCGCCGTTATCGTACGGCGAAAATTTTCAACTGCTCCGGTTTTTTTGGAACTGAATATCTTGTCCGCGCGATTTTGATCGACCAGTCGCCCATCGGCCGCACTCCGCGCTCCAACATTGCGACTTACACCGGCACATTTACCCATATCCGCGACCTATTCGCAATGACGGAGGAAGCGCGTCTGCGTGGATGGAAAGCAAACCGCTTTTCTTTCAATGTCCGGGGCGGGCGGTGCGAGGCCTGTGAAGGCAACGGCGTTATTGCGGTAGAAATGCATTTCCTGCCGACAGTGTATGTCACCTGCGATGTGTGCCTGGGCAAGCGTTTTGATAAAGAGACGCTCACGGTAAAGTACAAGAGAAAAAATATTCATGAAGTTTTGCGCATGACCGTGGAGGAAGGACTTAAATTTTTCAAAGACATTCCCGCGATTTCCGACCGGCTACAGACGCTTATGGATGTCGGCCTCGGATACTTGGAGCTTGGCCAGCCAGCCACTACTCTCTCCGGCGGGGAAGCGCAAAGAGTGAAAATGTCCAGCGAGCTGTACCGGCCGCATTTGGAAAAGACGATTTATCTTTTGGACGAGCCCACGGTCGGGCTCCACTATGACGACGTGCATAAGTTGTTGGAAGTTTTGAACAAACTGGTCGGCAAGGGCAACACCGTGGTGCTCATAGAACACAACTTGGATATTATCAAGAGCTCGGACTATATAATAGATATGGGGCCGGAGGGCGGGGTCGCGGGCGGGAACATTGTGGCCAAAGGCACCCCGGAAGAAATTGCCAATAGTGTGAAAAGTTATACCGGACAGTATCTTAAAAAAGTTTTACGAAAGTAGCTTAAAAGAAATGAAATACGAAAGTTTAAAAAAGTCAAAACTTCCCGACAGGCCCGGAGTATATTTTTTTCTGAAAACCTCACCCAAACCCTCCCCCAAGGGGAGGGCTCCTTCCCTCTGGGGGAAGGCGGGGGATGAGGTTCTTTATGTCGGCAAGGCGACTTCGCTCAAAGATAGGGTAAAAAGCTATTTTGGAAAAGACTTAATAAAAGCGAGGGGACCGCTCTTAGTAGACATGGTTTTTAAGGCAGACAGGATAGACTGGCAGGAAGCAGACAGCGTGCTCGAAGCTCTAATATTAGAAGCGAATCTGATAAAAAAACATCAGCCGAAATATAATACCAAAGAAAAGTCTGATAAAAGTTTTTTAAGTGTCGTGGTGACTGCCGAAGCTTTGCCGCGAGTGCTCACTGTGCGCTCTTACAACCTAAAAGGAAGTTCTAATGTTCTAACGAACTTTAGAATATCAAAAACATACGGACCGTTTACAAGCGGTACACAGCTAAAAGAGGCTTTAAAAATCATCCGCCCGATTTTTCCATTTCTAGACGATAAATCAAAAAATTATTATAAATTCTACAAACAGGTTAACTTAGTTCCAGATATTTCCACTAATGAAGGAATAAAGAAATATAAAAACAATATCAAAAACCTTAAATTATTTTTTGAAGGCAAGAAAAAACAAGTTTTAAAAAATTTAGAAAAAGAAATGAAGCTTTATGTTAAAGTGCGCAAGTTTGAAAAAGCCGGTGAAATAAAAAGACAGATTTTTGCCCTAAAACATATTAATGATGTTGCTCTTCTAAAACTAGAACCTAGAACCTCGCAACTAGAACCTAATTTTCGGATCGAAGCCTATGACATTGCTCACATGTCCGGCAAAAATATGACAGGGGTCATGGTAGTTGTTGAGAATGGCGAGCCTGCTAAAAATGAATATAGAAAGTTTAGGATAAAAACGCAGAAAGATGCGAACGACATCGGCGCGCTTACAGAAGTACTGGAAAGAAGACTGGTCCATAAGGAGTGGCGATACCCCGACCTCGTCGTGGTGGACGGCTCTACGGCGCAGATAAACGCCGCGAAAAAAGTTTTTGCAAAAACTGGCAAATTTGTTTCTGTCGTGTCAGTAGTCAAAGATGAAAGGCACAAACCAAAAGCAATTCTGGGCGATGAAAGTTTCACAAGAAAATACAAGAAAGAAATACTGCTCGCAAACAGCGAAGCCCACCGTTTCGCCATTGCCTATCATAAAGACCTGCGCGGCAGAAATTTTCTGCCATAATATAGTATACTTGAGACGTGGACAAGAAATCTGAACTTAAGAAATTGGAAGAAGAGATGGCCGGAGATATAAATTTGCCTCTCCGGGGATCCAATCTTGTGTTTGGGGAAGGCAGTCCCGACTGTGAAGTGCTCTTCATCGGCGAGGCGCCGGGGATGAACGAAGACCGGGAGCGTCGGCCGTTCGTCGGCCGTGCCGGACAGCTCCTGCGCAAGCACATTCGGACGCTCGGCTGGAAAGAGGAAGATGTTTACATAACCAATATCGTCAAGCGCCGGCCGCCGGAAAACCGCGACCCATTACCTGAAGAAATAGAAAGCTACAAGCCGTATCTGGCGCGGCAGATAGAAATAATAGCTCCGAAAATAATCATCCCGCTCGGAAGATTTTCCATGAATTACTTTCTGCCGTTCGCGAAAATTACCCGCGACCAAGGTAAGCTTTTTTCCGCCAAAGGCGGATCCGCCTCGGGCGGAAAAGCAACCAATTACTACATTCTGCCTATGCTCCATCCCGCCGCCGCCTTGCGTGGCAACGAAATGATGAATACCTTTGCGGAAACTTTTGCTAAATTACCCAAGGCACTAGAAAAAGTAAAATCAGGAAATTTTGACGAGTCCGTCGCATCGCCGCAAATTTCCCAAAAGCAAAAAAGACCCGAAGATGTTCAAGCTAAGCTTTTTTAAAGTATTAACACTTTGGACGGCCGTCAATTATGTTAATAAGAAAAAAACAGGAAAATATTTTAATACTGCACAACATCCGGAGTGTGGAAAATGTCGGGGCGATGTTTCGGACTGCGGACGCGGCGGGAGTGAATAAAATATATTTAACAGGATATACTCCCGCGCCTCTGGATCGTTTTGGCCGGAAGAGAAAGGACTTGGCGAAATCCGCGCTCGGGGCGGAAGAATACGTAAAATGGGAGCAAAAAAGAAGCCTGTCCGCCCTTTTGCGGAGCTTAAGGCGGGAAAATTTTTATATTGTTGCCGTCGAGCAGGATAAGAATTCTATTGACTATCGAAAAAT
>JACPLQ010000002.1:0-16314 GCA_016186435.1 Candidatus Nomurabacteria bacterium | reverse complement strand
CGGACCAGCCTTTGGCTGGAAAAAGCTGGCATTTCTGGTAGGCTCGGAGGTTGGAGGAATTCCCCAAAATATCCTTAAAAATTCAGATATTATCGCCGAAATTCCCATGCGCGGCCGGAAAGAATCCCTCAATGTTTCCGTGGCCTTGGGCGTGGCACTCTTCAGAATTTGTAACTTGTAAAGGTTTACTATATATACGGCCGTGAGTATAGTAAACATCCCAAGTTTCCTTTCCTACTATACTATATTTATTTCTGACACTTTGGGCAGAAGATAGTCGTGCGGTTTTGAATTATTATTTTCTGGAGCAGTGTTTTGCAGCGCGGGCATCTTTGGCCGTGTTTGCCATAAACCTTGTGCTCACGGGCATAATTGCCCCGAGTATTGTCCAAGAGGCGATAAGTGGCTACCGAGGAACCGCCTACTTTTATGGCTCGCCGCATTATCCGAATTATCGCTTGGTGGAGCCGCGCCGCCTCGCGTAAGGAAAGCGAGGCGGCGCTCCGGTCCGGGCGGATGCGCGCTTCAAACAAGGTCTCGTCGGCATAAATATTACCCAAGCCGGTCACTATTTTTTGGTCCATGAGGACTGCTTTTATTTTTCCACTCTTATTTTTGAGAGCATCAAAAAAATATTTAACAGTGAATTCTTTAGAGAGGGGCTCAAGGCCATGCAATCCGAAATGATTTTCTGCCTCAAATGTTTTTGTGTCGGGATAATACAGCAGGTAGCCGAACATGCGCGTATCGTTATAATAAAGGGCGCCGTGTTCCAGTTCGAAGATTACATGCGTATGCTTATTCGGAAGCTGTTTTTCGGAAAGTTCTATCGGGTGCCCGCCTGCAACAGCTATGCTGTAAGCATTGCGGGCAGGCCCACCGATAATTTTTTTGCCATAACTTGCTAGGTCTTGCCTAGCAAGTCGGGGTAAGTAGGCGAATTGTCCGGACATCTTTAAATGCGCTAAAATAGTTTTTTCGTGACTTAGCTTAAAAATTAAATTTTTAGCTCTTCGTTCTATTCCTGTAAAAATTTCTCCCGTCACACCGCGTTCAAATTCACTTTTCTTTTTTGAAGAAGCAGTGCGGACAGTGCCTTTGCCGGAAACAAGCTTAGGTTTTAGGACTTTTACCTGCTTTATCTTTTGTCCGACAATGGCTTTGTTCAGTCCAAGTCTTAAATTTTCAACTTCTGGAAGTTCTGGCATCCCGGTACTAAAATTTTAAATTGTTAATAATAGTTGTCATTTTGGGTAATCAAAAATTTAGTACGGGACAAGTGCTATAATTATATATATTTCTTATGAAAAAACTACTATTCACAATTTTTATATTCACAGCTCTCTTCGCACCCTTTTTGAGCGCTCGTGCGGCCGAGCCCGTCAAAATTTTATTAGTGCCCGGTCATGATAATGAAATTTGGGGCGCGCAATATGGCAATGTAAAAGAGGCAGCTATGAATCTTGCGGTAGCGAAACGAATTTACAACATTTTAAAGAAAGACAAAAGATTTGAAGTTCACATCACCCGAGATTTAAAGGGATACACGAAAGAATTCGCAGATTATTTTTCTGCTAATGCGGGCGAAATCGTTTCTTTTCGCGATAAGGCAAAAAATGAATGGGGAAATAAAGTAGAGAGCGGGGATATTATTGAAAGGGAAGCGGTGCCCCATAATTCTGCCACCGAAGATGTTTCTATAATTCTTTATGGTATCAATAAATGGGCGAATGAAAATAAAATGGATGCAGTAATCCATATTCATTTCAATGACTACCCCAGAAAAGATGCATGGACGATAGGGAAACACACGGGATTTGCGGTATATATGCCTGACGGACAAATGCCAAATTTCCAAAAAAGCGGTACATTCGCAGCAAACATTGCCATGGAACTTGAAAAAAAGTACAACACCAGTACTTATGAAAAGGAGAAAGGTGGGCTTATAGCAGACCAAAAACTCATTGCGCTCGGCTCAAACGGCACATTGCTGCCATTTGTGCGCTCGGTTTTAATGGAATACGGATATATTTATGAAAAAAAATTCAGAAATTACACAACGAGGCACCAAGCTTATGATGATATGGCAAAACTTACGGCAGCCGGGATAAAAAATTATTTTTTTCACCCCACCCCACCCTCCCCTTAGTAAGGGGAGGGCTTAATGGAGGGGTCTACTTTCCTCCTAAAATTTTCAAGGCTTCTCGGATCTTAGCGTTTGTGTTTGCTTCGGGGGCTACTTTTTTAAGCGCATCACGCGCTTCATTTTGCGAATAGCCGAGAGATTTAAGCGCCTCAAGCGCATCCAGCTCTCCCTGCAGGGACACGCCTCCTTTTTCTTCACCAATTTTATCTCGCAATTCTACAACAATTCTCTCGGCTGTTTTTTTGCCGATGCCAGAGATTTTTGTGAGGTAGCTCGTGTCCCCAGTGCCTATTGCCCTGCGAAGTGTTTCAATGGAAGCAATTCCTAAAATGGCGAGAGCAGATCTGGGCCCGATCCCCGATACCCCTAAAAGCATCTCAAAGAATTCCAACTCCGGATAATCTAAAAATCCGTATAAATCCAGAGCATCTTCGCGAACATGCGTATGGATCCACAAAAAAACCTCGCCTTCAGATTTTGGTATTTTGGAAATTACATCCGGCGATACGTTGATCTTATAGCCGATTCCCTTTTTTTCTACAATTAAAAACTTTTCAGTTTGTAATATAATTTCGCCTCTTATGCTTCCGATCATCTTTTAATCATACCACACCTTGCCTTTCTGGGCTTTTTCTGCTAGATTGCTTTTATGCCCATCACAAAATCGGCTAAAAAAGCAATTCGTGTTTCTTCCCGCAAGAAGGCCTTTAATGACCAGAGAAAGAAGGCTATGAAGGAAATAATGAAGAAAATAGAAAAGCTGGCAAAAACAGATAAGGCCGAAGCGATGAAGCTAATATCATCCGCTTTTCAGGCTATTGATAAATCTGCTCAAAAAGGCGTAATCAAAAAAAACAATGCTGCCCGCAAGAAATCTCGCTTATCAAGGTTAGTAAAATAAAAAACCACCCGTAAGGGTGGTTTTTTATTGATTCGAATATTACGCGCGCTGAACGTTCGTAGCATTCAAGCCTTTTGGAGATTCCTCTGTTTCAAAAGAAACAGCATCACCTTCTTTGAGCTCGTCAAAAGTTACGCCAACTAGATTATTGGAATGGAAGAATAAATCCTTCTCAAGTCCTTCTCCAGTTATGAAGCCGAAACCTTTATCAGTGAGCCTTTTTATAGTACCAGTCATTGATGTTATAAGTTAAGTTATTAAATACAAATGGGTTATGTTTAAGAAATCGACTCTAAATGCTCTTCTTTTACCTACTTTGTCCAGCGAGTATATCACACGAGTATCTATTTTGTCAACTTGAGTAAGGGGAGTCCTTGCTCAAAGTTATCTTCTAGGGTCTTGAAGCCTAGTTTCATTTCTTTTATATATTTTGGAACCATAGAAAAATCAATAATAACTCTCTCGGGACGATTAATCCCCAAAAAATCCCGATAACTTGAAAATTGATACTTTTCCAAAAATTCTTCTGCTTCTTCTTTATTTTCAATTCCATTTTCCTTCCATCCTTTGTAATTAATTGATAATGGGTTCAAATGCACATAAGAAAATATATACATATACTGCGGTTCATTGTTAATATGTTCTGACCTAAACGGTCTTGTTAGCAAGGGACCACTTCGCTCGAATTTTGTGTTGAAATACATGGAGTAAGCAGTTAAAAGTTTCCCCATAAATTTACTAATACCGCCGGTCGTATGTTCATACAAAATCAGATGAAAGTGATTTGGCATTAGACAATAACTTAAAACCGAAACCAAAGGCTTTTCTCTTTTTTCATTAAAAATATTTCTTATACTTTTTTGTTTATCTCGAAGAAAATTTTCCATTCGAAATGGTGCGCCTTGATTCATAATATATAAAAGAGCAACAAAGCGTTCATAATCTTTTGCATTTAAAAATATCTTGCGTTTTTCTACTCCTCGAGAATATACGTGATAATGTTCACCTTGTATAAATGGTGTTTTTCTCTGCATCTTAATATTATATACCAGTATAGAATATTGAGCAAGGGGAGTCCTCGCTCATTAAGAAAAGTACTAGTTCTTCGCCTTTTATTTCTCTTAGGCCGCCGTCTTTTAAATTTCCTAATTTGATATTCATAATTCTCTCGCGTTTTAAGTCAGCGACTTCCTGGAAGAGGGCGGAGCACATCCTGCGTATCTGATGCTTTTTGCCTTCGGTTAAAATAATTTTAAAAGTAAAAGGGCTTAAAATTTTCACTTTGCATTTCTGTGTGACATACCCCTCAATATTTACCCCTGCTTCCATTTTGTTTTTAAAACTGGAGCGGAGCTTGTTTAAAGTTCTAACTACGTATTCTTTTTCGTGAAAATATTTTGGGTTGAGAAGCTGGTCAGTAATGCGTCCATCGTTCGTAAGTATTAAAAGCCCGTGAGAATTTTTATCAAGCCGGCCTATGGGAAACAAGTCTGGTCGGGGAGAGTTTGTCTCAATACCTATCGGTTTATTGTATGCAAAATACTCATACGCTTTTTCCGGAGCGCCCTTAACTTCTACCTTATCAGCTTGGCTTATTTTACTGCCAAGTACTGCCAGTCTGCCGTTTATAAAAACTTTTTTATTCGCTATTAATTCATCCGCGCCTCGGCGGGTAGAGATTTTTTTCAGAGCCAGATATTTGTTGATCCGCATCGGGTACGTATATTCTTCTTCTGCCATAAAACAAATATACCCCCACACCTATTTTTTTCCTAACGGATAAATAGGTGTGGGGGTATACCGCACTTAGTGTGCACAAATAGTTAGTTTTAATTAATGCTGGACAGTAGTGGTGATAGTTTTCCTGCTCCAGGGCATCGGACTTGCCGGCGCGTAGAGGGATCTTACCAATAATATAAGTATAAGTATAAGTATCAGGAACAAGAGCCATCCGAAGAGAGTAGTCGGCCAGAAGCCTGCTCCAAAGATGCTTGCGCCCAGAGGAACGATAGTTTTTTCTCCTTCATCCAGTATTATTGTCTCAGAACCGCTCCAGACTTGCGCGGAAACATTCGCGCTTACTGATTGAGGGAAGCCGGAAGGATCGGTGTAAGAAAGCACAGCAGGGAAGTTTAGCAATGCTCCGGGAGCCGCGTCTTCCCGCACGCGCACCCTTACGGTGACTGTTCCTGTGCCGTTTGCCCGCAAAGTTCCAAGATTAAATATTAGCGTATTGCCGGATCGGATAGGATTGTTTGGATTTGAGAACATATAATCTACTTCGTATGGAAGGTCTAAGCGCAGAACAAGATTAGTGATAGAAGCTGTACCGATGTTTTGGTAAGTTACCGTATAGTTAATTTCATCTCCTGCGCGCGGTCTTGTGTTATCAAGCGTGGGCAGTATCGGCTGATTTCTGTCTATAGAAGAAGTAATAAGTACGAGCGAGGTTGGAGACGGAGGAGTCGTGGTTATTATTCTAGGACGGACACTTACTGTCACAGAGTCTGTGTCAGATCCTGCAGAGTTGCTGCAGGTAAGGACGTAAGTTCTTGAGCCCGTAAGAGAGCCGGTGTAGAAAGAACCCGGTCCTATGCTCCTCGTTCCGGCCCAGCCGACGGAGCCGCCTGATGCGAAACATGAAGTTGCGTTTGTGGTGCTCCAGCGTACTGTGGTAGCAGAATTGTAGGCTATGTTTGTAGAGTCAGCGTAGATGTAGACAGTCGGCCGGTTATTATTCACAATTATATTGCCTACGCGAACGGTAACAGAATCGCTATCAGTTCCTTCGTCATTTTCACAAGTAATGCTGAAAGTAGTGTCGCGAGTCAAAGAGTTTGCATAGAATGTTCCTGAACGGCCCCTGTTTGATGTAGACCATCCGCTCGTCCCGCCGCTTGATCGGCAAGAGTCAGCGTCTGTTGAGCGCCAGGTGATTATGCTTGAGCCGTTGTAATTTACACTCGTAGGGTTAGCAAAAATATCTACCGTAGGCCTATCTTCGTCATCATCATTGTCATCATCATCGTCATCTGTCCGGAAAGACCTGATGTTTCCAAGGTCCGTACCTTCAGAATTTCTTGCTACCGCGCGGAAATGATAAGTAGTATTTTCACGCAGGCCGGTAATGCGGCGACTGAAATCTTGCGAACCGGACCCGGTTGATTGCTCAGATGTTTCCGTGCCATCGCCGTCTTCTACATCGTCTTTGTCTCGGCTATATTCAAACCACACTCTGGTAGAAAGGCCGTTGCCGTCTACGTCTCCCCGGAGAATAGCTTCGTCGCGGTCAATATTTGTAGCTGGATTGGTAGTTACATCCGGGCGTTCGCCGTCGTTGTCATCGTCATCATTGAAAGTTACAGTTTCTGAAGCAACATCAAAACCGGCGCTATTGGAGCAGGTGATTGTGTAAGTTCTTGAATTGGAAATAGGGCCAATGCTTTCGCTTCCGCCGTTTTCGTCTTTTCTTCCAGACCAAGCGCCGCTTGCGGTGCAAGTATCAGGATCGTTGGTTACAGTCCAGCGAAGTCTGGTAGTCTGTCCAGGGTTTAAACTGTTATCGTCTGCTGTAAGAGTTACAGTCGGAACGCTGTCTCCTCCTCCACATGAACCGCTAACATAAACTGTAGCTGATGTCTGTCCATAACCTCCTGAATTATTGGAAAGGGTCATTGTATAAGTGGTTGTTTGAGTAGGAGAAACATCTCTGTCTCCGTAAGCAGGTAAACCTGACCCAATAGTAGGAGAAATTGTGATACTGGTAGCATCTGTAGTAGCCCAAGAAATATTAGAAGATTCTCCTGCGCAAATAGTTCCCGGAGATGCGGTAATAGAACCAGTAACCATAACTATTTGCGCATTAACTTTTGACAGGGGAATTGAGGAAAACCCCAAAACCAAGCCAAAAACTGCGACCATGGCCATAGCCTTGAAACCCTTTAAAGACCCCATTTTTGCATTTTTCATTTGTTTATTCATTAGCTTTTAATAACCTTTTAATAATTTGATTTCTAGAATTGTATCATATAATGTTTTGAGTGTCAATAGGCATTTCCATAGGAGCTTAAATCTACAACTCCAACCGATACTAATGCCGTTTATGCTATTGAAGCATTACATTTGTATTTTTGTGTGTTTTTTGAAAAATAGTTTAATATTTTTTGTGGAAAATTTATTTTAAAGATAAATGAAGTTATTTTTTAAAAAAAATTAAAAAATTTATAAAAAAAAGAAGGGCTCGCTGCTGCGAACCCTTCGAGATACCTCCTTTCAAAAGAACTTGTTGTCGTGAGCTTAGGGCTTGGCGCCCTGGCTCACGGGGATTGTTGTGGTGTAGCCTCCTTCCCCAATGAAGATGACATTGGCATTCCGTGCTCCTCCACTGTTGCCGGCGGCCGAAATCAAGAACTCACCGCTACCAGTCCCTGATGTGGGCGATACTCCGATCCACGACGCAGTGGCCGAGACCGACCACGTGCATCCCGCCTGGGTGCTGACCACCACACCCGTATTGGCGGCGGGATTCCATGTGTACGAAACCGGCGTGTTCTGCACGGCGAATGTGCAAGACGCCGCCGGCTTGGCGCCCTGACTCACGGGAATGGTTGTGGTATATCCTCCTTCCCCAGTGAAGGTGATGGTCGCGTTCCGTGCCGCTCCATCGTTTTGCGTGGGTCGGACCTTGAAGTCACCAGGACCGGTACCCGAGGCACCCTCCGGGAAAGTCACCCAGGACTGACTAGCCGAGACTGACCAATCGCACCCAGCCTGAGTGCTAACCACCACGCCAGAGTTGTCCGTTGAATTCCACGTGTACGACAATGGCGTGTTCTGCACAGCGAATGTGCAGGCTGGCGCGGGTTTGTTCTCCGAACAGGAAGCATTGCTGCCTCCGTTCGAGCCCAAACACGTCCAGGTCCACTGCGTGCTGCCGTCGACTTGGTTCGTACTGACACCAAGAGTGCACCCGTAATGGGTTGCCGCGCAGGAACCGTTGATCGGTTGCGGGGGTTTGTTCTCCGAACAAGAGGCATTGCTGCCTCCGTTCGAGCCCAAACACGTCCATGTCCACTGCGTGATGCCGTCGACCGGGTTGGTGCTGGTCCCCAGCGTGCAACCGTAGTGGGTCGCGGCGCAGGAGCCGTTGACAGGTGTCGAGGTGTCGGGGCACGCATCCTGTGCGACCGACACCGTCTGACCAGCGACGGTAATCGTGCTCGTCCGCCTGCTCGTGCCATTGGCACTTGCGCTGACAGTGATGCTTCCACTACCAGATACCCAGGTTGTTGGGTTGACTGTGATCCACGGAGCATTGGACTCCGCGAACCACGAGCAGTCGCTTCGGTTCGTTGTGACCGTAATCACCTTACTGCCACCGGGACACGAAAAGTCCAGTGTCACGGGCGATACAAGGAACGAGCACGATGATGGTGCAGGTCCCATGTAAATTGTGACCAAAGCTCCGCAAAGTGAGAAAGTCACAGTGCGGGACACCTGGTCGTTGTTGTTGGTGACCGTGTAAGCAAAACTTCCATTGCCCTGCGCGGTCACTGTGATCCAAGACGGTATGCCGGACGGCACAGTTGTGCAATCCGGGCACGACTGCGATGATTTCATCACCGTGATCGTGCCGCTGCGTCCCTGCCAGTCAAAACTAAAACTGGAAGGGGTCGCAACATAGGTGCAGGTCGCACCACACGTCACTTCGGCTTTTGCCTTTGCTTCGGCGGCGGCCTTGGCCTCCGCCTCGGCCTGTTGCTTGGCCTTGGCATCGGCATCGGCCTGGCTAATGTTACTGGTCATGGTCACCGTGATCTTAGCATAGCCAATCGCCGTCGCCGTCGTGCCGTCGGGACATGTCGCCGTCGCCGTCGCCGTCGCCTCGGCCGTGTAGGTCGAGGTGAACAACTGCGGTTGAGTCGGCGACCCGCACGAGCTGCATTTTCCCTTGCAACCCGCGAGAGCTGCAAGGATGATAAACAGCACAAACCACAAAATCGCTTTCTTCATCGAAGTTCTCCTTGCGCCTTCCGGGCGCAATTTTTGTTGTGCGCCCTCTCGCGAGGGCGCGAGGTTGGTTGAACAAATTTACCCACTCACCACCAGCACAAATATCTTCCTAAGAAATATGTGCCAGTGGCGACACCGGCCGCGACTGCGCCGATGCCTACTTTCATGCGCCGCGACATTCGTCGCGGCCGGTCATCGTCATCGTCGGGAATGGGTTCCCGGCGATGCGCCCGTGAATCTTCCGGCAACTCTGGAAGATCAATATGAACATTGACCTCCGCAGTTGCCGTCGCTGTCGCTGGCGGAGTTGGGGTAGGTGCCGGAGCCGCCGACGCAGTGGCCGTTGCTGGCGCTGGCTGCGGCGTGATTGCCGGAGCCGCCGGCGCGGGCGCTTGTGGCGCAATAGCGGGCGGCGGCGAGGGAGGAGCTTCAGGCATCGGAGTGTTATCTGCGTTACCGCAGTCATCCCGAGCGTATATCCTCGGCATGTCGGAGCCGTCATAGACGGCCCGCACCTTCGTGCCCCTGGGATTGATTGTCCAACCCCAAGCCTGCAGTGTCCGTTGAAAGCGACACTGCGTGAACTCCAACTCCAGGACATCATACTTGATGCCCTTTCGTTTGTCCTTGTCTCGGTTGCCGGAGTAACCCGGCTCATACACATCGTATGAGCCAAAGTCTAGTGCTACCTGACACGCTTCCTGCGTGCCAAACACCGGTCCGGGTTTGTTGGGATCGTCTGCTGCTATCGCCGACGCGGCGAACGTGAATAGAACTACGAGAACTGCGAACTGCGAGAACAGCTTGTTCATGTGCTTCTCCTCTTTCTTTCAAAATTTAATTTCCAATCCTAATTTGGTTGACAACGATACGACGCCCGTAACAAAGACGCACGTATCTCACATTTTTTTCTCACCCGTGATTATATCAGGCTTTTTAAAAAAGTCAATGCCTAAGTATTAATAAAATTTTAATATGAAAAATATGGGAAAACTTCTCTTTTGTAAAAGAATTTTTTTAATTATGATATAGTTAAGATGATGGAAACTAGGATTGTTAAGAATAAAATCAGCCGGAGGGACCTCAAAGCCCTGGCCCATGAACAATACGGCGACATTATCAAGGCGGTGGTGGATGCGGCGCAGGAGATTATGGGTGTGGGCGGCGAACTCCATGTGGACATCCAATCTCTTTTGATAGAAAAAGAAAATTCCAAGGGCGGGGATACTTGGGGCATAAACTTGTACCTGGAAAAAACCGGAAACGATTTCGTAGAGTTTGATTCCATGGTCAATTTAAAACCCGGCTTGGGTAATAAAACCCGGGGTGTTGATAATCCGGAAGTCCAAAACAAGATACGAGAAATAGTAGATAAGCTGGTGGCAGACTAAAAATATATGGCCGGAATGTCAAAGGAAAAATGGTTTTCGCTTTCGCTTGCCCAACAGTTGGGCAACATCGGCAGTGAAGTCGGCCGGGCGGCCAAATGGCAGGGCCGGGACGAGGCTTCTTTTTGGGGCGCGGTCGGCCGCGCGCTGGAGCTTTTTGAGCTATCTCAGGCGGACCGGCGCTGGAGCCTGCGGCGGCTTGAGCTTGACCGCGGGCGGGAAGTTTTTGCAGACGCGGTTTTGGGCGGCAAGGAATATAAAAGCAACCTCAAAGATTTGGAAAAATATTTTATGCTTTTTGCCTTGCGGTCGTCGCTAAACTAAAAAACGCCTAGCGTAGCGCACTTTTTTATATTTGTGCTCCTGCCAAGAATCGAACTTGGATCACAAGATCCGCAATCTTGCATTCTATCCGTTGAACTACAGGAGCAGTAATGCCAGACTAGCAGTTTTTAGTCTCTAGGTAAAGTTCCTCACCCCGACCCCTCTCCATAAATTATTTTTATGGAGAGGGGCAAGGGGAGAGGTGAATTTGATTTTTAAAACCCCAGCGCTTCCATAATTTTTTCTGAAGGGTGTTCTTTCATTTCAACTTCGGCAATTTCTTGAGCTGAAAATATACTGTGTATATCTTCTGCAATATCCAAATTTATCGGAATAGAAAGCACCGGCATAAATGCTCTTTCGGTATGTACAAAAAATATCGGTTTGACAGGCGAGCCGGGAGTGAAATCTGCCTGCACCCAGAAAGCCTTGATGCTGTCGTATGGATACAAGCGATTGTGTATCACGAGACCCTTTGAATTTAATTCGTAAATAACTACGTCCGGCTTTTTCATTGCGAAAAATGCCAAGAGCGCTCCGGCAATAATCAGAAGCGCGGCAAAAAAATAATTTTCAAAAATAATAGAAGCGATAGAGCTCGTCCCTATGATGATTCCAAGAGCCCAAAACCAATCTTGGCTTCGCTCTTTCTCTTCGTATTCCATCGCGGACCAGACGAATTTATTTTCTTCATTCTCGTTTGCCTGCATATCTTAAATTATACTCTTATGAGTATTTAAAATCAAAAGCGGAGGGTAGAGGAGTCGAACCTCTAAGGGATTACTCCCGGTAGTTTTCAAGACTACTGCCATACCATTAGGCGAACCCTCCGTATTATTATCCAAAATTATTATTTTAATGATGCTCCAGCTTTGCCAAAATCCCTTTTTACTTCCACCCAGCTTTTGTTTGCAATCTTAAAAATGTAAAAAATTTCTAAAATTCCAACAGTGTTTAATATGAGCAAGGCGATGAACCACTTTTTATGGTCATGCTTGGCGGCGAGCCACACAGCATAAATTTTCCATGGAATAGTCCACAGAGCCAATACTATTAAAAGCAAAGTGTTTGAATCGTAAAATAGATTCATACGCGTTAATATACCAGAAAATATTCGTTTGTGCTAGTATCTTGTTATGGAATTATCTCCGAGATTTTTAGGCATTGACTACGGTACCAAGAGAATAGGACTGGCGATCTCTGACGAAAACCGGACGTTAGCTTTTCCAAAAGAAATACTTTTAAACAGCAAAGATACTTTTTCTAAACTTGAAGAAATTATAAAAGAAGAAAATATCGGAGAGATCGTCGTCGGAGAGTCTGTGGATTTTCGAGGGCACTTAAACGCGCTGTCGGCGAGGATAGAAGTGTTTATATTGGAGCTCAAAGAAAAATTTAATTTGCCGGTACACAAGCAGAAAGAATTTTTGACTTCTGTGGAAGCCAGAAAAGCGGGGAGTACTAAAAAGAGTTTGAGGCAATCGCAGGTCCATAGTAAAATTAAACAAATAAAGTCCGGTAGAATAGACGCCTCGGCCGCCGCCCTTATACTGCAAAGATATTTAGATAAAAGGAATAAATCCGAAAAATAATAGCGATACGCATCCAAATATAATATAATATTAATATGTTCAAGAATTCCAAGAACCCACTCGGCGGATTTCTGTTTGAATTTTTTCCGCCGCCTCGGTATTTGATGGCGCCGTCTTTCGGGCTGGATATTTCAGATGAATCTTTAAAATTTGTGGAGCTCACAGCAACTAAAAACGGAATAAAAATGGGACGCTATGGAGAACGCAAAATTCCGGTCGGAATTATAGAATCGGGAAAAATAAAAAACCCTGAAAAACTAAAAAATGTTCTGACTACTCTGCGCAAAGAAGAAGGGATAAGATTTGTGCGAGTCTCTCTTCCAGAAGAACAAGTGTACCTCTTTGCGCTTCGGCTTCAAAAAGCAGGATTGAAAAATGTACGCGAAGGGATTGAACTCGCGCTGGAAGATCATGTGCCGATACCCGCGCAAGATGCTATTTTTGATTATGATTTCGCAGGGGAAGACGCGCAAAGCTTGGAAATAGAAGTGGCGGCCATTCCTAAAAATATAATTGAAACTTATATTTCTGTTTTTAGGGATTCATTTATATCTATTCAGTCTCTGGAGTTGGAAGCGCAGGCTATAGCTCGGGCTGTCGTAAAAAAGGGAGATTTAGGAACATATGCGATAGTGGATTTTGGGCAGACTCGCACCGGAATTTTTATAGTGTCGCGCGGAGTTGTGGTCTTTACTTCTACTTTGGATATTGGGGGAGAGCTGCTGAATAATATGATTCAGAAAAATTTTAATGTCAGCAAAGAAGAAGCGGAAAAAATGAAACGGCAGTACGGATTGGAGCGAAACACAGAAAATCAGGAAGTCTTCTCGGTTCTTTTAAACAGTGTTTCCATATTGCGGGACGAGATAGTAAAACATTTCTTGTATTGGAATACTCACAAAGATGAAGAGGGCAAAGACCGCCCGCCGATCAAAAAAATAATTTTATGCGGGGGAGATTCAAACTTGACAGGACTCGCAGACTATATTTCAGTAAGTATGAAGACTAAAGTAGAGATGGCTAATGTCTGGGTAAACATTGCCGAGACGGATAAATATATTCCCGAAATAAGCTTTAATCAGTCGCTTACTTTTGCTGCGGCGCTGGGGTTGGCGCTCGGGGATTTTGATTATGATTAATTTAATACCAAACCAAGAAAAGAAAAAGAAAGGTAAAGATTTTTACTTCAGACTGGGGGTAGTGTTTTTAGCGGCGATTGGGTTTTGCGTTTTAGTAGCCATTCTTTCAATTTTGCCTTCATATTTTCTCTCGTCAGTTGAGAAAAATTTGGCCTATGAAAAACTGGAAATACAAAAAAGGGAACCGGTGCCGGCTGTTGATCAAGATTCTCTCAAAACAGTGGAAGATTTGAACGAGAAAATCCTCCTAATAAATGCGTCAGAAAAAAATACCTACCTTGTTTCCCAAAAAATCATAAGCGAGATTATCCTGAAAAAAATGCCGGATATTAAAATAAACCGCATTAATTATGAAAACAATTCCGTTACAGGAAAAGAAATAAGCATTAACGGCGTAGCGCCTTCGCGCGGGCGCCTGCTTCTGTTTAGAAGAGCCCTGGAAGACGATGTCGCGTTTAAGAAAGTGGATTTGCCTGTATCAAATTTCATAAAGGGTTCCAATATAGAGTTTTATCTTAAATTAATTCCCCGCTCGAACGACGAAGGCGGGCAGGCCTCATAATAAAATGGGTAATAATTCCAAAAAATTTAAAAAATTTAAAAAAGCGCCTCTCCTGCTTTCTTTTGCGTTTCTTCTGGCTTCTTCTTATGCTTTTGTATTTCTTTATATGAAAGTAGGCGAGAATAAAGAAATTTCTCTAAAGGCGCATGCAGAGTGGCAAGCTGAAGCAAATCGCCGAGACGAGATAAGGTCGCTTGCGCGATCTATCAAAGAAATACAAGCAGAAAGAACGGAGCTGGAAACTCATTTTGCAGAGAGTTCTAATATTGTGCCATTTTTGGATACCTTGGAAAAACTTGCGGTTCTTGCCGGAGCTAAGGCGGATGTCAAGTCTGTAGACATAGAGGAAGAGAAATCAGAGCTTACCGTATCTATTCAAACTATCGGCAGTTTTGAATCTACGTACAAATTTATAAGATTACTGGAAAATTCTCCATATGAACTGGAGATTATTTCTTTTGATATAAAAAAAAGCGGGGCAGGAGAATGGGCAGGGCTTTTCAAGATAAGGCTTTTAAGCTTCGTTAAATAAAACATGAAAATAGAAATATTTAAAAATAAAAAAAAGTTTAAAAAAGGAGGATTTCATACTAATCCGAATATAGGATGGGAAATAATTTTGCTCATAACTTTCATATTAGTTGTTTTATCTCTGGCGTTTGGAGTTTATCTTTTCGTGCGCACAAATGAAGAATTTGGCGCATCTGCCACAAACGGCAGTTCACAGGTCAAGATAGTAAAAAAAGATAGAATAGAAAAGGCGCTCCAATATTTTTCTCTACGCGGGCAGAAATCCAAAGAAATATTAAATTCTCCATCGCCTGTCATTGACCCTTCGCTCTAAAAATGTTACTTTGGTTAAGTATTTGCGCGGTTAGCTCAGTTGGTTAGAGCGCCTCTCTTACAAAGAGGAGGCCGGGGGTTCGAGACCCTCACCGCGCACTATGCCAATGCTCCTGTAGTTCAATGGATAGAACAGAAGGTTTCTAACCTTCTAATGGGGGTCCGATTCCCTCCGGGAGCACCAATGAGAATCAAAATACTTTACGAAGACAAAGATATTCTCGCGATAGATAAACCTTCCGGTGTTTTAGTTGACTTCATCGCCGAAACTTATCCGGATTTTATTCTTGCGCATCGGCTGGACAAGGAAACCTCCGGCGTTTTGCTTTTGGCAAAAAATGAAAGGGCGCATGAATTTTTGAAAAAACAGTTTGTAGATAGAAAAATAAAAAAAAATTTATATTGCGATAGTTTCCGGTTCGGTAAAAAACGATCGCGGGGTTATCAATAAGCCCATCGGCCGGAGCCCTAAGGATTTCCGCCGCTATTCCGCCGGCCGCGGCGCGCGCGGCGAGATGCGCGAAGCGGAAACTTTTTACAAAGTTTTGAAAAGATTAACCCTCCCGTTAGACCCCTCCGGCCTAAAGGCCACCTCCCCTTCGCAGGGGAGGAAAAATGCAGGTTCCTCGGTCTTTACTGTCCTCGAAGTTCGCCCTAAAACTGGCCGGACGCACCAGATCCGCGTGCACATGAAATATCTTAATCATCCTATTGTCGGCGATGCGCTCTATAATCCGAAAGGGTTACCCCTACCAGGAGGGGGTAGAATGATGTTGCATGCCAAATCTATCGAATTCAGGAATCTAAAAGGCGAAACAATTAAAATAGAATCACCTTTACCGAAAGAATTTAAAAAGTTAATTTAACGCGAAGACAGTTTTTAATTTGGAATTTAAAACTTTTGTTGTTTTCTGATCCAAGGACCCTATTTCTCCCAGGGCAATTTTTTTCTCCAGAGTGGCGATTTTGGCGACTTTTATTATTGAATTAATCCTAAGACCATTTTCCGGCGTAGGCTCTACCTGTATGTCCGTCTTGTTTATCTTCCTGTCTGGTTTCGAGGAAATAAAGCACGCGATAAAGTCGTCGCTTCGTTCCAGGGCGGACAGCACCACCGCGGGACGCACTTTTTGGCCCGACAGATCGGTGAAAGGAAAGGGCACCAGGACAATTTTGCCTTTAGTCATAAATCTTTTTTAGATCGCTCAAGCTGTAAATATCGGGCTCGTCCTTGAGAAATTCAAAACTTCTGGAGTTGGCATTGACGTTAGTAATGTCGCTTAGAATTTTATTGTAATTGGGCGGGAACTGAATAATCACCGCGTCCACGGAATTGCGCCTGCCTATGGCGAAAGTTTCCCCGCGATATTTGACCCGGTCAATAATGGTTTTTATGTTTTTTCTGGC